>DAHUYF010000061.1 GCA_027315365.1 Rhodospirillales bacterium | reverse complement strand
GACTGCATGAAGGCCTGCATCTACCAGAAGCAGGAGCCGGTCGACATCCCGCAGGCCGAGACGCGCACGCTCAAGGACGTGCTGGGCCTGCCCTGGGGCTTCGAGATCTACAGCCTGCTGACGCGCTGGAACCCGCTCGACATCCGGCGGCCGCTGCCGAAACCGGCTTCCGGCAACAAGGTGCTGGTGGTGGGGCTGGGGCCGGCAGGCTTCACGCTGGCGCATCACCTGATGAATGACGGCCATGCCGTCATCGGCATCGACGGGCTCAAGGTCGAGCCGCTGCCGGAGGACGTGGCCGGCGTCGGCGCGCGCGGCGAGCGGCGGCCCTTCCGGCCGGTGCGCGACGTGGCGGCGCTCTACGAGGCGCTCGACGAGCGGGTGCTGGCGGGCTTCGGCGGTGTCGCCGAATACGGCATCACCGTGCGCTGGGACAAGAACTTCCTCAAGCTGGTGCGCCTGCTGCTGGAGCGCCGCGCCGAGTTCTCGATGTTCGGCGGCGTGCGCTTCGGCGGCACGCTCACCATCGAGAGCGCCTTCGATCTCGGCTTCGACCACATCGCGCTCTGCGCCGGCGCCGGCAGGCCCACCGTCGTGCCGATGAAGAACGGGCTGGCGCACGGCGTGCGCCAGGCGTCGGATTTTCTGATGGCGCTGCAGCTCACCGGCGCCGCCAAGACCGACAGCGTCGCCAATCTCACGGTGCGGCTGCCGGTGGTGGTGATCGGCGGCGGGCTCACCGCGATCGACACGGCGACGGAGTCGCTCGCCTATTACCCGCTGCAGGTCGAGAAGTTTTTGAGCCGCTACGAGACGCTGGTCGCCGAACGCGGCGAAGCCGCGGTGCGCGAGGGCTGGCGTCCGGAGGAGAGCGCCACCGCCGACGAGTTCATCGCCCATGGCCGCGCCATCCGCGCCGAGCGCGAGGCGGCGCGGCGCGAGCAGCGGGCGCCGCGGCTCATCGAGCTGCTCGACCGCTGGGGCGGCGTCACCATCGCCTATCGCCGCCGGCTGATCGACGCGCCGAGCTACACGCTCAACCACGAGGAAGTGGCGAAGGCGATGGAGGAGGGCATCCGCTTCGCCGAAGGCCTGACGCCGGTCGCGGTCGAGGTCGATGAATTCGGCCACGCCGCAGCGCTCACGCTGCGGCGGCTCGTGCCCGGCGCCCAGGACGAGACGCTGACGCTGCCGGCGCGCACCATCCTGGTCGCTGCCGGGACGCAGCCCAATACCGTGCTGGGCCGCGAGGACCCGGCGCATGTCGTGCTCGACGGCCGCTACTTCCAGGCCTATGACGAGGAGGGCAGGCTGGCGACGCCCGAACGCGTCGCCAAGCCCGACAAGGTCGAGGTGCTGATGAGCCTGCGCCCCGACGGCCGCGCCATCAGCTTCTTCGGCGATCTTCACCCGTCCTTCTCGGGCAATGTGGTGAAGGCGATGGGCGGCGCCAAGCAGGGCTATCCCGTGGTCAGCCGCATGCTGGCGCGGCGCGCGCCGGCGGCGCCGGCGCCGGAACAACTTCGCGCCATGCTCAACGGCGAACTGCGCGCCACGGTCGAGCGGGTCGAGCGGCTGACCCCCAGCATCGTCGAGGTGGTGGTGCGGGCGCCGATCGCGGCGCGGGCCTTCCGCCCGGGCCAGTTCTATCGGCTGCAGAATTACGAGCGCCACGCAAGCCGCGTCGACGGCACCGTGCTGGCGATGGAAGGCCTGGCGCTCACCGGCGCCTGGGTCGACCGCGAGCGGGGCCTGCTCTCGACCATCGTGCTGGAGATGGGCGGATCCTCCGATCTCTGCACGCTGCTGGAGCCGGGCGAGCCGGTGATCCTGATGGGCCCGACCGGCACGCCGACCGAGACGCCCGCCGGCGAGACCGTGGCGCTGATCGGCGGCGGGCTCGGCAATGCCGTGCTGTTCTCGATCGGCCAGGAGCTGCGCCGCCAGGGCTCCAAGGTGCTCTATTTCGCCGGCTACAAGAAGCGGCTCGACCGCTACAAGGTCGAGGAGATCGAGAAGGCGGCCGACGTCGTGGTGTGGTGCTGCGACGAAGCGCCGGGCTTCGCGCCCTCGCGGCCGCAGGACCGCAGCGTCGTCGGCAACATTGTGCAGGCGATGCTGGCCTATGCCGAGGGCGCGCTGGGATCGGCGGCGATTCCGCTCGCCGAGGCCGACCGGCTCATCGCCATCGGTTCGGATGCGATGATGGCGGCGGTGGCGCGAGCGCGCCACGCCGCGCTGGCGCCTTACCTCAAGCCCGGTCATCACGCCATCGGCTCGATCAACTCGCCGATGCAATGCATGATGAAGGAGATCTGCGCTCAGTGCCTGCAGCTCCACCGCGACCCCGTGTCGGGCGAAGAGACGGTGGTGTTCTCCTGCTTCAACCAGGACCAGGCGCTCGACCAGGTCGATTTCGGCGCGCTGCGCCAGCGGCTCGGCCAGAACGCCGCCGAGGAGAAGCTCACCAAGCTGTGGATCGACCGCTGCCTGCGTCATCTTGGAAAGCGCGGCGCGGTGGCGGAGTAGGCGCACCGTGCCGGCTGACCGAGGGCGTCGTCACTACGGTTGACAGGGCGCCCGTTTATCGATCGATAATGACACGATCTCCCGGCGCCGTCTGGCCGGGAGCGCATCTTCGGGGAGGCTTTTGGTCATGACATCGCGGTTGGCGGGCCTGGCGCTCGCGCTGGCTGTTGCGCTGGGAGCGGTTGCGCCGGCTTCGGCGCAGGACGGCAAGGTGCATCTGCTCTGGCTCGGCCAGTCGGCGTTCCGCCTGACCACGCCCGGCGGCAAAAACATAATGATCGATCCCTGGATCCTGGGGAATCCGAAGACGCCGGCGGAATGGAAGAACCTCGACAAGCTCGGCAAGATCGACCTGGTGCTGGTGAGCCATGGGCATATGGACCATGTCGGCGACGCCGCTGCCATCGTGAAGCAGAACCACATTCAGATGTGGGGCCCGGCGGGGCTCGCCGATACCTTCGTCGAGCTCGGCATCCTCACGCCGGAGGAGGCGCCGCGCATGAGCAAGGGCGGCACCATCGCGCCGCTCGGGCCGGGCATCGCCATCAGCCAGGTGCATGCCGACCATTCCTCGGAATTCGTCTGGGTCAATCCCGAGACCAAGAAGCGCGAGGTGCATGTCGGCGGCGAGCCGGTCGGCTTCATCATCAAGCTCGAGAACGGCTTCACCATTTATGACCTGGGCGACACCACCGTGTTCTCGGACATGAAGCTGATCGCCGACTACTACAAGCCGGACCTGATCCTGATCCCGATCGGCGGGCATTTCGTCATGGATCCCAAGGAGGCGGCGCTCGCCACGCGGATGATCCATCCGAAATACGCCATCCCGGTGCATTACGGCACGATCCCGCAGCTCGCCGGCACGCCGGCGGAATACAAGGCCGCGCTCGGCAAGACCAAGACCAAGGTCATCGTGATGACCCCGGGCGAGACGCAGACCTTCTAGGGCAAGAGGCTCGCCACGGAGGAGAAGAGATGTTGGCGCCAAGCGCCATTCTTCGCCTCTCCGCGCTCTCCATGGCTCCGTGTTAATTCTTGTTTTTTGCCTGCCGGGGTGCCCCGCCTACACCGCCAGGCGGCGCCAGCCGGCGGGGGTGAGGCCTTCGAGGGGGTGGAAGCGGGCCTTGTAGGCCATCTTGCGGCTCTCGGCGATCCAATATCCCAAATAGGCGTGCGGCAGCTTTTGCTGGCGCGCGGCCTCGATCAGCGCGAGCACCAGCAGCGTGCCGAGGCTGCGGCGGCGCTGGTCGGGCTCGAAGAAGCTGTAGACGGCGGAGAGGCCGTCATCGAGCAGGTCGAGCAGGCAGGCGCCGAGGAAGGTGCCGTCGCCGTCGCGCAGCTCGATGACGCGGCTCGCCACCGGACTGTCCTCCATCATCGTGCGGAAGTCGCCGAAGGTCATCGAGGCCATGTCGCTGTCGGCATGGCGCGAGCGCTGATAGCGGGAAAACAGGCGGAACTGTTCCAGCGTCGCACGCGGCCGGGCGAGCCGCGTGACCAGATCGGCGTTGCTCTTCTGGATGCGGCGCAGCGAGCGCGAGAGGACGAACTCGGCCACCGGGATGCGCACCGGCACGCAGGCCTGGCAGGCGACGCAGGCGGGGCGGTAGGCCAGGTGGTGGCTGCGGCGGAAACCGGCGCGGGAGAGCGCGTTGTAGAATTCCATCGCCTCGTGCCCGGCCAGCTCGGTGATGAGCTTGCGCTCGATCTGGCCGGGGATATAGGGGCAGGGCAGTGCCGCCGTGCGGTAGAAATGCTGCGGCGGGATCGACAGCGGCTCGGCCGCCGGCGCGGGCTGCGCCCGTGGCGGCGACCAGGGCCGGGTTATGCGACCATTGCCTTCCGGCATCGTTGCGTCCTCGGCTGCCGCTTGGGAAACACGGCTTCAGCCGATTATGGCCGAGATTGCCCGGCTTGTGCCAGGGGCCGCGCGCGAGGTCAGCGCGGCAGCACCTGGGCAGCCGGCAGTTGCGCCGCCTCGGCCGGTGCCAGCCCCGGCAGCTGCGCCGCCTGGCCGGGCGCCGCGGCCGGCTTGGCCTCGCGCAGCAGCACGATGCTGATGCGGCGGTTGCGGGCGGCGTTGGGATCATCGGGCAGCAGCGGGTCGCGGTCCGCGACGCCGGTGACGCGGGCGAAGCGCCCCTCGGCGACGCCGTCGGCCATGAGTTCGCGCCGGCTGGAATTGGCACGGTCGGCCGACAGCTCCCAATTGGTGTAGCGCCGCCCGCCCGGATAGGGGACGCCGTCGGTGTGGCCGGTGACGGTCACCTTGTTGGGCAGGCGCTGGATCACCTGGGTGACGACCGCGAGCAGCTTCTTGGCGGGGTCGAGCAGTTCGGCCGAGCCCGAGGCGAACATCGGCTGCTTGTTCTGGTCGACGAGCTGGATGCGCAGGCCCTCCGGCGTCTGGTCGACGATGAGGTTGTCGGCGAGCCCCTTGAGCTCGGGCAGCTGCTCGACCGCCTGGCGGAGCGTGAACTCGGCGGCGGTGAAGCGCTTGGCCTCGCGTTCGGCGACCCGGCCATCAAGATCCTCGTCGGAGAGCCGCTTGGCCGGCTGGTCGTGCGACCCCGCGGCGCTCTGGTCGCCGGCCGCGTCGGCGCCGCCGCTGTCCTTCCGGCCGGCGCTGCCGCCTTCGTCACCGTCGTCGCCCTCGCTCGGCTGGCGCAGCGCCGGTCGGTTGAGCGCGAGGGAGGGCAGCGAGGTCGCGAGCGCCTGCGCGCCGGGCTGGCCGATGGTCTGGCCGCCGAGCACGCCGCCGGCGCCGCTCTGCGATTTCGAGGCGGTGGTCGGCTCGAAGTAGTCGGCGATGCCGCGCTTCTGCACGTCGGTGGTGACGTTGAGCAGCCAGAGCAGCAGGAAAAACGCCATCATCGCGGTGACGAAATCGGCGTAGGCCACCTTCCACGCGCCGCCGTGATGGCCATGCTCGCCGTGGCCCTTGACCTTCTTGATGATGACCGGAATCTGCGACGGCTTCGCCATGGCGGCGCCCGCTCAGCCCGCCGCCGGAAGGGCTTCGACCGCTTCCTCGACCTCGTAGAAGGTCGGCCGGACGTCGGTGTTGAGCGATTTGCGCGCGAACTCCACCGCCACCGACGGGGCGTAGCCCTGCATATAGGCGAGGATGGCGGCCTTCATGCAGAGGAAATAGCGCTGCTCGGCCTCGCCGCGGCTCTTGATCGCGGCGCCGATGGGCCCGACAAAGCCGTAGGAGAGCAGCACGCCCATGAAGGTGCCGACCAGCGCGCCGCCGATGAGATGGCCGAGCACGGCGGGCGGCTCGGTGATCGAGCCCATGGTGTGGATGACGCCGAGCACCGCGGCGACGATGCCGAGCGCGGGCAGCCCGTCGGCCATGGTCTGCACCGCGGTCACCACCGCGGCCTGCTCGGAATGATGCGTCTCGATCTCCTCGTCCATCAGCGTCTCCATCTCGTGATGGTTGTCGGTGCCGAGGGTGAGGAGGCGCAGATAGTCGCAGAGGAACACCACCGCGTGATGATCGCTGTAGAATTTCGGAAACCGCTGGAACAGCGTGCTCTCGTTCGGGTTCTCGACATGGCTCTCGAGCGCCAGCGCGCCTTTGGTCTTGGCCAGCTTGAAGATCGAGTAGAGCAGGCTCAGCAGCTCGAGATAGGCTTCCTTGTCGTACCGCTCCGGCTTGACCAGTGCGGTGATCGCCGCGAGCGTGCCCGACAGCACCGGCTTGCGGTTCGAGGTGATGAAGGCGCCGGCCGCGGCGCCGGCAATGATCAGCACCTCGAATGGCTGGAACAGCACCTCCAGGTGCCCGCCATTGAGGATATACCCGCCCATGACGCAGGCGAGAACGACGACTGATCCGACGATGAACAACATGACGGGCTGCCGGCCTTTGCGAGCAGACACAAAGGTCGCGGATTTGCGTTAAGATTCCCTTGCCTGACCGATATGTTCCCGGACTGTTCCCGGGCGGGCGGTGCCCGGTTTCAGCCGAGCGCCTGGTCGAGGTCGGCGATGAGGTCGTCGGCATCCTCGATGCCGACCGAGAGCCGGACCAGCGTGTCGCCGATGCCGAGCGCCCGGCGCTGTTCCGGCGGCAGCGAGGCGTGGGTCATGATCGCGGGGTGCTCGATCAGGCTTTCGACGCCGCCCAGGCTCTCGGCCAGCGCGAAGATCTCGACGCGCTCGAGGAAGCGCCGTGCGGCGGCGAGGTCGCCGGCGATCTCCACCGTCACCATGCCGCCATAGGCCTGCATCTGGCGGGTGGCCAGCGCATGCTGCGGATGGCTGTCGAGCCCGGGATAGTGCACGCGGGCGATCTTGGGATGGCGCGCGAGATGCCGGGCGACGGCGAGCGCGTTGGCGCAATGCCGTTCCATGCGTAGCGCCAGGGTCTTCAGGCCGCGCAGCGCCAGGAAGCTGTCGAAGGGGCCGGCCACCGCCCCCACGGCGTTCTGCAGGAAGGCGACGCGCTCACCGAGATCCCGGTCGTCGCCGACCACGAGCACGCCGCCCACCATGTCGGAATGGCCGTTGAGATATTTGGTCGCCGAATGCATGACGATGTCGAATCCCAGCTCGAGCGGCCGCTGCACATAGGGGCTGGCGAAGGTGTTGTCGGCGACGGTGAGGATGCCGCGCGCGCGGCCGAGCGCCGCGACGGCGGCGAGGTCGACGAGCTTCAGCATCGGGTTCGATGGCGTCTCGATCCAGATCATGCGCGTCTCCGGCCGGATCGCCGCCGCCAGCGCGTCGCCGTCGGCGACATCGACATAGCTCACCTTGAGCCCGGCCGAGCGCGCGCGCACGCGGGTGAAAAGGCGGTAGGTTCCGCCATAGAGATCGTCGGACGCCACTACATGCGCGCCGTGGTCGAGCAGTTCCAACGCCGTCGCGGTCGCCGCCATGCCCGAGGCGAAGGCGAATCCCTGGGCGCCGCTCTCGAGATCGGCGATGCAGCGCTCATAGGCCATGCGCGTCGGGTTCTGGGTGCGCGAATACTCGTAGCCCTGGTGCACGCCCGGGCTCGACTGCACGTAGGTCGAGGTGGCGTAGATCGGCGTCATGATCGCGCCGGTGGCGGGATCGGGCGCCTGGCCGGCATGGATGCCGCGGGTGGCGAAACCGCGGCGGTTCTTGGTGGTGCGGGCCATGAGGGCTCCTAGCGCAGGCGGCGGCGCAGATGGTTGATGAGGTCGATGCGGGTGACGAGGCCGATGAACCTGCCGTCCTTCTCCACCACGGCGACGTGATCGCGGGCGAAGATCGGCAGCAAGGCGTCCAGCGGCGCGTCGGGCGCGATGGTCTCGATCCTGGTCACCATGGCGCGGCGCACCGGCTCGGCGAAGACCTGGGGATCGCTGGCGAGCGCCATCAGCAGGTCGCTCTCGTCGATGATGCCGACCAGCGTCTCGCCGTCCATCACCGGCAGCTGCGAGACCTCGTAGAGCTTCATGCGGCGATGCACGGTGGCGAGCGTGTCCTCGGGGGTGACGGTGACGACGCTGCCCTCGGCATGGCGCCGCGCGATCAGGTCGGTGAGATCGCCTTGCGTCGGGCGCGCCAGCAGGCCCTGATCGAACATCCAGAAATCGTTGTACATCTTCGACAGGTACTTGTTGCCGCTGTCGCAGACCAGGGTCACGACCCGCTTGGGCGTGCTCTGCTCGCGGCAATAGCGCAGCGCCGCCGCCAGCAGCGTGCCGGTGGAGGAGCCGCCGAGGATGCCCTCGCGGCGTAGCAGTTCGCGCGCCGCGCCGAAGCTCTCGGCGTCGCTGACCGCATAGGCGCGGCGCACGCGGTCGAGCTCGCAATTGGGCGGCACGAAATCCTCGCCGATGCCTTCGATCAACCAGGAGCCGGCCTCGATCTTGCGCCCGGTCTGGACCAGCGGTGCCAGGATCGAGCCTTCGGGATCGGCGAGCACCATCTCGACCTCGGGCGCGACGCGGGCGAAGAAGCGGGCGAGCCCGGTGAGGGTGCCGCCGGACCCGACGCCGACCACCACCGCGTCGACGCGGTGGCCCATCTGCTGCCAGATCTCCGGCGCGGTGGTGGTCTCATGCGCCAGCGGATTGGCGGGATTGGCGAACTGGTTGACGTAATAGGCGCCGGTCTCGCGCGCCAGGCGCTCGGCCATGTCCTGGTAGTAGTCGGGATGGCCCTTGCCGACATCCGAGCGCGTGATCCGGATCTCGGCGCCGAGCGCCTTCAGATGCAGCACCTTCTCCTGGCTCATCTTGTCCGGGATGACGAGAATCAGGCGATAGCCCTTCTGCGCCGCCACCAGCGCCAGGCCGAGCCCGGTATTGCCGGCGGTGGCCTCGACCAGCGTACCGCCGGGGCCGATCCTGCCCTCGCGCTCGGCCGCCTCGATCAGCGACAGGCCGATGCGATCCTTGATCGAGCCGCCGGGGTTCTGGTTCTCGAGCTTGGCGAACAGCCGGCAGGGGGCGGTGTCGAAGCGCGTGAGTTCGACCAGCGGCGTGTCGCCGATGGAGTCGAGGACGCTGCGATGCACCACCATGACGCTTCTCCCGCCGCCGGCCTCCTTCCTACGCCGTCCGGCGCGCGAGGGGAAGGGCGGGGGAAGCCACGGGGCGTTCGGACAGACGAAACGCACCGCGGAGGCGCTGAGGACAGGAAGAAGATGAGAGTCCTCGGGCCGCGAATCGGCCCGGTTCACCTACCGTGATCCACATCGATCTTGCTTGTCGAGCGCCTGGCTCATGCGGCGAGCATGTGGCGCACCTCGCGCTCGAGCTGGCCGGGCATCACCGGCTTGGCGACGAGCTTGCCGCCGAGCTCGGCGAGCCGGCGGCGCGGCAGGTTGACGAAGCCGGTGAGATAGATCACGCGCAGCCCCGGCTGCAGCGTCTTGGCGCGATCGGCGAGCTCGAAGCCGTTCATGCCGCCGCGCATCACCACATCGGTGATCATCAGGTCGAAATGGATGTTTTCCTTCAGCATCATCAGCGCCACTTCCGCGGCCGGCACCGCCTGGACGAAGAATCCCTGCCGCTCCAGCACGCGGCGCACCAACTCGCGCATGGCGGCCTCGTCGTCCACAAAGAGAATGCGTTTCATGGCGCAAGCCTCTGCTCAGCGGTTGCCATCGCAGCCAGTATCGCGCGCAAACGTATAGAGCTTATGTGGCAAAATTGAGCGCGATCCCCGCCCGGAAGAGCGTCGTCCTTAACCATGATGCCGGCGGCGCGCGCTGATTGACCGCCAAATAGCATGGGGGGTATGCTATTCGATCGTCGGCAAGAGGATGCCATGAGCCACACCATCCGACAGAAGACCAAGCTGCTGAACCGCGTCCGCCGCCTGCGCGGGCAGGTCGAGGCGATCGAGCGGGCGCTCGAGGCGGAGACGGAATGCATCGAGGTGATGCAGCTCGTCGTTTCGGTGCGCGGCGCCGCCAACGGCCTCATGGCCGAGCTGATGGAAGATCACATCCGCTTCCACGTCTCCGATCCCGCGCGCGATCCCAACGCGGCGCGCGCCAAGGGATCGGAGCAGCTCATCGACGTCGTCCACGCCTATCTCCGCTGAAGCGAAGGGACGAACCATGGCCGCATCCGAGAACCAGCCGATACCGCAAGCCGTCGCTGCGGCGGAGAGCGAAGGGGACGACGGGCACGAGCACGGCTTCGACCGGCTCGAGGCAGGGCGCATCGCGCTGGTGGCGCTCGCGGCGGCGGCGGTGTGGTGGCGCCTCTGGGAGCCGTTGACCGCCGTCAGCGTGATCGGCGTCCTCGGCGTGGTCGTCGGCGGCTGGCCGATCTTCAAGGAGGCGGCCGAGAACATCGCGGCGCGCCGGATGACGATGGAGCTGTCGATGAGCATCGCCATCATCGCCGCCGCGGCGATCGGCGAGTTCTTCACCGCGCTGGTCATCACCGTCTTCGTGCTGGTCGCCGAGGTGCTGGAAGGCATGACCGTCTCGCGCGGGCGGCGCGCGATCCACGAGCTCCTCGATTTCCTGCCGCGCTCGGTCTCGGTGCGCCGCGCCGGCATCGTCCGCGACGTCGACGCCGGCGAGCTCGCGCCGGGCGATGCGGTGCTGGTGAATCCCGGCGCGCGCGTGCCGGTCGACGGGACGGTGATCGCCGGGCATTCCTTCGTCGATCAGGCGCGCATCACCGGCGAATCGATGCCAGTCGAGAAGACCGCGGGCGGCGCGGTCTATGCCGGCTCGATCAACCAGTCGGGGGCGCTCGAGATCCGCGCCGAGCGCATCGGCCGCGACACCAGCTACGGCAAGATCATCGAGGCCGTCGAAACCGCCGAGCGCTCGCGCGCGCCGGTGCAGCGCCTTGCCGACCGGCTCGCAGGATATCTTGTCTATTTCGCGCTCGGCGCGGCGGCGCTGACCTTCCTGGCGACGCGCGACATGCGATCCACCATCTCGGTGGTGATCGTGGCGGGCGCCTGCGGCGTCGCCGCCGGCACGCCGTTGGCGATCCTGGGCGGGATCGGCCGCGCCGCCCGGCTCGGCGCCATCGTGAAGGGCGGGCTTTTCCTCGAGACGCTGGGCCGCGTCGATACGGTCGTGCTGGATAAGACCGGCACGCTCACCTTCGGCCGGCCGGAGGTGCAGAAGCTGCTGCCGGCGGCAAACCAGTCGCATGAGAGATTGCTCGACGCGGCGGCATCGGCCGAGCTGCGCTCGGAGCATCCGCTGGGCCGGGCGATCGTGGCCCATGCCCGCGCGCTGGGCCGGACCCTCCGGGAGCCGGAGCGCTTCGACTACACGCCCGGCCGTGGTGTCGGCGCGACGGTCGATGGCCGCGAGGTCCTGGTCGGCAATCGCTCGCTGATGGGCGAGCGCGGCGTGTCGCTGCCGGCGGATCTCGCCGCCGCCGGGGTGGCGGCGTCGGAGATCTTCGTCGCATGCGACGGGCGGTTCCTCGGTACCGTGACCGTGGCCGACACGGTACGCCCGGAGGCAAGGCGGGCGATCGACGCGCTCGGCCGCATGGGGCTGCGGACGATCCTGCTGACGGGCGATGTGAAGCCCGTCGCGCAAGCGGTCGCCGGCGCGCTCGGCATCGCCGAGGTCGAGGCCGATCTGCTGCCCGAGGAGAAGCTCGCCCGCGTCAAGGCGCTGGTGGGCCAGCGTCGCATCGTCGCCATGGTCGGCGACGGCATCAACGACGCTCCCGCGCTCACCGCCGCCAGCGTCGGCGTGGCGATGGGCTCGGGCACCGATGTCGCGCGCGAGAGCGCCGACGTCGTGCTGCTCGGCAACGACCTCCTGCGCTTCGCCGAGACGTTGGCGATCGCGCGGCGTACGCGACGGATCATCTGGCAGAACTTCGTCGGCACCGTCGCCGTCGACACGCTCGGCATCGTGCTCGCGGCGATCGGCCTGCTCAATCCGCTGCTCGCCGCCTTCATCCATGTCAGCTCCGAGATGGCCTTCATCCTGAACTCGGCGCGCCTTCTGCCCGCGGCGGAGAGCATCGGCGCGCGTCCGGACGCTGCGACGGCGGCTGGCGGCGCTGGAGAAACGGTGGCGCGGCCCGCCTGACCGTCTCGTTGCCGCTCGACAAGGTCGGGCCGCCTGGCCGAGGCTGACGGGCTGGTCCGGCGGACGAGCCGGGTAGCGGCGAGCGGCGCGACATTCACGGGAGATGTGCGGCGATGGCTCTTACGTTCTATTACGGATCGGGTTCGCCCTTTGCCTGGCGGGTCTGGCTGGCGCTCGAGCACAAGGGGATCGCCTATGTGCAAAAGACGCTGTCCTTCGACGCCGGCGACCTCAAGCGGCCGGAATTCCGGGCGCTCAACCCGCGCGGCAAAGTGCCGGTGATCGTCGATGACGATTTCGCGCTCTACGAGTCTGCCGGCATTCTCGACTATCTCGAGGACCGCTGGCCGGAGGCGCCGCCGCTCCTCTCGCGCGATCTGCGGCAGCGCGCGGTGCAGCGGCGCATGGTGTGCGAGGTCGACCAATATGTCGCGCCGGCGGTGGGGCGCCTGGGTGAAGCCGTGATGTCAGGCTCGCCGGAAAGCCGAACGCCCGAGAAGATCGCCGCCGCCCACGCCGAGCTTCAGGGCGAGCTGGCGCGGTGGGAGACGGCGCTCGCCGGGGATCATCTCGCCGGCGCGCTGTCGGCGGCGGATTTCTCCCTCTACCCTTGCGTCGCGATCATCGAGCGCTTCGCCGCGCGTCGGCCCGAGCTCTTGGCGCGGGTGCCGGCGGGGCCCGGGGTAAGCGCCTGGATGCGGCGCATGGCCGACCTGCCGGTGGTGCGGAAGACATGGCCGCCGCATTGGCGGTAACCGGAGGCCAACCCGCACGGCGGCCGGCGCTTGCTCGCGCCAGGGCCTACGCGGCGCCGGCGACCTCGAGCTGGACGTCGACATTGCCGCGCGTCGCGTGCGAGTAGGGGCAGATCTTCTCGTGGGCTTCCTTGACCAGCGTCTCGAGCAGCGCTTGCGCGAGGCTGCGGTCCTCGACGTGCATCTTGACGGCGATGCCGAACCCGCCGCCGTCGCGCGGGCCGATCGCGACGGCGCAGGTGATCCTGGCCTTGGTGGCGTCGTGCTTCTGCTGCTTGGCGACATAGTCGAGCGCGCCGCCGAAGCAGGCGGCATATCCCGCGGCGAAGAGATGCTCGGGCGTCGTGGTGCCGGGCTTGCCCGGACCGCCCATCGCCTTGGGCACCGAGAGATCGACCGCGACGGTTCCGTCGCTGGCCTCGCTATGTCCGTTGCGGCCACCGATCGCGGTTGCGGTCGCGGTGAAGAGCGGCTTGATCTTGTCCATGGGCATCGATCCGGTTGGGAAGGGGCGTTTCGGACGACCTTAGCACCGATCGAGAGCGCGCCTCCGATCAAGGGATCGTGAGGTGGCCATACGCTGTGCCTCGGGCACTTCTGCGTCGCGCCTAGCCCGCAATTCTCACATGGGTAGGTGCATCAGGGCTCTGAATCGGCGAAAATTCTTCTGCGACAAAGGAATTTCGCGAAGCAGAGGAGTGCCCCGATGCCGACAGAGTGCAGCGCGGAGAAGTTCGAATTTGGAGAGGCCGCGGGCCGTGCCGTGGTCGCCAGGTTCGACGGCGGGGCGATCAGCTCGGATGCCGGCGCGCTGCTGCTCGGCGCGGCCGATCGGGCGATCCGGCTGACAGAACGCTTCGCCGCGTGCTGATCGCGGCGCGGGACGTCGCCCGCTTCATGGAGCTGGCAGCCTAGCTGGAATCATGCCCGTCTTCCGGCGACTCCCGAGTTAAGGCGGAAACTCCGTCAGGAAACGTCCGGTCGAGCGGCGCGGCTCGAATCGATCTCCAGAGCCCGACGAACGCGGGCCTCCTTTCCACGCGGTGAAGATAGTCGGCAAAAGGCGCAAGCTCGGCAGCGATAAGATTTCCCGTGCGAGCAATCCTGAGATCGGCTGCAAGATAAATATCCGCCACCGTGAACAACTCGCCAACCAGCCACGGCCTCCGCGCCAATGCGCTGGACATGGCGTCCAATACCCTCTCGAAATCTCCCCATCCATTGTAGTAGGGATTTGGGGTCCAGCCTTGGAACCGTTCGGCCATGGCGGGCTCCAGGCTGGAGCCGACAAAGAAGAGCCATTTGAGGCAGGCCGCGCGACGGGAATCGCCGCGCCGCGGAAGCAGGCTCGAATTGGGCGCGTTCTCGACGATATGGAGAAGAATCGCGCCAGTCTCGGTCACGACGGCTTCGCCGTCCACCAGAGTGGGCACCTTCGTCATCGGGTTGAGACGATGATATTCGTCGGTCTTCTGCTCACCCCGGCTTAGGTCGACCGCCTTCAGTTCGTATTGCGCGGCGAGTTCTTCCAATGCCCACAGGACCGGAAATGCGCGTGTCTGCGGAGTGTAGTATAGGATCATATGTTGCTCCGGGCCACGGTCGAGAGCATGCCGAACCCAAGAAATCTTTTCTTGTAGAAACCCGCAACCCGGTGTGTGGACGAAAGGGCCGATGGCAATGTCAGTCGAGTGCAGCGTCGCCCCCCACGTCAGAGGGTTGCTCAAATCCGATATCCGCTCGGGCGAGCGTATCCTGCGCTGGTTTGAGCCATCAGCGGCGCTCATCCCGTACGTCCAGCGGATCTGGTCTGCCCAGTGGAACATCCCCGCCGGCGAGTTTCGGACCCAGCCCATTCTGCCGTACCCCTGCGCGAACTTCGTCGTCAGCGGGGGAAGCGCCATTGTGGTCGGTGTAGCCACCCACGCGGCCATCCAGCGGCTTGAGGGGGCGGGCAGCGCGTTTGGCGCAAAACTTCGACCCGGGGCGTTGCGCGCTTTCGGCGTCGAGCGGCCATTTGTTATCCGCGACAACTTCCGGGCCGCCGATAGCCTCCTGCCAGCCAAGCGCTCCGAATGGGACTTGGACGATCCAGAAGCGGCTGCCAGGGAGATCGAGGCCTATCTTGGCCGCCAGAATCCGAAGCATGACTCAGTCTCGTTGAAGGCTGACGAGATCGTTCATCGGGCCGAAACCGATCGATCCATCGCTGCCGTCTCGGCGCTCGCGGAGGCAGTTTCCCTTTCGGCACGGTCAGTCCAAGATATTTGCCGACGTGCGCTCGGCGTCTCCCCAAAGTGGCTCATACGCTGCTTCCGGCTTCAGGATGCATTAGCGCGGTTGGATGTCGGCATAGACGTCAATTTGGCCGCGTTGGCGCAGGACCTCGGCTATTTCGATCAGGCCCACTTTACGAGGGATTTCAAAAAGATCACCGGGATGAGCCCGGGGCGTTACTGAGCGTGCCTGCGCATTTCTACAAGTTGGCAGAAGGGTTTGAAGCTAAAGTCGCCGCCGGGATGTAGGACACATGGATCGAAACGAGCCAATTCTAGCTTTTTCATGTCGCCAGGACATGGAAGCCCACATGACCGGCGAGTCGAAAGGCTCGAAGGGCTTTTGGCTCAAGCTGTCCAAGGAGGGGGCGCCACTGGCCACCATCAGCAAGGCCGAAGCGATAGAGGCTGCGCTTTGCTGCGGATGGATCGATGGCCAGCTCGACAAGCTCGACGACCATTATTTCCTCGTGCGAATGACGCCTCGCCGGCCCGGCAGCCGATGGTCCGCGAAGAACCGCGCGACTGCTGAGCGGTTGGCGAAAGAGGGTCGCTTGAATCCAGACGGGCTGGCGGAGGTGGAGGCGGCGAAGAGCGATGGAAGATGGGCCGCTGCCTATGATTCGCAGGGAAAAGCTGAAATGCCGCAAGATCTGGCGGAGGTCTTGGTATTGAACGAAGCCGCGAGTCGATTCTTCGAAACACTGGATCGCGCGAATCGCTTTGCGATCATCTACCGCGTGAACAACGCCAAGCGACCAGATACCCGCGCTAAGCGTATAGAACAGTTTGTGGAAATGTTGGCTCGAGGAGAGGCGATACATCCTCTCAAGAAGGTTGCGAAAGCCCGACGCTAACTAGCTCCCCTCGATCGCGCTGCTCGACAGCAGGCGCGTCGGGAATCCGGCGCCGGCGAGCGCCGCGACCAGCGCGCCGACATGGCGGGGATTGCGCGTCTCGATCACGGCATCGACCTCGGCGAGCTTCACCGGCACGTCCTGGAACAGGCGCTGGTGATAGATCTCGACGATGTTGCCGCCATTGTCGCCGATGATGCCGGCGATCTTGGCGAGCGCGCCGGGCAGGTCGGAGATCTCGATGCGCAGCCGCACCAGCCTGCCGGCGCGCACCAGCTGGCGCTGCAGGATCGAGGCGAGGAGGCGCGCGTCGATGTTGCCGCCCGACAGCACCAGTCCCACGCGCTTGCCGCGGAAGCGGTCTGGATCGGCCAGCAGCGCCGCGAGCGGCGCCGCGCCGGCGCCCTCGGCCACCAGCTTCTCGGCGTCGAGCAGGGTCGCCACGGCGCGCTCCAGCGTCGCCTCGTCGACGAGCACGATCCCGTCGACCAGCGCCGCCACGATCGGCAGCGTGAGAGCTCCGGGCTCCTTGACCGCGATGCCCTCGGCGAGCGTGGTGCCGCCGGCGGGCGCGGCGCAGCGGCCGAGCGCGTGCGCCATGGCGGCGTAGAGCGCGCTCTGCACGCCGATGATCTCGATGCCCGGCCGCAGCGCCTTGGCGGCGACCGCGACGCCGGCGATCAGGCCGCCGCCGCCCACCGGTACGACCAGCGTCTCGAGCCCGGGCTGGTCGGCGAGCAGCTCCAGCGCCACCGTGCCCTGGCCGGCGATGATCGCGGCGTCGTCATAGGGGTGGATGAGCGACAGCCCCTCGGCCGCGGCGATCACCTCGGCCGCCTGGCGCGCCTCGGTGAGCCCGGCGCCGCGCAGCACCACGCGCGCGCCATAGGCCTCGGTCCGCTCCACCTTGGTGAAGGGCGTGTCGGCGGGCATGACGATGGTGGCGGGCACGGCGAGGCGGCGGGCGTGGTAGGCCACGCCCTGGGCATGGTTGCCGGCGGAGGCGGCGATGACGCCGGCGCCGCGCGACGCCGTGTCGAGGCTCAGCAGCTTGTTGAGCGCGCCGCGCTCCTTGAAGGAGCCGGTGGGGTGCAGCATCTCGAGCTTCAGCACCACCTCCGCGGCGCCGCACAGCTCGGCCAGCGCCGGCGCCGCCACCGCCGGCGTCCGCAGCACCGCGCCGGCGATCGCCGCAGCGGCGGCGCGGATGTCGTCGAGGGCCACCGCGAAGCTCATCGCGGCGCCAGCACCAGCGTCCCGCCCACCGCCTCGCCGCCGAGCGTG
Organism: Rhodospirillales bacterium; assembly: GCA_027315365.1. GTDB lineage: Bacteria > Pseudomonadota > Alphaproteobacteria > ATCC43930 > CGMCC-115725 > DAHUYF01. Next base: position 49,570 of record DAHUYF010000061.1, on the reverse strand, counting down.
ACATAGGCGGTGTTGCGCCAGCTCTCCATCAGGTCGTGGTAGTGCGGCGACAATACGTTGCCGGACTCGCCCGGGGCGATCACGAAGCGCGCGTCGTCGGGGTTGCTGAGATCGACGATCATGCGCAGCGTCGGGCCGAGCACGTCGGCATAGGGATCGGCGCTGCCGGCGAGCGGCGTGGCGCCGCGGTCGACCGTGTCGTAGCCGCCATCGGCGGCGATCGCCAGGCCGAAGAGCTTGCCCAGCACCGGCACCGCCGACCAGAACTGGTTGGCGAACCGCGCCTGGTGCGGCGCGCCCCAGCGCCATTGCTCCATATCGGCGCCGTAGCGCCGGCGCAGCTCATCGAGCGCGCGCTCGAGCGAGGCCGAGAGCCGGGCGGCGCAGCTTCCCGCCTTGGGCGCGGCGGGGTCGACGCACCATTCGGAATGCTCGGTCAGCACCAGCCGGACGACGTCGGGATGGAGGCCCCAGTAATCGTCGAAGGCGTCGCCCAGCCGGTCGGCGAAGAGAGTGCGGTTGAGCTCGCGCAGCCAGGCGACGAAGAGCAGCGGCGCCGCCTGGTCGCGCTGCATGCGCCCGTCCCAGGCGCGCAGCCGGTCGAGCGCGTCCGCCGCCGCCTTGGAAGCGGGCGCGGCGGTCAGCATCAGCGGCAGCAGATCCTTCGCCATCAGCGACAGCGTATCGCCCTGCATTGCCGCGAAGCTCGCCGGCGACTGGCGCGGCGTCGCTTCGAGCAGGGCTGCGATGCGCTCGGCGCGGTAGGGCAGGTCCCAGCCGCGACCGAGATAATAGGGGTAGCTGTCGGGCACGATCTTGTTGTTGGCGCTGAGGATGCGGCCGGCGGGCGGGTTGAAGGCGCTGGGCAGCTGGTCGAAGGGGATGTAGCCGGTCCAGTCATACTCGCCGCTCCAGCCCGGCGCCGGCAGCCAGCCGTCGCCCTTGCCGCGGATCGGCACGCGGCCGGGCGCGAAGAAGCCGATATTGCCGTCGATGTCGGCGTAGACCATGTTCTGCTGCGGCGCCACGAAATCCTTGAGCGCGTCGCGGAACGCATCCCAGTTGCCGGCCCGGTTCACCCGCCACAGCGCCTCGGCGGTGCGGTCTTCGCCCTGGAGGAATGTCGCCTGCAGCGCCAGCACGCTGCCCGGCGCCGCGGCATCGGCATAGCGGCCGCCGAGATCGGAGATTACCGGCCCGTGCCGCGTCGCGCGCACGCTGAGCGTCACCGGCGCCGCGTGGCGCACCCGGATCTGCTCGCTGCGCGTTGCGAAGGGCTCGCTGCCGCCGGGCGCGAGATAGTGCGTCGCGTCGGCGGGATCGACATGCTCGATGAAGAGATCCTCGACGTCGCTCTCGGTATTGGTGAAGCCCCAGGCGATGCGCTGGTTGTGGCCGAGGACGAGGACGGGGCTGCCCGGCGCGGTGGCGCCGGCGAGGCTGAGCCCGGGCGTCTCGATGCGCACGACATACCAGACGCTGGGGGCGGAGAGGCCGAGATGCGGATCGTTGGCGAGCAATGGCTTGCCGGAGGCGCTGTGGGCGCCGTCGACCACCCAGTTGTTCGAGGCGAAGCCGGGGCCGACGAAACGCGGCAGCAGCGCCGCGATCTCGGCGAGCGGCATGCCGTCGAGGGCGTGCACGGCCCCGCCCACCGTCACCGGCCCGTCCGCGGGATAGGGCGGATAGAGCAGCCGCAGCTCTTCCGGCGTGAGCCGCCGGGCGAGGCGCGCATGCAGCAGCTCCCGGCGGAAATTGCCGGCCAGCTCCAGCGCCATGAGTTTGGCCCAGACCAGCGTGTCGGCCGGCTTCCACGGTTCGGGCGACACGTTGAGGAGATAGTATTCCAAGGGCAGTGCGCCACGGCGATGGGCGAGATAGGCGTTGACCCCCGCGGCATAGGCATCGAGCGCCGCGCGCAGCGGCGGCGACAGCAGCGGATATTCGCGCTCGGCCGCGCGGTAGAGGCCGATGGTGCGCATGAAGCGGTCGATGCCGAGGGTCTTGCCGCCGAACCATTCCGAAAGCCGCCCGGCGCCGGCGCGGCGCATCAGGTCCATCTGGAAGAGCCGGTCCTGGGCGTGGACGAAGCCCAGCGCGAAGGCGGCGTCGGGCTCGCTCGCGGCGCGGATGGTGGGGATGCCGTGCGCGTCGCGGGCGATGCTGATGTCGGCGCCGGGCCCGTCGAGCGCCAGGCGCCCCTCGCTCAGCGGCAGCGAGGAGCGCAGCCAGAGCAGCCCGCCGGCGATGGCGACCAGCGGCGCGAGCAGCAGGATGCGGATGACCAGCCGCGCCACGCCGCCGCCCCGCCGGCGTTGGGCGCCGATCAAGCCAGGTTCAGGATGATGGTCTTTTTCTGGGTGAAATGCTCGAGCATGGATTCGAGCGACGCCTCCTTGCCGAGGCCCGAACTCTTGACGCCGCCATAGGACATGTTGGCCTGCACCACCAGGTTCTGGTTGACCTGGACGAGGCCGGCCTCGAGCCGCTGGGTGGCGTCGAGCGCGGTCTTGAGGTCGCGCGTCCAGATGGTGGCGGCGAGGCCGTACTCGCTGTCATTGGCCTGGCGGATGGCGTCCTCGTAGTCGCGGAATTTGAGGATGCAGGTGACCGGGCCGAAGATCTCCTCGCGGCAGAGGCGATTATCGTTGGCGACGCCGGTGAAGATCACCGGCTGCACGAAATAGCCGCGTCCGAGCTTGGCGTCGGCCGGCATTGCCGAGCAGCGCAGCGCGGTGGCGCCCGGCGTCTCCTCGCCGAGCTTGATATAGCCCTTTACCTTGTCGAATTGCTGCTTGGAGATGATGGTGCCGATATCGGTCGCCTCGTCCAGCGGATCGCCCATCTTCATCGCGTCGACTTTCGCCTTCAGCTTCGCGACAAAGGCGTCGTGGATGCCGTCCTGGACGAAGATGCGGCTCGCCGCGGTGCAGCTCTGGCCCTGGCGGGTGAAGCGCATGCCGATCACCGCGCCCTCCACCGCCTTGTCGAGATCGGCGTCGCCCATGACGATCATCGGGCTCTTGCCGCCCAGTTCGAGCGTCACCGGGATGAGCTTGTCGGCGGCCATCTTGTAGACCAGCTTGCCGGTCTCGACCGAGCCGGTGAAGGTCACCTTGCCAACGCCCTTGTGCGCGACCAGCGGCGCGCCGCAGCCGGGGCCGTCGCCCGACAGGATGTTGAGGATGCCGGGCGGCAGCACCTGGTTCATGATCTGGCAGGCGCGCAGCACCGCAAGCGGCGCCTCCTCGGCGGATTTCACCACCACCGCATTGCCCGCCACCAGCGCCGGCGCGATCTTGAGCGCCATCAGCAGCAGCGGCACGTTCCACGGGATGATGGCGCCGACGACGCCGATCGGCTCGCGCTGGGTGATGGTCAGCATGCCGGGCTTGAACGGCACGCTCTCGCCCTTCAGCTCCGAGCCGAGCCCGCCATAGAACACCAGCACGTCGGCGAAGACGCCGGCCTCGACCCGGCTCTCGGTGCGGATCGCCTTGCCGGTCTCCAGCGTGATCAGCCGGGCGATCTCCTCGACATGCTCGTTGAGCAGCCGGCCGCATTCCTGCACCAGCCGGCCGCGCTCGCGCCCGGCGAGCTTGGCCCAGGCCTTCTGCGCCTTGCGCGCCGCCTGGACCGCGACGTCGACGTCCGGGGCGGTACCCTCGGCGGCGACCGCGATCTGCTCCTGAGTGGCGGGGTTGACCACCGGGAAGCTGCGGCCGGTCACCGCCGGCACCAGCGCGCCGTCGATCAGCAGCTTGTTGGACAGCTCGCGCGCCAGCGCGCGCGGGTCGAGCACGGGCTCAAGCCGGTTCTGCAGCATCAACTCCTCCCATTCTTCGGTCCGGGCAGGCGCGCCGCCGCCTCGGCGGGGCGCGCGCAGGTCTGGGCCACGTTATACACGACCGGGCGGCGCCTGCTACCCCCCGGCGGGCGCCCCCGGCATTTTGCCTGCCGATGCAATCTGCCCGGGCGTGCTGCGAAGCGGCGAGAAGACGAGGATCGGGATTCCGCCTTTTCCACTTGGCATGCGGCGTGAAAGGTATCTCGGGGGCGGCTCGCCCGCAAAGGACCAAGTAATCACGTGATCAACAACACAATGCAAATCAATCTCAAATATAATTTACGAATGTCGCAAAATTATCGTTTTTTCTTAAGGAGAAGCAATTATCAACAACGTAACAATAACCCAAGGAGGCTCGTCCATGTCGGCTCGACAGATCCAGCCTACCGGCCGCGAGAGTCCTTTCGGCATCGAGGAGATCATCGTCTCGAAGACCGATCTCAAAGGCCGTATCACCTACGCCAACGATGTCTTCCTGCGCGTCGCGCGGTACCGCGCCGCGGACATCCTCGGCCAGCCGCACAGCATCATCCGCCACCCGGACATGCCGCGCGCGGTCTTTAAGCTGCTGTGGGAGACCATCGAGGCCGGCAGCGAGATCTTCGCCTACGTGCTCAACATGGCCGCGAACGGCGACCACTACTGGGTCTTCGCCCATGTGACGCCGAGCTTCGATGCCGCCGGAAAGATCACCGGCTACCACTCCAACCGGCGCAAGCCGGATCCGGCGCAGGTGGCGAAGATCGTGCCGATCTACCGCACTCTTCTCGAGATCGAACGCGCCGCGTCCGACCGCAAAATCGGCATGAATCAGGCCCGCGACCGGCTGCTCGCCGACCTCACGTCCAAAGGAGTGAGCTATGACCAGTTCGCCTTCTCGCTCTGAGCGTTCCTCCCTCGGCCGGGTCAAGCGCCTGGGCGCTGCCGCGGCGGCCGCCCTCCTCATCGAGGCCGCGGTACTGCTGATTCTGCCGCGCGCGGGCGTCCCGGCGTTGCTGCTGGGCCACCTCGTGGCGCTCGGCCTCGCGGCCGGCGCAGCGCTGAGCCTCCTACGGCTCGAGACCGTGCTCGCCCGCGCCGCCGCGGTCTGCGATGCCGCAGCCAAGGGCGATCTCGAAACACGCATCCTCGAGGTGCCTGAGGGCGGTGCGGTCGGTGCCATCCAGCACTCGATCAATCACCTGCTCGACATCACCGATGCCTTCGTGCGCGAGGCCCGCGGCTCGATGCAGGCGGTGGGCGAAAGCCGTTACTACCGCCAAGTGCTGGCGCGCGGCCTGCCCGGCAGCTTCCGCATGGCCGCCGAGACCATGAACACGACTACGGCGGCCATGGAAGCCAAGGTCAAGGATTTCGCCCGCTTTGCCCGCAGCAATGTGCGCGAGGTGGTGAGCGGCGTTGCCGCCGCGGCCACCGAGATGAATGCGAGCGCGACGGCAATGACGCGGACCGCCGCCGGCCTCGGCGAGCAGGCGACCGGCGTCGCCGCCGCGACTGAGCAGACTACCGCCAACGTCGCCACCGTGGCGACCGCGGTCGAGGAGCTGTCGAGCTCGGTTGGCGAGATCGGCCGCCAGGTGGCGCAGTCCACCGACATCGCCCAGAAGGCGGTCGAGGAGGCGGCACGCACCGACGGCATCGTCCGCGGCCTTGCCGGCGCCGCCGCCGAGATAGGGGAAGTGCTGAAGCTCATCCAGGCGATCGCCTCGCAGACCAACCTGCTGGCGCTGAACGCCACCATCGAGGCGGCGCGTGCCGGCGAGGCGGGTAAGGGCTTCGCCGTCGTTGCCGGCGAGGTGAAGCAACTCGCCAGCCAGACCGCCAAGGCGACCGATGAGATACGCAGTCAGGTCGAGGCGATCCAGGGCTCGACCGGCGGCGCGGTCGAGGCGATCAGCGGCATTGCGGGCACAGTGCGGCAGATGAGCGAAATCGCCGGCTCGATCGCCGCCGCGGTGGAGGAGCAGGGTGCGGCGACGCAGGAGATCTCCCGCAACATCCAGCAGGCCGCCGCCGGCAATCGCGAGATCAGCGTCAGCGTCAACGCCGTCGCTACCGCTTCGCGCGAGAGCGGCGCCACTGCCGAGGAGGTGCTGGCGGCCTCGGGCGAACTTGCGCAGCAGGCCACCCGGCTAAATGGCGAGATCGACACCTTCCTCGCAAAGCTCGGCCTCGCCGGCTGAGCCAGGGCCGCGCCGCCTCGTGGCCGGGCCGGCCCTCACTCCTCGATCCCGAGCTCCTTGAGCAGCCTGGCGCGGTCGGCGTCGAGGGCGGGGGCGGGGGGACGGGTGGGCGGATCGGGGAAGGCGGAAAGCTTCAGCGGATTGCCGGCCAGACGCAGCGTGCCGGCGACCGGGTCCTCGGTGGTCACCAGCATGTTGCGCGCCTCGACCTGGGGATGGGCGAGCGCCTGGGCCACGGTGTTGATCGGGCCGCAGGGGATGCCGGCGCGCTCGATCAGCGGGATCCAGGCGGAGGTGGGCTGCTTCTTCAGCTCGGATTCGATCTCGGCCTTGAGCGTCGCCTGGTTGCGGCTGCGCAGATCGTTGGTTTTGTAGCCCGGCGCTGCCGCCAGGTCGGGACGGCCCAGCGCATCGCACAGCTTGAGGTACAGCGCATCGTTGCCGGCGGCGATGATCATCGCCCCATCGGCGGTGGCGAACGCCTCGAAGGGAGTGATCGAGGGGTGGCGCGCACCGAGCGGGCCGGGTACGGTGCCGGTGACGGTGTAGCGCATGATCGCGTTCTCGAGCAGCGCCAGCTGGCAGTCGAACATGGCGACATCGACCTTGGTCGCCTCGCCGGTCTTCTCGCGATGGACGAGCGCGGCGTTGACCGCGACCGTGGTATAGAGCCCGGCGCCGATATCGCCGATCGACATGCCGATGCGCACCGGCGGCTGACCGGGATGACCGGTGATGCTCATGATGCCGCCGAGGCCCTGCACCACCATGTCGTAGGCGGGATAATGCGAGAACGGCCCGGTATGGCCGAAGCCGGAGGTTGCAGCGTAGATCAGTCGCGGATAGCGCGGGTGCAGCCTCTCCCACCCGTAGCCGAGCTTCTCCATCGTCCCCGGGCGGAAATTCTCGACGATGACGTCGGCGCGCGCCAGCAGCGCCTCGAAAATGCACTGATCGCCGGCGGATTTGAGGTCGAGGGCGATCGATTCCTTGCCGCGGTTGACCGAGGCGAAATAGGTCGACCGGCCGTTGACGAAGGGACCGTATTCGCGGGCGTCGTCGCCCTTGCCGGGCGGCTCGACCTTGATCACCCGGGCGCCGAGCTCGGCCATGAGAAAGGTGCAATACGGTCCCGCGAGAATGCGCGAGAGATCGATGACGGTGATGCCGGCGAGCGGCCCCGATGCGGTCATGGCTTGATCAACTCTGGTCACGGGTCGCGGGGCCGCGTCTTAGCGCAGTCCGCCCGGCGCGGCAATCGGGGTCAGCCGCGCTGCTGCATCTCCATCCGCGCCACCAGCTCGGCGCAGCGGTCCTTGTCGATCATCACCGCCGCGCCGCAGGACTGGCAGCTGTAGAACGTGTTCTGCTGCACCCAGGCTATCGGCTTCACCGTCGTCTGCCGGCACTGCGGACAGACGAGCGGCACATCGGTGATCATTGGCTGATGGCCCCGCCAAATTCATGGAGCGCGCGAGATGCTCCGATCGCGACGAACAGCGCTGCGCATCAAAGGTTCAAATGCGCGGCGAAAGATCCATCTGGTACGTGATCCACATCGTCCGGGTGGCGAGCCGGTCATAGACCCCGCGCGCGCGGTAGTTGTTGTCGCCGGTGAGCCAGCGGATCAGCGTCCAGCCCCGGGCGCGGCCGATCTCCGCCATCGCCTCAAGCAGACGGTCGGCGACGCGCCGCCCGCGCACCCCGGGGTCGACGAAGAGGTCGTCGAGGAATCCTGCGGTCGTGCCGGTCAGCGGCCGCGGCATCGGGCGGAAATGCGCGAGCCCGATGATGCCGTCGGTGCCGGTGCGGGCGAGCAGCGCCTCGAGCGGATGGGCGGGATCGAGCAGCCAGCCCCACACCCGGCCGGCGATCGCGTCGTCCATCGGCATCTTGTAGAAGGTCGCATAGCCCTGGTAGAGCCGGCGCCAGGCAGGGTAATCCGCCGGCAGCGGCGGTCCGATGCTGATGTCTTCCATCGCGGGCTTGATCCCTTCGGCCGGCTGGGCGATGGTCGCGACCTAACACGGGAGGCCGCGCCATGTCCATGATCCCCCGCAGCCTCGCCTGCCTCGGGCCGCACGGCTTCCACCAGCTGGCCTATTGGGAATGGCCGGGGCCGCCTGGCGCGCGGACCGTGCTGTGCGTGCATGGGCTCACCCGCAACGGCCGCGATTTCGACGCGCTGGCGACGGCGCTCTCGGCCGAGCACCGCGTCATCTGTCCCGATTTCCCCGGCCGCGGCGCGAGCGACTGGCTGAGCCATCCCGGCGATTACGGCTATCCGCTCTATCTCGCCGACATGGCGGCGCTGATTGCCCGGCTCGATGTCGAGACGCTCGACTGGGTCGGCACCTCGATGGGCGGGCTCACCGGCATGCTGCTGGCGGCGCAGCCGGCGGCGCCGATCCGGCGCCTGGTGGTGAACGACATCGGCCCGCTGATCGCCAGGGAGGGGCTGACGCGCATCGGCGGCTATGTCGGGCGCGATCCGAGCTTCACCGACGCCGCGGCACTCGAAGCGACGCTGCGCCAGATCGCCGCCGGCTTCGGCCCGCTCAGCGACGCGCAATGGCGCCACCTTGCCGCCATCAGCACGCGCCGCAAGCCCGACGGCAGCCTGGGCTTCGCCTATGACCCGCGGATCGGCGACGCCTTCCGCGAGGCGCCCGCCGAGGACATCGATCTCTGGGCCTCATGGGAGGCGATCTCCTGCCCGACGCTGGTGCTGCGCGGCGGCGAGTCCGACCTGCTGCGCGCCGCCGACGCTCGGGCGATGACCGAGCGCGGTCCGCGCGCGCGGCTGGTCGAATTTCCCGGCATCGGCCATGCGCCGGCGCTGATGGATGCCGGCCAGATCGCCGTGATCCGCGATTTCCTGCTTGGCTGAGCCGGAGATCACCGGCTACCTCGCGCCCGAAGGCTTCGTCGAGGACCTTCTCGCCGAGCTGGGCGCGGCGGTGAGCGCCGTCCATGGGCGGCTGGTGCTGGCGCCGGGGCCGCCGCGCCCGGCGGCCTGGGTGGCCAATCTCTGGCACGAGCCGCAGCGCCTTGCCATCGCCTCGATCGCCGACGCGGCGCGGCAGCTGCGGGCGATCCAGCGCAACTGGGCGCTCTACGCCCATGGGCATCACCGCCGCGCCGCGCTGATCGAGGAGCGCCTGCCCAAGGTCTCGGCCAAGCCGCTGGCCTTCGGCGCCCCGGCGCCGACCGCGCCGCTGGGATCCTGGACGCTGCTCGATGCCGGCACGGTGCTCGCCGCGCCGCGCTGCTCCAGCCCCTTTCCCCATGGCGAGGTGCGCTTCATCGAGGATCGCGCAGCGCCGCCGAGCCGCGCCTATCTGAAGCTCTGGGAGGTGTTCACGCTGCTCGGCGAGCGGCCCGGCCCGGGCGATCTATGCCTCGATCTCGGCAGCAGCCCCGGCGGCTGGAGCTGGGTGCTGCAGCAATTGGGCGCGCGGGTGATCAGCGTCGACAAGGCGCCGCTCGATCCACGCATCGCCGCGCTGCCGGGCATCGAGTTCCGGCGGGAAAGCGCCTTCGCCCTGGAGCCAAATTCGGTCGGCGGGATAAATTGGCTGTTCTCGGACGTTGTCTGTTATCCCCGCCGGCTTCTCGCGCTGGTGGAGCGCTGGCTGGCGGCGGGGACGTGCCGCCGCTTCGTCTGCACGCTCAAGTTCCAGGGGCCGACCGACCATGAGACCGCCCGCCGCTTTGCCGCCATTCCCGGTTCGCGCCTGCTTCACCTCCACCACAACAAGCACGAACTGACATGGATACGATCGAGCTGAGCCGCGCCGTCGCGGCGCCGCCGGCCCCGGTCTTTCCGCCCTTCGCGGCGCGGGCGCCGTGGTGGGGCGGCGACCTGCAGACGCTGCGCAATTTCCTCATTCGCCGCGGCGGCAGCCTCGAGCGCTACCCGGCCGAGCGGCTGCGGCTGCCGCCGGGCGACGGCAGCGGCGACGTGCTGTTGGCGGTGCTCAACCGGCCGCTCGCGGCGGCGGCGCCGCGCCCGCTGGTGCTGCTGCTGCACGGGCTTACCGGCTGCGAGGAAAGCTTCTATGTCCGCAATACGGCGGCGCATCTGCTGGCCCTGGGCTATGCGGTGCTGCGGCTCAACCTGCGCGGCGCCGGGCCGTCGCGGCCCTATTGCCGCTTTCAGTACCATGCCGGGCGGAGCGAGGATCTGGCGGCGGCGCTGGCGGCGCTGCCGTCGCCGCTCGGCGAGGCCGGCATCGTCGCCATCGGCTATTCGCTCGGCGCCAACATGCTGCTCAAATATCTCGGCGAGCATGGCGGCAGGGCGGCGGTCAAGGCGGCGGTCTCGATCTCGGCGCCGCTCGATCTTGCCGAAGCCTCGCGCCGCCTGATGCGCCGGCGCAATGCACTTTATCAGAGCTATCTGCTGCGGCAGATGAAGCGCGAGGCGACGGCGCCCGGGGCCGAGCTGAGCGCCGGCGAGCGCGCGGCCATCGCCGCCGCGCGCAGCATCTGGGGCTTCGACCACGGCTTCAGCGCGCCGCGCAACGGCTTCGCCGGCGCCGAGGATTATTACCGGCGGAACGGCGCCGGGCGCTTTCTCGATGCCATCGCGGTGCCGACGCTGGTGATCCACGCCCTCGACGATCCCTGGATCCCGCCCGCCTCGTATCGCGCCTATGAGTGGCGGCGCAATTCGAGCCTGGTGCCGCTGGTGACCGAACGCGGCGGCCATGTCGGGTTCCAGGGCCGCGACCGGCGCATCGCCTGGCACGACCTGTGTATCGCGCGGTTTCTGAGCGCAATCTAGAAATATTTTATAAACAATGCGCTGAGCGGCACTTCAACAGTACGGTCAGCCGGCTTTGAGCCGCCTCGCAACGTCGACCGCGGAATAGGTCAGGATGCCGTCGGCGCCGGCGCGCTTGAAGCCGAGGAGCGTCTCGAGGACAACCGAGGGGTCGAGCCAGCCGCGCTCGACCGCGCCGGCCAGCATCGCGTATTCGCCGCTCACCTGGTAGGCGTAGGTCGGCACGCCGAAGCGGTCCTTGACCCGGCGGACGATGTCGAGATAGGGCAGGCCGGGCTTGACCATCACCATATCGGCGCCCTCGGCGAGGTCGAGGGCGACCTCGCGCAGCGCCTCGTCGGAATTGGCCGGGTCCATCTGGTAGGTGCGCTTGTCGGCCTTGCCGAGCGACGAGCGCGAGCCGATCGCGTCGCGGAAGGGGCCATAGAAGGCGGAGGCGTATTTCGCCGCATAGGACATGATGCGTACCTGCGCGAAGCCGCCTGCGTCGAGCGCGTCGCGGATGGCGCCGACGCGGCCGTCCATCATGTCCGAAGGCGCGATCACGTCGCAGCCGGCCTCGGCCTGCACCAGCGCCTGCCGGCACAGGATCGCCACCGTCTCGTCATTGGCGACCTCGCCCTGGCGCAGCACGCCGTCATGGCCGTGGGTGGTGAAGGGGTCGAGCGCGACATCGCACAGCACTCCCAGCTCCGGCACCGCCGCCTTGACCGCGCGCACGGCGCGGCAGACCAGGTTGTCGGGGTTGATCGCCTCGTCGCCCTCGGGCGTCTTCAGCGCCGCGGGCGTCGCGGGGAAGATGGCGATGAGCGGGATGCCGAGCGCCTCGGCCTCGCTGGCGGCGTCGACCAGCGTCGCGATCGACAGGCGGTCGACGCCGGGCATCGAGGCGATCGGGGCGCGCGCGGCGGTCTCGTCATGGACGAAGACCGGCCAGATGAGATCGCCGCTGTTCAGCGTGTGCTCGGCGATGAGCCGGCGCGACCAGTCATCGCGACGGTTGCGGCGGAGCCGGATGCGGGGATAGGCGCCGAACGGTTGAGCGGGCGGGCGGGTCAAGAGGCAGCCTCGACGGCGGTACGGATCGGGGGGCGGATGATAAGCTCGGGCGGCGGCGCTGACAACCAAGCGTCGCGCCGGACGGCGGTGCGCATCGCCAAATCCGGGACGGCGCCGATGGCTGTCGCGGGACAGCACTATCCTGACCCGCATTGATCCAGATCAGCGACAGGCCGCCGGCCCGAGCCTACTCGGCTAGGAAGTCGGGGGCTCGATCAAGCGAGCGGCCCCGCGCCGTCGAGGTCGCGCGAGAGGTTATTGCCCATGCGTCGGGACAACGGGATTGCCAGCAAGAGCTTCCGGGGAGCGTCGGGAGAGACCGAGCATTTCATCTGCATCGAGGCGCCGGCGCAGCTCGGGCTCGCGGGGCAGATCGACAACGTCGAGCGGCGCTATGCCGAGGCGCGCCAGGCGTTGAAGCTCGCGCCGGAAAGCGCCGTCTTCCGCCGCGTCTTCGTCAGCGACGCGATGAACCAGGCGACGCCGGTGCGCGAGAGCCGGCTTTTCGGCGCGCCCGAGGAGGGGCCGGTCGCGGTCTCGATCGTGCAGCAGCCGCCGCTCCCCGGGGCGAAGCTGGCGCTGCTCGCCTATCACATCGCGGGTGGTGCGCCGCTCGCCAAGCGCCAGCTGGCGCAGAAGCACCTTCTAATCGAGAAGAACGGCCTCGGGCATCTCTGGAGCACGCGGCTGTGCGCCGGCGCCTATGGCTCCGCCGCCACCGCGGCGGCGCAGACGCAGGTGGTGTTCGGCGACCTCATCGACACGCTCTCGCGCCAGGGCGGACGCCTGCGCGACCATTGCGTCCGCACCTGGATCTACCTCAAGGACGTCGACGTGTTCTATCAGGGCATGGTCGAGAGCCGCACCGCGCTCTTCCAGGAGCAGGGGCTGACGAGCGACACCCACTACCTCGCCAGCACCGGCATCGAAGGCGCCTGCGCGCATCGCTACGACCTGGTGGCGATGGACGCCTATTCGATCCTCGGCCTGACGCCGCAGCAGGTCTCCTATCTCAACGATTTCGACCGGCTGTGTGCGACCAAGGACTATAACGTCACGTTCGAGCGCGGCACGCGCATCGCCTATGACGATCGGACGCATCATTTCATCTCGGGGACGGCGAGCATCGACAATGCCGGCCGCGTCCTGCATCCCGGCGACGTACTGCGCCAGCTCGATCGCGCGCTCGAGAATGTCGACGCTCTGCTGCGCTCCGGCGCGGCGACGCTCGCTGACATGATGCACCTTACCGTCTATCTGCGCGATCCCACCGATTTCCCTCGAATCCGCGACAGCCTTGCCGAGCGCCTTCCCGATCTACCGGTCCTCGTCGTCGAAGGGGCGGTGTGCCGTCCGGAATGGCTGATCGAGGTCGAGGGCGTTGCCGCCGCCGCGCATGACGCGCCAGGGCTGCCGAGCTTCTGATGGACGATTTGCCGCAGCGCCGCGATCGCGGGCGCTTGATCCAGATCAATGTCGGTCCCGCCGGTTGCGATGGAGTGGCCGGACCCCGATTGCAGGAGAGCCCCTGAGATGCAGAACGGAGAAGCGCCCTTTTCGATGCTCGACGAGGCGGCGATCGCCGCCGCCGAGCTGCGTCGCGATCCCTATGATTTCGCCTTCGTCGAGAACGCGATCGAACCCGGCCGCAAGGACGAGGTGCTGGCCGATGCGCCGCGCATCCCCGACCGCGGCAGCTACGGGCTGCCCGATCTGCGCTACGGTACCCGGTTTGGTGCCGTGGTCCAGGACCTCCTCAGCGAGCGCTTCCGCCGCCTGGTCGAGCGTAAATTCGACATGGACCTCACCGCCTATCCGCCGGCGATCGTGATGATGGGCAACACCACCGGACACTACAACGAAGGCTATGCCCATCCCGATTCCAAGCACAAGATCGTCACCGTGCTGCTGGGCTTCAGCCGCGACTGGCCCTATGAGCGCGGCCGGCTGCGCGTGCTGCGCAGCGCCGATCGCGAGGATTACGCCTTCGAGTTCGCTCCCGAGTTCGGCCGCATGCTGATGTTCCGCGTCTGCGATCATTCCTGGCACGGCTTCCTGCCGCAGAAGGGGCAGCGCATGAGCCTGCAGCTCTGCTACGTCGATTCCGACTGGTATGTCCGCCGCGAGTACTGGCGGCACAGCCTCAGCGCGCGCGCCAAAGCGGTGCCGCTGCTGCGCAAGGTCATCGAATGGGCGCCGCGCTAGGGGGGGCGGACGCATGACCTATCCTCCGGTTCCTGCGGTCGCGGAGATCGCCGCACAGTTCATCGCCTCCGTGCGCGGCGCGCGGCGCGAGGAACGGCCCTACCGCCATTGGCGGCTCGCCAACGTCTTTCCCGAAGCGACCTGTACCGGCATCCTGACGCTGCCGATCGTGCCGCCGGCGCTCGGCCGGACCGACGGCACGCGCGCCAGCTACAACGATCGGCGCTGCTTCATCACGCCGCTGTTGCGGCAGAAATTCCCGAGTTGCGCCGCGCTCGCCGAGGCGCTGCAGCGACCCGAGGTCGCGCGGCTGATGGCCGAGACCTGCGACATCCCGGCTGCCGGCAGCTATCTCAGAATGGAATACATCCAGGACATCGACGGCGCCTGGCTCGAGCCGCACCGCGACATCCCGGAGAAGCTTTTCTCGATGGTGGTCTATCTCTTCACCGGGCCGGACGCTGCGGAATGGGGCACTGACATCTACGATGCCGATCGCCGCTGGGTCGGCCGTTCTGCCGGCGACTTCGATTCCGGCGTGATCTTCGTTCCCGGCCCGGCCACCTGGCACGGCTTCGATCCCCGCCCGATCGTCGGCGTGCGCCGGCTGATGGAGATCAACTACGTCCGTCCCGGCTGGCGCGACCGCGACCAGCTCGCCTTCCCGGACCAGCCCATCGCCGTGTGAGCGGCCCCCCGCCGGCGGCGAGCGGTTGTCGCCGGGCGGGTTCATGGGCAGAATGCCGCGCCCGGGGCCCCCGCCCCGGTGACAGGCGGGCAACGGGAGAGCGACGCTCATGACCGGTTCAGCGCTGCGCAGCGGCATCTTCCTCGCGCCGTTCCATTCGACCGAGGAGGATCCGACGCTGGCCATCCGCCGCGACCTCGAGCTGGTCGAGTGGCTGGACCGGCTGGGCTATGAGGAAGCCTGGATCGGCGAGCATCATTCGGCGGGGTTCGAGATCATCGCTTCGCCCGAGATCTTCATCGCCGCGGCGGCGGAGCGGACCAAGCGCATCCGGCTCGGCACCGGCGTAGTGTCGCTGCCCTATCACAATCCGCTGATGACCGCGAACCGCATCATCCAGCTCGACCACATGACCATGGGCCGCGTCATGTTCGGCGCCGGGCCCGGCCTGCTCGCCTCGGATGCGATGATGCTGGGCATCGATCCGCTGCAGCAGCGCGACCGGATGATGCAGGCGCTCGACGTCATCCTGCGCCTCTTCCGCGGCGAGAGCGTGACCGAGACCACCGACTGGTACACGCTCAAAGACGCGAAGCTGCATCTGCTGCCCTATACCAGGCCCCATCCCGAGGTCTGCGTCGCCAGCACGGTGACGCCCTCGGGCGGCCGCGCCGCCGGCAAGTACGATCTCGGCATGCTCTGCGTCGCCGCCACCCAGCCCGACGGCTTCGATACGCTCGCCGTCAACTGGCGGACGGCGCAGGAGATCGCATCCGAGCATGGCCGCAGGATGGATCCGGCGCGGCTGCGGCTGGTGGGGCCGATGCACGTCGCCGAGACGCGCGAGGAGGCGCGCCGCAACGCGGCCTTCGGCTTCTACCAGTGGTTCGACTATTTCCAGCGCATCAATCCTGCGCGCTTCGCGGCGCTGCCCAAGGGCGATCCGCTCGACATCCTGATCGCCGCCGGCGGCATCATCGTCGGCACGCCCGAGGACGCGATCAAGCAGATCGACCGGCTCTATGCCAAGCAGGGCGAGTTTGGCGCCTTCCTGCATCTCGCGCATAACTGGGCGAATTGGGAGGCGACGAAGAAATCCTACGAGCTCTATGCGCGCCACGTCGTGCCGCATTTCCGCCAGGCGAACCGCCATCGCCGGCAATCACTGGACTGGACGACGGCACACAACCAGGAGCTGGCGGCGATGAGCCAGGCGGCGCAGCAGGCCATGTTCGCCAAGCACGAGGCCGAGCGCGCGGAGAAGGAAAAGGCGAAGGGCCGGGCGGCGGAATAGGCGCAGCGCGAACCGGTTAGCCCTCCATCCGGAGACTGTCAGGGATGTCCGCCGCAACCGAGAGCGATTTCTGGAAGGACGCCGATCTGCGCAAGACCTGGGACGAGATCGTTCCAGGCGAGCCGCGCGAGACCGTTCCCTATGTGCTGACCCTGGCGGCCATTCAGCGATACTGTCGCTCGGTCGGCGATCTCAATCCGCTCTATTTCGACGAGGCCTACGCGCGGACCACGCCCTGGAGAGGCATCATCGCGCCGCCATCGATCCATATCCTGCTGATGTTCGCCTGCACGCCGATGCACGATTGGATGCGTAGTCCCGGCACCATCAATGCCGGTCAATCCTGGAGCTACAATATTCCCGCGCGTCCCGGCGACACGATTACGCTCCAGGCGCGGGCGCTCGACAAGTTCATCAAGAAGGATCGGCTGTTCGTGATCCACGACAATGTCTTCTTCAACCAGGCGAACGAGGTCATCTGTTCCGGCCGCGGCTGGACCATTCGGCCGAGCTAGGGGCGTTTCATGACCGCTGCATATGATGCGCCTCGGCCGGGCGAGGCGATCGAAGGGCCGCGCTTCGCGGTGACCCGCGAAACGATCCGCGACTTCTGCGACGGCTCGCTCGACTACAACCCGCTGCATCTCGACGACGACTTCATGCGCGGCCGCTTCGGCAAGACCGAATTCGGCGGCGTGATCATGCACGGCATGACCAATTTCGGGCTGATCACCCGCATGTTGACGGATTGGCTTTATCCGCGGGGCGGCGTCCATCGCCGGCTCGAGACGCGCTGGCTCGCCCCGGTGCGGCCGGGCGATTGCATCCAGCCGCACGCCGTCGTCGCAGCGGAAAAAACCACGGCCAGGAGCCGCTGGGTCAGCCTCGACATCGAGGTCCGCAATCAACGCGGCGAGCAGGTCGCCCGCGGCGAAGCCTTGGTCGAGTTTCCGCCGCCGGCGGAGTGACCCCCGTTGGCGCGTCGAGGGACGCGGGCCGGCGCGGCCTCGTCGAGGCCTCGACGACAACGATCCTGGGATCGCCGGCGGTTTCGTGGTACCAGAAGTTACGGCGCAACACGGCGGCGAAGGAGCGGCAATGAGCCAGCAGACGCGCCATCAGTCCGGGCGGCCGAGCGCCGCCTCGCTCTCGACACCAGCGGCGCGCTTGCCGCCGAGCGCAAGACTTCGGGCGCCGCCGCCGATCGTGCCGCCATGGCGGGTGCCCATCATTCAAGCCAAGGCGGCGCCGCCCAAGGCCGCGAAGACGGTCGCGCCTCCGCCCCTCCGATGGCCGGGCGGCAGGATGGGGAAGGGGGGCGCGGCCGGCAGCTTGCACGCGGCGCCGGTACAGACCCTCCAGCAGCAGAAAGCGCCGGCGCTGCAGCCGCGGCGTCCGCCGCCTCCGTCGCCGCGGCGTCCCACCGTCATCCAGCGCGTGCGCGCGCAGCCCGGCCTCGCCGCGCTTCGTACCGCCCTGGGCGGACAGGTGAGCCGGGTCCCAGGAGCGTGCCTGGCGCAGGCCGGGCGGGTGCGCGGGATATTGGAGGCCTATGTCGACGATGCGGCTGCGGAGCTGGGCGCGGCGCTCCTCGAATGGATCCTGGAAGGCGGAGAGGACGCCGGCAATCACATCGCGTGCCGCGTCACCTGGACCGAGGGCGAGTTTGTCGTCGACACCACATGGAAGCAGTTCGACGCCGCGGCAGCGGGCGAGGACATCTTCATCGGCAGCGTCGCCGACTGGCAGGCGCTCATCCTGTCAAAACAGAACAATCCCACGCATCCGCGTCTCCAGCGCCTTGCCCGTGCGCCGAGCGACAGCGCGATGGCGCTGAGCCTCGGCACCTATCAGTTCGAGCACCGGCCGGTCGCGGTGGTGGTTCCAGTCGCGCCGGTCGGCGCGGCGCGCCCGGCACCGGCGGGTTGCTGCGTCATCTTGTAAGATGGCGCCCTGCCGGGGTTAGACCTCGTTCCCGGGACGCTTGCGGATAGCACCGCACGGTGCGGGCTCTCCCGGTTGCTGGCGCCCCGCCGGCGACGGCGCCGCTTTGCGCCGCGCCGCGCCGCGGCTATCATCCCTCGCGCATGGATTTCACCCTCACCGAAGAGCAGCGGGCGATCCGGGAGACGGCGCGGGACTTTGCCGAGCGCGAGTTCCGGCCGCAGGCGGCGCGCTGGGACGAGGAACGCATCTTTCCGGTGGATGCGCTGCGCCAGGCGGCGGCGCTGGGCTTCGCCGGGATCTATGTCCGGGAGGATGTCGGCGGCTCCGGCCTCGGCCGGTTCGACGCCGCGCTGATCTTCGAGGAGCTGGCCGCCGGCTGCGTCTCGACCGCGGCCTATCTCTCGATCCACAACATGGCGGCGTGGATGATCGACCGCTTCGGCAATGAGGCGCAGCGCCGGCGCTTCCTGCCCAAGCTCGCCAGCATGGCACATTTCGCGAGTTACTGCCTGACCGAGCCGGGGGCGGGGTCTGACGCGGCATCGCTCAAATCCCGCGCGGTGCGCCACGGCGACCAGTACGTGATCGACGGCGCCAAGGCCTTCATCTCGGGCGGCGGCGCCAGCGACATCTATGTCTGCATGCTGCGCACCGGCGGCGAGGGGCCCAAAGGCATCTCGTGCATCCTCGTCGAGAAGGGCACGCCCGGCCTTTCCTTCGGCAAGCCGGAGAAGAAGCTCGGCTGGAACAGCCAGCCGACATCCATGGTGCTGTTCGAGAATTGCCGCGTGCCGGTGACAAACCGCCTGGGCGAGGAGGGTGACGGGTTCAAGATCGCGATGATGGGGCTCGACGGCGGCAGGATCAACATCGCCGCCTGCTCGCTGGGCGGCGGCCGCGCCTCGCTCGAGGCGAGCCAGCGCTATCTCGGCGAGCGCACGCAGTTCGGCAAGAAGCTGGCGGAGTTCCAGGCGCTGCAGTTTCGCCTTGCCGACATGGCGACCGAGCTCGAGGCGGCGCGGCTGATGGTGTGGCGCGCCGCGGCCGGACTCGATGCCGGCGATCCCGAGGCGACGCTCCATTGCGCCATGGCCAAGCGCTTCGCCACCGATGCCGGCTTCGCCGTGTGCAACGAGGCGCTGCAGCTCCATGGCGGCTACGGCTATCTCAAGGATTTTCCCGTCGAGCGCCATCTGCGCGACGTGCGCGTGCACCAGATCCTCGAAGGCACCAACGAGATCATGCGCGTGATCATCGCCCGCCGGCTGCTCGCCCAGACCGACCGGAGATCATGACCGCAACCGACGAAATACTGCTGGAGCGCCAAGGCGGGCTCGGCATCATCACCCTCAACCGCCCCAAGGCGCTCAACACCCTGTCGCTGGCCATGTACCGCGTCTTCGATCCGCAGCTCCTCGCCTGGGGCAGGGACGAGCGCGTCCAGGCGCTGCTGGTGCGCGGCGCCGGCGAGCGCGCCTTCTGCGCCGGCGGCGATGTGCGGGCGATCTACGATGCGCGCCATCAGACGGGCGGCGGTGACTACAAGGCGGATTTCTTCCGCGAGGAATACTGCCTGATCCAGCGCGTCCACCGCTTCCCCAAGCCCTATGTGGCGCTGTGCGACGGCATCACCATGGGCGGCGGCTGCGGCGTCTCGATCAACGGCTCGCACCGGGTGGCCACCGAGCGTACCGTCTTCGCCATGCCCGAGGTGCATATCGGCCTCTTTCCCGATGTCGGCGCCAGCCGCTTCCTCAATCGCTGCCCCGGCCGGATCGGGCGCTATCTCGCGCTCACCGGCGCGCGCATCCGCGCCGCCGACGCGATCTATTGCGGCTTCGCCACGCATTACGTCCCGCATGAGCGGCTCCCCGAACTCACCGCGGCGCTGGCGGCGCTCGATTGGAGCGCGCCGGAGCGCCGGCATCAGGTCGATGCCGCGATCTCGCGCTTTGCCGGCGATCCCGGCCCGGCGAGCCTCCCCGACCTGCAGCGCGATATCGACCGCTGCTTCGCCGGCGACAGCGTCGAGGAGATCGTCGCGGTGCTCGCGCACGAGGGGGCGCCCTGGGCGCGGGAATCGCTGGCGCGGATCGCCCGCGCCTCACCCTTGAGCCTCAAGATCACCTTGCATCAGCTCGATCTCGGGCGCGGCATGGAGATCGAGGCGGCGCTGGCGCTGGAATATCGCATGACGCAGCATGTCATGCAGGGCCATGATTTCTTCGAAGGCATTCGCGCGCTGCTGGTGGACAAAGACAATACGCCGCGCTGGCAGCATGCCTCGCCGGCGGCGGTGAGCGCGGCGGAGGTCTCCGCCTGCTTCGCCAGCCTGGGCGAGCGGGAGCTGCGCTTCGAATAGCAGGCGAGGGAGGAAGACGATGAAGATCGGCTTTGTCGGGCTCGGCAATATGGGCGGGCCGATGGCCGCGAATCTGCTCAAGGCCGGGCATCAGGTGGCGGGCTTCGACCTGGCGCCGGCGGCGCGCGATGCGCTGGCCAAGGCCGGCGGCGGCGGCGCGACGAGCGTGGCGGCCGCCGTCGCCGGGGCGGAGGTGGTGATCACCATGCTGCCGGCCGGTCCGCAGGTCCGCCAGGTCTATGGCGGCGAGGGCGGCATCCTCGATAGGGCGCCGAAGGGCGCGCTGCTGATCGACAGCTCCACCATCGACGTCGAGAGCGCACGCAGCGTCGCCAGGGCGGCGGCCGAGCGCGGCTTCGACATGCTGGACGCGCCGGTCTCGGGCGGGGTCGGCGGCGCCGCGGCCGGTACGCTCACCTTCATGGTGGGCGGTAGCGAGGCGGGCTTCGCCCGCGCGCTGCCGGTGCTGCAGGCGATGGGCAAGACCATCGTCCATGCCGGGCTGGCGGGGAACGGGCAGGCGGCCAAGATCTGCAACAACATGATCCTCGGCATCAGCATGATCGCGGTGTCCGAGGGCTTTGCCTTGGCCGAGAAGCTCGGCCTCGATTGGCAGAAGCTGTTCGACATCAGTTCAAAATCCTCGGGCCAGTGCTGGGCGATGACCAGCTATTGCCCGGCACCGGGACCGGTGCCGGCGGCGCCGTCCAACCGCGACTACCAGGCGGGCTTCACCGCCGACATGATGCTGAAGGACCTGAAGCTGGCGCAGCAGGCGGCGCAGGCGGCAGGCGCCACCACGCCCTTGGGCGCCGAGGCGGCGGCGCTCTTCCAGATGCTGGCCAACACCGGTGCCGGCGCGAAGGATTTTTCCGCCATCTTCCGCATGATCCGCGGCGGCGAGCGGTAGGCGGCCACACGCCGCGCCGGATTCTTCCGGATAGAACTCGGCCGGCCGGCGGCCGGGCCGCAGGTCGCGGCGGCGATGGACTTCGCTCGTGCCGTTGAAGAGGGTGACCAGCACGCCGCGGCGCCGGAGTCAGGGGGAAGTTGCGCATCTGCGTGAAGGCGAGATCGCGATGCGTCACGGGCATGCGCCACACGGGGTGACCAGCGGGATATGCTCGAGGATCGGCTGGCGACTCTCGCCGAGATGCGACAGAGTGTGCCGCCCCTCATGCGTGGGCGATGCGCCGCTGCGGGCTACCAGTGAAGGTCGGTGAAGAAGCTGCGGCGGAAGAACAGCGCCACGCCGTAATTGTAGCGGCCGCCATCCGCAGCGATCCGCTCGTAGGCGGGGAGCAGGGCGGTGAAGGAGACGGAGTAGAGCGTCGTCGTCCAGATGATGCCGGGATCGATCAGCAGGAGCTGGCCGCCGGTGCCGCCGACCGTCCGCCCGAAGCTGGCGTTGGCATCGCTCGAAGTATAGTTGCTCTCGAGCGAGGCGTAGAGCTCGCTGCCGACCTGGCCTTCCAGGCTGCTCGGCCACAGCAGGTAGTGAAACCCGACATCGGCATAGACGGTGTTGCCGATATGGTAGCTGCTGGCGTCCGAATTGGCCTGGTAGCCGGCCTCGGCGCCGCCGTTCCAATAGAGCGTCTGCCAGCTGGCGGTGATAGCGTCGCGCGTGCCCCAGGCGCCGGTTCCCGGCTGGAGCGCCGGCGACAGCGCGCTGTTCACCGCATTCATGCCGGTGGGGACGTTGATGCCGATGATCGGGGCGACGCGGAGGGTCGAACCGATGCCGTCCTGTTGGAAGATCGTGTAGCGCGTCTGGAACAGCGTGTCGCCGAAGCCGGTGGCGCTGAGCTGCCGGCCGCCGACATCGGCCGAATTGGTGATGATGCTGTTGTTCTGGACGAGGAAGGTGAGGTCGGGGGAGGCGCCGTAGATCAGCACGTTGCGATCGAACAGGCTGCTGAAGCCGCCGCCGGCTTCGGTGGCTTCGGGCTGGGCGCGCAGGACGATATTGCCGGACGAGATCGGCGACGCCCCGGGAAAGGTAAGCTGGGCCCGGGCCGGGGCCGGGAGGAATGCCGCGGTGCCAAGCGCGAGCAGCAGGCCAGCGATGAGGCGCGCGATCAAGTCTAGCGCCCGCCCGGCAAATTTTCCGAGGTCTCGGACTTCCGGCGGATGTCGCCCGCCGTATAGCTCGCGCTCCTGATGGCGTCGCGGAACTGTTGGTCGGTGACCGAGGCGCCCGGCCGGAGATGCACATCGGCGATGCCATGCGCCAGGTCGAAGGTCACGCTTGCGACGCCGGGAATGCCGCTCAGGTGCTTCAGCAGGCCGAAGGTGGCGTAAGGGCTCACCACCCCCATCACCGTGACAAACGCCTCGCGGGAGTCGGCTGCCGAGGTATCGGCGAGCGCGGGCGCCGCGGCGAGCGTCACGACCAGAAGAGCGGCCGCCGCGCCGCGCCGCGCCCATCCACCCTGCACTGCCCATCCGCCAATTCCCTCGCACATCCGCGGGCGACTGCCGCGCACCGAACCGTGGCGACTATCGCCGTGTCCGCCGTCCGGGGTCAACGCCGGCGACGACGTCGCATGGCGGTGTTGATCGCAGCGCAGCCCTGGCACGGCTCTCGGCGAGCCGGCCACCAATCGCCGATGTGCAGCGCCGCGGCTCGGCTCAACCGGTCGAAGCCAATGCCCGCGACCCTCGCGCCGCCGGCAGCAGTGATGTATTTTGCATCAGCAAATATAGGTGCGGGCAGCGGCAATGCCGCGGTGATCCCGATGGCGGCGAGCCCGGTGGCGCTGGCCGGGTTCATCGCCGCGGTCTTCGTGCTCCATATCGTGATCCCGGGCGCCGCCATCATTCCGGAGACCAAAGGACGGCTCGCCTCCGCCGTTTCGGTGGCCGCCGCGCGGTTTTCCGCGCCTCCGGCGCCCCCGCCCGGCGCGGCGGGCGGAGTCCGAGCGCGCCTTCCCCGACCCGGGGTATCTTGCCTAAATGATTAATTAACTTCCGGGATTTAACTTCGACGCGTGCCCGCATCAGCGTCAGCCGGGGGTTAGCGAGGATCGCATGCAGACCGCTTATCTCGACGTCATCGCGCTCATCGAGCGCCTTCACCGCCAGTTCCTGGAAGTGGTCAAGCTCGAGCTCGACACGCAGGGCGTCCACGACATCAACAACGTGCAGGCGATGATCCTGTTCAACATCGGCGACCTCGAGATGACGGTCGGCGAGTTGACCCTGCGCGGCTGCTATCTCGGTTCGAACGTCTCCTACAACGTCAAGAAGATGGTCGAGGCCGACTATCTCGTGCAGGAGCGCTCGGCCCATGATCGCCGCTCGGTGCGCGTGCGGCTCTCCGAGAAGGGCCAGGCGCTGCGCCAGAAGATCGTCAAGATGCATGAGCGCCATGTCGAGGCGCTGTCGAAGGGTCCGCTCACCGAGCAGGATTTGACCAACGCCTTTGCCGCGCTGCGCCGGCTCGACCGCTTCTGGACCACGACCGTGGAGCTCGGCGCCCGCGCCGTGCAGTTCACCCCGGCCGCCTAAGCACCTTACCGTCGCTTTCCGCGCCGCGCCGGCTCCGCCGGCGCGGCGCTTTGTTTGGCCGCTTGGCGGCGACGCCCGCCATGCGCCTCGCTAGACTGCAAGCGCAAGTGCGAGGGAGGCGGCAATGGCGATCACGCTCGTCGAAGGGCGCCACGACGTCGCGGTCGAGGATGTCGAATATCAGCGGCAGAACGGCCAACCGCTGTTGGCGCGGCTCTACCGGCCGAGCGGTAACAGGCCTTTTCCGGCCGCGCTGCAGATCCATGGCGGCGCCTGGGTCGGCAAGGACCGCACCGATAACGACTACATCGCCCAGGCGCTGGCGCAAAGCGGCGTGCTCGTCGCGGCGATCGATTTCCGCATGCCGCCGGGGGAGCCTTATCCGGCCTCGCTCGCCGACATCAATCTCGCGGCACGCTGGCTCAAGGCGCGGTCGTGGCGTTATGGCAGCCATGCGGATCGGGTCGGTGCCTTCGGCACGTCGAGCGGCGGGCATCTGGCGCTGCTGGCGGCGATGCGGCCGGGGATCCCCGCTACCGCGCGCTGCCGCTCGACGAGGCGCCGGAGATAGACGCGCGCCTCGCCTTCGTCATCTCCGCCTGGGGCGTGCTCGACCCGGTGCTGCGCTACCATCTCGCCCGGGAGGCGGGCAATGCCGAGATGGTCGGCAATCACGACGCGTTCTGGGGCGGCGAGGCGGCGATGAGCGACGGCAGTCCGCCGGCGATCCTGGCGCGCGGCGAGACGGTGCGCCTGCCGCCGGCGCTGATCTTCCAGGGCGATGCCGATGAATGGGTGCCGGCCGAGACGGCGCGCGCGTTCGCCGAGGCTTGGCGAGGGGCCGGCGGCGCGGCGGAGCTGGTTGCTCTATCCCGGCGCCGGGCACGGCTTCATGACCGGCAAGCCCGACGCCCCTATGCCGGCCAGGCGATCGCGGCGATGCGGGACTTCATCCATCGCCGCGCGGGGTAGCCGCGGGCAAGGAGGGTGAGGGCGGCAGCGGGTTGGTCGTCCATCAATTGCGATTGACTCGCAATCGCGATACTGGATAATGCTGGTCGTGGGGCGGCAATGGCCCGCGGCACATAAGAAGTTACCCGAGAGATCAATGGCAAAGAGAATGATCTTCGATCTTCGTCTTGGGCCGGCCCGCCTCATCCCGGCGGCCCTGGCGTTCCTCGCCGCGTTCGGCGCGCCTGCCGGCGCCGACGAGCCGACGAAACTCGGGGTCACCCTTCGCGACCATCGCTTCCTGCCGTCGGAGATCCATGTGCCGCAGGGAAAGCCGG
Organism: Rhodospirillales bacterium; assembly: GCA_027315365.1. Taxonomy (GTDB): domain Bacteria; phylum Pseudomonadota; class Alphaproteobacteria; order ATCC43930; family CGMCC-115725; genus DAHUYF01. The sequence goes on along the minus strand of DAHUYF010000061.1, from coordinate 24,394 downwards.
TCATCCTGACCATCCGCAACGAGGACGCCGCCGCGGAGGAATTCGACTCCTCGGCGCTCAAGATCGAAAAGGTGATCGCGGCCGGGAGCTACGGCACCGTCCGGCTGCGTCCGCTCGGCCCGGGGCGGTATCCCTTCATCGGCGAATTCCATTCGGACACCGCCAAGGGCGTCGTGATCTCCGAATAGCGCAGTCGGTCTGCCGAACGGAGTCGGGCCAAAATTGCAAGTAATTATCGTTCGCGAATCATAACGGAAAGGGGCAATGGAGGATGAGCAGCAAGAGGAGGCCGGCGCGATCGGGCAGGGATCGCTCCGCGCGGCCGGAGACCCGGCATCGGCATCGTCCGGCGGGTAGCCGTCGCGACGGACGCGTGCCGGCGCGCCTCGCCCGCGCCGTCTCGATGGCGCTGACCGGGTTGTGCCTGTGGAGCCCTGTCGGGCTCGCCGCGCCGCCGCCGATGCAGGTGCCGACCGAGGAGCAGCTTCAGCCCGGCGAAGGAGCGCCGTCGGGGGGCGGGCTCGCGGACTATCTGAGCAGCCTCTACCGCACCAATTACCTGCTCGGCAACATGGCGGGGCTGCGCCCCTTCCTCAGCGAGTACGGCATCTCCTTCGCCTTGCAGGAGACCAGCGAAGTGCTGGGCAATGCGACGGGCGGCGTGCGTCAGGGCTTCGAGTATGACGGGCTGACGCAGATGCTGCTGCAGATGGATACCCAGCGCGCCTTCGGCTGGTATGGCGGCACCTTCAATGCCAGCGCGCTGCAGATCCACGGCCGCAACCTCAGCGCTGACAACCTCGACACGCTGCAGACCGCGAGCGGCATCGAGGCGGATCGCGCGACCCGCCTCTGGGAGCTCTGGTACCAGCAGAAGCTGCTCGAGGAGGATCGGCTCGACGTGAAGATCGGCCAGCAGAGCCTCGACCAGGAATTCATGGTGAGCCAGAACGCGCTGCTGTTCGTCAACACCATGTTCGGCTGGCCGATGCTGCCCTCTGCCGATCTGCCGGGGGGCGGGCCGGCCTACCCGCTCTCCGCCCTCGGGCTGCGGCTGCGCGCGCGCCCGGTCGATCCGCTCACCATCCTGCTGGGCGTGTTCAACGGCAGCCCGGTCGCCAACAACAGCGGCGATCCGCAGCAGCAGAATCCCTCCGGCACGAGCTTTCCGCTGAACGGCGGCGTGCTGGCGATCGGCGAACTGCAATATGCCTATCCGTCGCTCGGCAGCATGCTCTATGCCGACCAGGCGGAGCCGCTGGCGCGGGTCTATAAGCTCGGGTTCTGGTACGACAGCGAAAGCTTTGCCGATCAGCAGCTCGACAATACCGGCTTGTCGCTGGCGAACCCTGCGAGCACCGGCGTTCCGCTGCGCCATCGCGGCGACTACGGCATCTATGCCGTCGCCGATCAGATGGAGTGGCAGGATCCGCAGGAGGCCGACCGGACGCTGAATGTCTTCCTGCGGGCGATGGGGACGCCGCAGACCGACCGCAATCTGGTCGATTTCAGCCTGAATGCCGGCCTCAATTTTCACGAGCCGTTCCTGCATCGCGACGACGACACCTTCGGCATCGGCATGGGTTACGCCCAGCTCAGCAGCGGCGTCCAGGCGCTCGACCGGGAGACCGCGTTCTACACCGGTGCTTTCACCCCGGTGCGCGGCGGCGAGACCTTCGTTGAAGTGACCTACCAGTATCAGGCGGCGCCGTGGTGGCAGCTTCAGCCGGACGTGCAGTATGTCTTCAATCCCGGCGGCGGCATCGTCAATCCCGGCGGCACCGGGACGGTCAAGAACGAGCTGGTGTTGGGCTTGCGCACGAACATCCTGTTCTGAAAGGGCGGCCAATGTCTTTTGACAACGTGACGGCGCGGCATCGTCACCGGAATCCAGCGGCAGCGAGGAGCCGGACGGGCATGATATCGATGCGACCGCGAGCGTGGCTCGGCGCGGCCGCGCTGGCAATTGTGCTCGCCGCGCCGGGCCACGCACGGGCCGAGGAGCCGAAGGGCCTGCTTGAGACCATCCACAAGCACATCACCCGCACCTCGACCGTGACCGACAATGGCGATCTCAACCCCTATGCCGTGATCGTGGCGCCGGTTACCGCCGGCAAGATCCGGAAGGGCGACGTGCTCGTCGACAATTTCAACAACCTCTCCAATCTGCAGGGTACGGGAACGACGATCGTCGACTACGACCCCGCCACCAGGCAGACGACGCTGTTCGCGCGCCTGCCGCAGCGCGTGCCGAACTGTCCCGGCGGCGTCGGCCTCACCACCGCAATGGCCATGCTGAAAAGCGGCTGGGTGATCGTCGGCAGCACGCCCAGCACCGACGGCACCACGCGCACCAAGGGCGATGGCTGCCTGCTGGTGCTCGATGCCGACGGTCAGCTCGTCGCCGCCTGGGCGGGCCCCGACATCAACGGGCCCTGGGGTAACATGGCGGTGATCGACCGCGGCGCGACCGCGACGCTGTTCGTCAGCATGGCCGGGTTCGATCTTCCCGGATACGATATCCGCGATCCCGCCACCGGCTACCCCGTTACCGTCAACAAGGCGACGGTGCTGCGGATCGACCTTGCCGTTCCCCCCGGCAAGCCGCCGGCGATCGTCGCCCGGACGGTGGTCGCGGCCGGCTTTGCGGCACGGGCGGATAAGGACGTGTTCCTGATCGGCCCCACCGGCCTGGCGCTTGCCGGCGACGGCACGCTTTACCTCTCGGATGCCATGGACAACCGGATTGTCGCCATCCCCGACGCGGCGGCGCGCACGGACAGCGCCGGCACCGGGCGGCTGGTGACCAAGGACGGCTTGCTCAAGCGGCCGCTGGCGCTGGCGCTGACCCAGGCGGGCCATCTGCTCGCCTGCAATGCCAAGAACGGCCAGCTCGTGGAGGTCGACCCCGCGACGGGCAAGCAGCTCTACGCGCAGTGGATCGACGCCAACCAGGCGCAGTCGCCGCCGGGCAATGGCGACCTCTTCGGCATCGCCATGACGCCCGACGGCAAGGGCTTCTACTACGTCGAGGACGACGTGAACACGCTGATGGAAGCGGCGCGATGAGCGCGCGCGAGAATGGCGGATCGCGTTCCAGCCGCCGCGGCTTCCTGGCCGCCGCCGGGTTCGCGGCCGTCGCCGGCTCGAGCCTGGGCGCTGGCGCGGCGCCCGCCCGGGCGAGCGATCCCGCGGCGGCGGCGAGCCAAGGCGGGCAGGAGCCGTTCTGGGGTCGGCATCAGGGCGGCATCGCGACGCCGCCGCAGAGCCACACCTATTTCGCCGCCTTCGACCTCGTCACCGCCGAGCGGGGCGCGGTGGTTGCGATGCTGCAGGCATGGACGGCGGCCGCCGCACGGATGGCGAAGGGGTTGCCGATCGAGGCCTTCGAAGAGACCGAGATCGCCTATGCGGCCGAGACCGGCACCGTCACCACCAGCGACGACGAGCCCGCACCGGTCAAGGTCGCGGCGGCCGACAGCGGCGAGGCGGAGGGCCTGCCGGCGGCGCGGCTGAGCTTGACCTTCGGCTTCGGCGCCGGGATCTTCATCAAGGACGGCAAGGATCGCTACGGCCTCGCAGCGCGCCGGCCGGCGGCGCTGGTCGATCTGCCGCGCTTCGTCGGCGACCAGCTGGTCGAGGCGCACAGCGGCGGCGATCTCTCGGTGCAGGCCTGTGCCGATGATCCGCAGGTGGCATTCCATGCGGTGCGCCAGCTGGCGCGGCTGGCCGGCGACAGGGTGCAACTGCGCTGGGCGCAGACCGGCTTCCTTCCGCCCGTTCCGGCCAAGCACACGCCGCGCAATCTGATGGGCTTCAAGGACGGGACGAACAATCCGCCGGTGACCGATCCGGCGGCGATGGACAAATTCGTCTGGGTCGGTGGCGAAGGGCCGGACTGGATGCGCGGCGGCAGCTATCTCGTCGCCCGGCGCATCCGCATCGCGCTGGAGCATTGGGACCGCACCAAGCTCGCGTTCCAGGAGCAGACGGTCGGCCGGCATAAGCACTCCGGCGCGCCGCTTGGCGGCAAGGACGAGTTCGAGCCGCTCGACCTGACGGCGGCAGACAAGGACGGCAACCCGGTGATCGCCGAGAACGCGCATGTCCGGCTGGCCGCCGCGGCGAGCCATGGCGGCGCGCAGATCCTGCGCCGGGGCTATTCCTACAATGACGGCGCCAGCTTCACCGCCGAGCGCTGGCCGCCCTGGCGGCAAGGCATGGAGTACGACGCCGGCCTGTTCTTCCTCTGCTACCAGCGCGACCCGCGCACCGGCTTCATCAAGATTTTCGAGCCGATGGCGAAGCTCGACATGATGAACCAGTTCGTCACCCATGTCGGCGGCGGAATCTTCGCCTGCCCCGGCGGCGTCGCCCGGGGCGAGTATATCGGCGAGCGGCTGTTCGCGGGCGCGTGAGAGCGGGGCCGCACCGCGATCGCGTTCACACAACTCGATTAGTGGTCCCAAATAGAAATCTTCTCCTCTCCGCCCCTGTGGGCGGAGAGGGAAGCGGGAGTGGCGCGGAGAGGCAGCCCGGAGTCCGTCCGGACACCCCGCTTAGAACGCGGCGAAGCCGGTCTGGGCGCGGCCGAGGATGAGGGCGTGGATGTCGTGCGTGCCCTCATAGGTGTTGACGGTCTCGAGATTCACCAGGTGGCGGATGACGTGGTACTCGTCGACGATGCCGTTGCCGCCATGCATGTCGCGCGCCTGGCGGGCGACGTCGAGCGCCTTGCCGCAGGAATTGCGCTTCAGCATCGACACCATCTCGGGAGTGGCGCGATGCCCGTCCATCAGCCGGCCGAGGCGCAGGCAGGCCTGCAGTCCGATGGCGATCTCGGTCTGCATGTCGGCGAGCTTCTTCTGGATGAGCTGCGTCGCAGCCAGCGGCTTGCCGAAGGCGGTGCGGTTCACCGTGTAGTCGCGCGCCGCATGCCAGCAGAACTCGGCGGCGCCGAGCGCGCCCCAGGCGATGCCGTAGCGGGCGTTGTTCAGGCAGGAGAAGGGGCCTTTGAGGCCGGTGACGCCGGGGAGCAGATTCTCCGCCGGCACGAAGACGTCGGCCATCGCGATCTCGCCGGTGACCGAGGCGCGCAAGCTGAATTTGCCGTCGATCTTCGGGGTCGTCAGCCCCTTCATGCCGCGCTCCAGGATGAAGCCGCGGATGCCCTCGTCCTCGGTCTTGGCCCAGACCACCATGGTATCGGCGACCGGCGCGTTGGAGATCCACATCTTGGCGCCGTTGAGCAGGTAGCCGCCATCGACCTTGCGCGCGCGACTCTTCATGCCGCCGGCGTCCGAGCCGTGATCGGGCTCGGTCAGGCCGAAGCAGCCGATATGCTCGCCGGTGGCGAGCTTGGGCAGGTATTTCTGCCGCTGCGCCTCGGTGCCGAAGGCATGGATCGGATACATCACCAGCGAGGACTGCACGCTCATGGCCGAGCGGTAGCCGCTGTCGACGCGCTCGACCTCGCGGGCGATCAGGCCGTAGCAGACATAGCCCACATTGGTGCAGCCATAGCCCTCGATGGTCGGGCCGAGCAGGCCGAGCGCACCCATCTCGCTCATGATCTCGCGGTCGAAGCGCTCCTCGCGGAAGGCGCTCTTGATCCGCGGCATCAGCTTGTCCTGGGCATAGTCGCGCGCCGCGTCGCGCACCATGCGCTCCTCCTCGCTCAGTTCATCTTCGAGCAGCAGCGGGTCCTGCCAGTCGAAGACCGGCTTGGCGCTCTTGGCGTCGGGCTTGCTGGCGGCGTGCAGCGTCATGGCGGCTCCTCGGCTGCGCTCAGGCGTCGGGAATGACGGCGGTCGATTCGATCTCGAGCCGTGCGCGGTCGGCGACCAGCGACGAGACCTGGACCAGGGTCATGGCCGGGAAGGTGCGGCCCATGACGTCGCGATAGGCAGCGCCGATCTCGGCGATGCGCGCGACGTATTCCTTCTTGTCGACCACGTACCAGGTCATGCGCGCGACATGCTCCGGCTTGGCGCCGGCGGCGGCCAGCACCGCCACGGTGTTGGCCAGCGCCTGGCGCAGCTGGGCGACGAAGTCGTCGCTCTCGAAGCGCTCCTCGGCGTTCCAGCCGACCTGGCCGGCGACGAAGACCAGCGTGCCGCGGCCGACCACGCCGTTGGAATAGCCCTTGGGCCGGGGCCAGCCCGGCGGGTTCACCGGACGCAACGCGCTCATCGACGCCTCCCTTGTACGGCGATCCTCATAGGGCGAAACCGCCGCCGGAGCAACCCTCCCGCGCCGCGCCGATCGGGTCTATGCTGCCCGGCGACGGAGGGGGCCGTGGGCGACGACAGGCGCGAGGTGATCTACGAGTTCATCCGCATCGGCGGCTCGGTGAAGGTGACCGCGGTCGACACCGCCACCGGCGTCGAGGCCACGATCGTCGGCGATCCCGCGGCCGGCACGGCGCGGCTCGAACGGCTGGCGCGGCAGAAGCTCGACTACGTCCTGGCGAAGCGTGCGCGGGGGGAGCGGCAGGATCCTTGACTCCGTCAAGCATCTCGTCGACGATCCTCCCGGGAGGCGACGGCACATGGTGCAGGGGCTCGGCGCGCGGGTCGATGCGGTGCGCGGCTTCAACCGCTTCTACACGCAGAAGATCGGCGTGCTGCAGGAGGGATTGCTGGCGAGCCCGTTCTCGCTCACCGAGGCGCGCGTGCTCTACGAACTGGCGCAGCGCCGGAATCCCACGGCGAGCGCGCTCGGCCGCGATCTCGGCCTCGATGCCGGATATCTGAGCCGCATCCTGCGGCGCTTCGAGAGAGCGCGGCTGATCGCCCGCACGCGCTCGGCGGCGGACGGAAGACAAAGCTTCCTGGCGCTGACCGCCGAGGGCGGCAAGGCGTTCGCCGCGCTCGACCGCGGCTCGCAGGACGAGGTGGCGACGCTGCTGGCCGGGCTTTCCGCCGACGGCCAGGCGCGGCTGGTGGACGCGATGCGCGGCATCGAGCGCCTGCTCGGCGGCGAGCGGCCGGAGGAGGCGCCGTGCCGGCTTCGGCCGCACCGGCCGGGCGATCTCGGCTGGGTGGTCTCGCGCCACGGCACGGTCTATGCCGAGGAGTACGGTTTCGATCAGAGCTTCGAGGCGCTGGTGGCGGAGATCGCCGCGACATTCATCCGCAAGTTCGATCCCGCGCGCGAGCGCTGCTGGATCGCCGAGCAGGACGGCGAGCGGGTAGGCTCGGTCTTGGTGGTGAAGCAGTCGCCGCGCGTGGCTAGGCTACGCCTGCTGCTGGTCGAGCGCCGGGCTCGCGGGCTGGGCCTCGGCGCCCGGCTGGTCGAGGAAGGCGTGCGCTTCGCCCGCGAGGCGGGCTACCGCAAGCTCGGCCTGTGGACGCAGAGTATCCTCGTGCCCGCCCGGCGGGTCTACGAAAACGCCGGTTTCCGCCTGAAGCGCGCAGAGCCGCATCGCAGCTTTGGCCACGATCTCGTCGGCGAGTTCTGGGAGATGCGGCTTTAGGCGAGATCGCGTCGCCGCAAACCGAACGCTCTTTGGATATGCAGCCGGTCCGCGCGGCGCGGCTCTCGCGGTTGCTCCGCAACCGCTGACGCCGCCGGCGACGACGCTGTGCGTCGTGCCGAGTCGGCCTTGTCCTTGCCCCCATGGCGCGCCTACCTTGGTCGGCGCATGGCGTATTTCCTCCAGCAGCTCATCAACGGCCTGACCCTGGGTTCGATCTACGGGCTGATCGCCATCGGCTACACCATGGTCTACGGCATCATCGGCATGATCAATTTCGCCCATGGCGAGATCTACATGATCGGCGCCTTCGTGGCACTGATCACCTTTCTGGTGCTGGGGGTGGTGGGGGTGAGCTACGTGCCGCTGGCGCTGCTGGTCATGCTGCTGGCCACCATGCTGTTCACCGCCGCCTATGGCTGGACGGTGGAGCGGCTGGCCTACCGGCCGCTGCGCCACTCCTTCCGCCTGGCGCCGCTGATCTCGGCCATCGGCATGTCGATCTTCTTGCAGAACTACGTGCAGCTTTTGCAGGGCGCGCGGGTCAAGGCGCTGCCGCCGATCGTGCATGGCGGCTTCACCCTGATGCAAAGCGACGGCTTCAGCGTCGAGGTGAGCTGGCTGCAGATCGGCATCCTGGCGCTGACGCTGGCGCTGATGGCGGGATTCAGCCTAGTCATCTCGGCGACGCCGCTAGGCCGGGCGCAGCGCGCCTGCGAGCAGGACATGACCATGGCGGCGCTGCTTGGCATCGATGTCGACCGCACCATCTCCACCGCTTTCGTCATCGGCGCGGCGCTGGCCGCGGTGGCGGGGCTGATGGTGACGCTCTATTACGGCGTCATCGACTTCTTCATCGGTTTCCTCGCCGGCATCAAGGCCTTTACCGCAGCGGTGCTGGGCGGCATCGGCTCGCTGCCGGGGGCGATGCTGGGCGGACTGCTGATCGGCCTCATCGAGGCCTTCTGGTCGGGCTATTTCTCGGTCGAATACAAGGACGTCGCGGTCTTCGTCATCCTCGTGCTGGTGCTGATCTTCCGCCCGACCGGGCTGCTCGGCCGGCCCGAGGTGGAGAAGGTGTGATGGCGGCGGAGGCGCTGCCGGCGCGGCGCCTCGCCTGGGGCGGGATCGTCGGCGAGGCGGCCGCAGCGGCGGGGGTAGCGCTGGCGCTGGCGCTGCCGCTCATCGGCTTCCGCACCGTCGAGACCAACGCCGCGCTCGGCATCGAGACGCGCTTCGGCTGGGTGGCGGCCACGGTGGCGGCGGTGTTCGTCGGCAGGCTGCTGCTGGCGCTTCTACGCAGCTTGCACCTGCATCGCAAATCCGTGACGCGCCCCACCTCACCCCAACCCTCTCCGCCCCCCGGGGCGGAGAGGGAGCGACCCGTGGAGCGGGAGGGCGAGGTGGGGGGCCGACGCTTCCGCGCATTCTCTCCGACTTGGATCGGCGCGCTCGGCATTGCCTTTGCCGTAGCGCTGCCCTTCCTGCCGTTCTCGTCGCGCTATCTCGTCGATCTCGCCACCACCGTGGTGATCTATGTGATGCTCGGATGGGGCCTCAACGTGGTGGTCGGGCTCGCCGGCTTGCTCGATCTCGGCTATGTCGCCTTCTACGCCGTCGGCGCCTATTCCTTCGCGCTGCTGGCGCAGCGCTTCGGCCTCTCCTTCTGGCAGGGCCTGCCGATGGCGGGGCTGCTTGCGGCGGCCTTCGGCCTGGCGCTGGGCTTTCCCGTGCTGCGGCTGCGCGGCGACTATCTCGCCATCGTCACGCTCGGCTTCGGCGAGATCGTGCGCCTGGTGCTGCTCAACTGGGTGCCGGTGACCAACGGTCCCGCCGGCATCGCCGACGTGCCGCGGCCGAGCTTCTTCGGCCTGCCCTTCGAGCGCCACGCGCCGCCGGGGGGCACCACCTTCGCCGAGTTCTTCCATGTCCCGTTCAATCCCGGGCAGCGCATCGTCTTTCTCTACTACGTGATCCTGGCGCTGGCGCTGCTGACCAACGCGGTCACGCTGCGGCTGCGCCGGCTGCCGATCGGCCGCGCCTGGGAGGCGCTGCGCGAGGACGAGATCGCCTGCCGCGCGCTCGGCATCAACCCGACGCTGGTGAAGCTCTCGGCGTTTTCCATCGGCGCCATGCTGGGCGGCTTCGCCGGCGCCTTCTTCGCCACGCGCCAGGGCTTCATCAGCCCGGAGAGCTTCACCTTCATCGAAAGCGCCACCATCCTGGCGATCGTCGTGCTCGGCGGCATGGGCAGCCAGCTCGGCGTGGTGCTGGCGGCGGTGGTGCTGGTCTGCCTGCCCGAATTCGGCCGCGCCTTCGCCGAGTTCCGCATGCTGCTCTTCGGCGCGGCGATGGTGGCGATCATGGTGTGGCGGCCGCGCGGGCTGGTGGCGCGGCGCGCGCCGAGCCTCCGTCTCGCCGGACGGGACGGGGCGCGATGAGGCCGCCGCTGCTCGAGGTCGAGCATCTCTCGATGCGCTTCGGCGGCCTGCTCGCGGTCGACGATCTCTCCTTTGCGGCGCGGGCTGGCGAGATCACCGCCATCATCGGCCCCAATGGCGCCGGCAAGACGACGGTGTTCAACTGCCTGACCGGCTTCTACCGTCCCAGCATCGGCCGGCTGACGCTGCACCGCGGCGGCCGCCGTCACCTGCTTGAGCGCCTCGACGGGTTCCGCATCGCGCGCGACGCCGGCGTCGCCCGCACCTTCCAGAACATCCGCCTCTTCGCCGGCATGAGCGTGCTGGAGAACCTGCTGGTGGCGCAGCACGCGCCGCTGATGCGGGCGAGCCTCTACAGCATCGCCGGGCTCCTGGGCCTGCCGGGATTCCGCCGCGCCGAACGGGCGGCGGTGGCGAAGGCGCGCGACTGGCTGGCGCGGATCGATCTCCTGGCGCGCGCCGACGATCCCGCCGGCAGCCTGCCCTATGGCGCGCAGCGCCGGCTGGAGATCGCGCGCGCGCTCTGCACCGGGCCGGCGCTGCTCTGCCTCGATGAGCCCGCCGCCGGGCTCAATGCGCGCGAATCGGCCGAGCTCAACCGGCTGCTGCTGGCGATCCGCGCCGAACTCGGCATCGGCGTGCTGCTGATCGAGCATGACATGAGCGTGGTCATGGGCATCTCCGACCAGGTCGTGGTGCTGGATTACGGCCGCAAGATCGCCTCGGGGCCGCCCGCGGATGTCCGCCGCGACCCCGTGGTGATCAAGGCCTATCTCGGCGAGGAGGCGGACGAGGAGCTGCCGCCGGACATCGCCCGCGACCTCGCGGGGCGAGGCTGAGCCATGGCGCTGCTGGAGGTGACGGGCCTGCGCAGCTTCTACGGCACGGTCGAGGCGCTGAAGGGCGTCGACATCGCGGTCGAAGAGGGCGAGATCGCGGCGCTGATCGGCGCCAACGGCGCCGGCAAGTCGACGCTGCTGATGAGCATCTGCGGCCGGCCGCGCGCGGCCCGGGGCAGCATCCGCTTTGCCGGCGAGGAGGTGACGCATCTGCCCACCCACGCCATCATGCGCCGCGGCATCGCCCATGCGCCGGAGGGCCGCCGCATCTTTCCCCGCATGACCGTGCTGGAGAATCTGCAGATCGGCGCGACGCTCGGCCGGCCGGCCGATTTCGCCGAGGATATCGGCCGCGTCTTCGCGCTTTTTCCGGTGCTGGAGCGGCGCCAGGGGCAGCGCGGCGGCACGCTGTCGGGCGGCGAGCAACAGATGCTGGCGATCGGCCGGGCGCTGATGAGCCGGCCGCGCCTGCTGCTGCTCGACGAGCCGTCGCTCGGCCTCGCCCCGCTCATCGTCAAGCAGATCTTCGCGGTCATCCGCGAGATCAACCAGCGGCAGAAGGTAACGGTGCTTCTGGTCGAGCAGAACGCCTTCCACGCCCTGAAGCTCGCCGATCGCGGCTATGTGCTGCAGACCGGGCGCGTCACGCTCGCCGGCAGCGGCGGCGAGCTGCTCGCCAATCCCGAGGTGCGGGCCGCCTATCTCGAGGGCGGAAGATGATTGCGGCGTTCTTCCTCGGCGCTTCGCCGGCGAGCTTCCTCGGCCTCACTTTGCTGCTCTTCGGCGGCGGCGCGCTCGCCACCGGCCGGGCGCTGGCGCTCCAGTGGCGGCCGCTCTGGCAGGCGCTGCCCTATGCGCTGCTGCTGGCGGCCGGCGACCGCTTCCTGCTCTACGCGCTGTTCGGCGGCGAACTGCTGTCGGCGAGCGGCTACGCCGTCGCCGCGATCCTCCTGCTGGCGCTGGCGCTCCTGGCCTATCGGCTTGTGCTGGTGCGGCTGATGGTGCGGCAATATCCCTGGCTCTATGAGCGCGCCGGGCCGTTCTCCTGGCGCGCGGCGGGAAGACGATGACTGGCGGCCGGCCCGCCTGCTAGACTCCGCGCCGTCAGGAGCGAGGGAGCACCCGCGATGAAGCAGCTTGTTGCGCTGGCCGTGGCCGTGACGGCGCTGGCGGGGGAGCCGGCCGGCGCCGAGGAGATCAAGGTGGCGGTGGTGGGGCCGATCACCGGGCAATACGCCGCCTTCGGCGAGCAGATGCGGCGCGGCGCCGAGATGGCGGTCAAGGACATCGACGCCAAAGGCGGGGTGCTGGGGCAGATGCTGGCACTTTCCGTCGGCGACGACGCCTGCGACCCCAAGCAGGCGGTGAGCGTCGCCAACCGGATGGCCGATGACGGCGTGCTGTTCGTCGACGGGCATTACTGCTCGGGCTCGTCGATCCCGGCATCCGCGGTCTATGCCGAGAACGGCGTGCTGGAGATCTCGCCGGCCTCGACCAACCCGGCCTTTACCGACGATGCCGCCAGGAAGGGCTGGAACAACATCTTCCGCATCTGCGGCCGCGACGACGCGCAGGGCCGCGTCGCCGGCCACTACATCGCCGAGCACTACAAGGGCAAGGCGGTGGCGATCCTGCACGACAAATCGCCCTACGGCAAAGGCCTCGCCGACGAGACCAGGAAGGCGATGAACGACGCCGGCCTCAAGGAGGCGATGTACGAGGCGACGAATGCCGACGACAAGGATTTCTCGGCGCTGATCAGCCGGATGAAGCAGGCGCATGTCGCCTTCATCTATCTCGGGGGATATCACACCGAGGCCGGGCTGCTGGTGCGCCAGGCGCGCGAGCAGGGGCTGATGGCGCCGCTGATGGCGGGCGACGCGCTCGCCACCGACGAGTTCTGGACCATCACCGGACCGGCGGGCGAGGGCTCGCTGATGACCTTCCCGCCGGAGCCGCGCAGCATGCCGACGGCCAAGGCGGCGGTGGCCGAGTTCCGCCAGCAGGGCTACGAGCCCGAGGGCTACACCCTCTTCACCTATGCCGCGATGCAGGTCTATGCCGAGGCGGCGGCGCGGGCGAAATCCGACAAGCTCGATGACGTGTCGAAGGCGATGCACGCCGGCAAGTTCGAGACGGTCATCGGCACGGTGGGCTTCGACGCCAAGGGCGACGTGGTCGGACCCAATTACGTCGTCTACACTTGGCACAACGGCAAGCGCGAGGAGCTGCAGCAGTAAAGGTCGGTCGCGTCGGAGGTGCCTTCGTGGTCGATTTTTCTTTCTTACCGGAGTTGCAGCATATGCATTGCCATCGAAGAAAGCCTGGGCAGCCGCCTCAGCCGTGATCGTAGGCGCGCTCGCCATGCGCGGCGAGGTCGAGGCCGTCATACTCCTCCTCGGCGGTAACTCGCGTGCCGACCGTGAGGTCGAGCAGCTTCACCAGCACCACGGTGGCGACGAGCGACCATAGCGCCGTGACCGCGACCGCGGTCGCCTGGACGCCGAGCTGGCGCGGCAGGTCCATTCCGGCGGCATAGCCGACGCCGCCCAGCGCCGGGGCGGCGAAGATCGCGACGAGCAGCGACCCCAATATGCCGCCGACGCCGTGCACGCCGAAGACGTCGAGGGAATCGTCGATCTTGAAGCCCCGCTTCACCAGCAGCGTGGCGAAGAAGCAGACGGCACCGCCGGCGAGGCCGATGGCGATGGCGCCCATCGGCCCGACATAGCCCGAGGCCGGGGTGATCGTGGCAAGTCCGGCGACGCAGCCGGTGACGAGGCCGACCGAGGTCGGCTTGCCGACGCGCAGCCATTCGAGAGCGATCCAGGTCAGCGCGCCGGCCGAGGCGGCGAAATGCGTGGCGATGATCGCCGAGCCGGCGCCGGCGTCGGCGGCGAGCGCGCTGCCGCCGTTGAAGCCGAACCAGCCGACCCACAGCATGCCGGCCCCGGCCATGGTCATGCCGGGGCTGTGCGGCGGCATCAGGTGGTTGGGAAAGCCGCGCCGCGCGCCGATCATGATCGCGGCGACCAGGGCCGAGACGCCGGCGGTGGTGTGGACGACGATGCCGCCGGCGAAATCGAGCACGTTGCGTTCTGCCGCCCAGCCGCCGCCCCACACCCAATGCGCCACCGGCAGGTAGACGATGACCAGCCACAGCCCGCTGAAGAGCACGACGAAGGGAAAGCGTACGCGCTCGATGAAGGCGCCGATGATCAGCGCCGGGGTGATCACCGCGAAGGTCATCTGAAACAGGGCGAAGACGTTCTCGGGCAGGCGGCTGGGGAGCGGCTTGTCGCCGAGATGGGCGAGAAAGGCCTTGTCGAGCGAGCCGATGAGGCCGCCGCCATCGGCAAAGGCCAGGCTGTAGCCGAACAGCCCCCAGATCAGCGACACGATGCAGCAGATGACGAAGCAGTGCATCAGCACCGAGAGCAGGTTGCGCGCCCGAGCCAACCCACCATAAAAGAGGGCAAGGCCGGGCAAGGTCATGAACAGCACCAGCGCCGAGGCGGTGATGACCCAGGCGGTGTTGCCGGTATCGATGGCGGCGGCCTCGGCGGCGCGGGCTGGCGCCGCAGCGCAGAGCACGAGCAGCGCAAGCAGACAGGGGCCGGCACGGCCCGTTCGCGTGAAAAGCATAAGGATGATCCCCCGATCATTGCCGGCGGCCGCCGGACCGGGCTCGCATACTCGATCGGGCCGCCGGAGACAATTGGAAAGATGGCCGCGCCGCGGTCGGCCGATGACCTCGGAGGTAATTGTCTTGGCGCGGGCCGGCGGCGACACTGGCGGCCGAACAGCTCAGGGAACGGACCCATGGACGAGCTCGAGACGCTGCGCCGGACGTCGCTGCCTTTCGCCGCACTCCTCGGCGTCGAATACCTCTCGGCGAGCAAGGAGCGGGTGACCGCGGAACTCCTGGTGCGGGACGAGCTCTGCACCCGGCCGGCGGTGCTGCATGGCGGCGCGATCATGGCCTTTGCCGACACGCTGGGCGCCGCCGCCGCCGTGCTCAACCTGCCGGACGGCGCCGGCACCACCACCCTTGAATCAAAGACCAACTTCCTGGCGCCCGCGCCGGCGGGAATCAAGGTGATCGGCGAGACCACGCCGGTCCATCGCGGCCGGCGCACCATGGTGTGGCAGACGCGCGTCGCCACCGCCGACGGCCGGCTGGTGGCGCTGGTGACGCAGACGCAGATGGTGCTGGAGAAGTCATGAGCCAGGCGGCAAGCGCCTTCGGCGAGCGGCTGCGCTGGTGGCGCGAGCGCCGCGGCCTGTCGCAGCTCGACCTTGCTTGCGTCGCCGACACCTCGCAGCGGCATTTGAGTTTCCTCGAATCCGGCCGCACCGGCGCCAGCCGCGAGATGGTGCTGCGCCTCGCCTCGGCGCTCGACCTGCCGCTGCGCCAGCAGAACGCGCTGCTGCTTGCCGCCGGCTTCGCCCCGGCCTGGCGCGAAAGCGACCTCGCCGCGCCGGAGCTTGCCAAGGTCAATGCCGCGCTCGACCACATGCTGGCGCAGCAGGAGCCTTACCCCGCCTTCGTCGTCGACCGTCGCTGGACGCTACTGCGCGCCAATCAGGGGGCGCAGCGCTTCGTCGGGTTCCTGCTCGGGGCGGTGCCGGCGGGGCCGGTCAACCTCGCCGAGGCGATGCTGGCGCCCGAGGGGCTGCGGCCGCTGATCGTCAACTGGGAGGAGGTGGCGCTCTACCTGCTGCGCGGCGTGCAGGCCGACGCGCTCGCCGACGGCACCGCCGAGACGGCGGCGCTGCTGCGGCGGCTGCTGGCCTATCCCGGTCTGCCGGCACTGTCGCTGGCGCCGCTGCCGGAGGCGCCGCGCGCGCCGGTGCTGACGCTGCATTTCCGCAAGGGCGAGACCTCGCTGCGCTTCTTCACCACCATCGCGACGCTGGGCACGGCGCATGACGTGACGCTGCAGGAGATCCGCATCGAATGCTTCTTTCCCGCAGACGACGCCACGGCGCGAACGATGCGGAACGGCGGGTGACGGCGGCCGCGTCGTCAGACCCGCGGCCGCAGCCCGTCGACCACCAGGCGCAGGAAGATCTCGGCCAGCTCCCGGCCGGACAGCGTGCCGCCCGGTTTGTACCAGCGCGGCAGCCAGTTGAGTGCGCCGATCAGGAAGAATTCGGTGATCTTGGGCTGGGCGCCGGCGATGGTGCCGTCGGCGACGCCCTCGGCGAGAAATCCCTGCAGCATCTTGTCGATGGAGCGCGACTGCTTGCGCACCTGGCGGCGCTGTTGCGGCGCCAGTGCCGAGAGATCGGTCAGCACCCAGGCGGCGCCGTCGGCGCCAGCCAGCGTCTCGAACTGCGACCGGATGTAGATCTCGATCTTCTCGCGCCCGCTGCGCCCCGTCCGCGCCGCCTCGCTCACCGCCGCGAGGGTGCAGTCGAGCGCGTAGAGATAGCATTCGTAGAGCAGCTCGGTCTTGTCGACGAAATAGTGATAGAGCAGCGCCTTGGAGAGGCCGAGCTCGCTCGCGATCTCCTCGACCGAGGTGGCGTGGAAGCCCGAGCGGTTGAAGAGGTGCACCGCGGTGCGCACCATCGCCGCGCGCCGCTGGTCGTGGCGCTCGGCCGGATCGAAGGCGGGATGGCGGGGCCGCGTCGGGCTTCGCTTGGCGGCGGGCGGAAGACGGGGCCGCACCGCGGCCCGTCGTTCAGTGGATCGCGGCATACATGATCTTCTCTTCGGTCGCCTCCAGCGCCGAGAATTCCTCGACCACCTTGCCCTGGCGGGCGACCAGCACCCGGTCGGAGAGCGCCATGATCTCCGGCAGATAGGACGAGATCACCACCACCGCCTTGCCCTCGTCGGCGAGGCGGTTGATCAACTGGTGGATCTCGGCGATGGCGCCGACATCGACGCCGCGCGTCGGCTCGTCGAAGATGACGAGCTCCGGTTCCTGCACCAGCGATTTGGCGATCACCACCTTCTGCTGGTTGCCGCCGGAGAGCTCGACCACCTTCACCTCCTTGCCGATGGCGCGGACGTTGAGCCGCTTGACCCAGGTCTCGCCCACCGCCTCGGCCTCGCGCTGCGACAGCAGCGGGCGCTTCCTGCCGAGCTTCGCCAGCAATCCCATATAGATGTTGCGCGCGATCGACATCGTCTCGAAGAAGCCTTCGACCTTGCGATCCTCGGTGACATAGGCGATGCCGTCGCGCACCGCCGGCGCGGGTACCAGGTAGCGCACCCGTTGCCCGTGCAGCAGCACCTCGCCGCCATGGAAGAAGTCGCGCTTCATGACGCCGGCCACCACCTTGAAGGTCTCGGTCCGGCCGGCGCCGACCAGGCCGAAGACGCCGGTGATCTGGCCGGCGAAAATCGACAGCGAGGTGTTCTTTACCAGCGCCGCCATGCGCAGATTCTGCACCGAGAGTACGCGCTGCCCTGGCGGGCGCGTCGACTGCTTGCGCCGGCCGTAGAGCGTCTGCGACAGGTCGCGGCCGACCATTGCCTGGACGATGCGTGCTCGGTCGAAGCTGCGGGTCGCGTCGGTCACCACGTGTTTTCCGTCGCGCAGCACGGTGATGCGGTCGGAGATCTGCAGCGCCTCCTCGAGCGCGTGCGAGATGAAGATGATGGAGACGCCGCGACGCTTCAGCTCGAGCACGAGATCGAAGAAGTATTTCTTCTCCTCGGGGGTGAGGGACGCGGTCGGCTCGTCGAAGATGATGACCTTGGCGTTGTGGAGGACGGCCCGGGCGATCTCCACCATCTGCTTCTTGGCGGCGCCGAGCAGGCTGACCGTGGTCGTCGGCGCCACGTCGAAATTGAGCGACTGCAGGAATTGCTGGGCGGCGATATAGATGCCGCGCAGCCGGTTGTAGAACTTTTCCTGGCCCAGGAAGAGGTTCTGCGCCACCGTCATGGTCGGCACCAGGCTGTTCTCCTGGAACACCATGGCGATGCCGAGATGGCGCGCCTCGAGCGGCGTGCGCGGCTCGACCTCGCGCCCTTCGACCAGCATCTTGCCCGAGCTCAGCGCGACCACGCCGGCCATCACCTTGGTGAGCGTCGACTTGCCGGCGCCGTTCTCGCCGACCAGCGCGTGGATCTCGGCGCGCTCGAGGGCGAAATCGATGTTCTCGATCGCCGGCACGCCGGCATATTTCTTGGTCGCCTGCCGCAGCTCCAGGATCGGCGCGGTCATGGGAGCAACTCCTGCTCGATCGCCGCCACCGAGAGGCGCAGGAGCTTGCGACACCCCTTGGCGAGGACGAAAAGCTCGCCCCGGCACTCGACCGCGGCGACGACGCCGTGATGCGTGCCGTCGACGCGGCTGTGCAGCGCATAGCGCGGCAGGCCCTCCGGACTTAGGCGGATGACCAAGCCGTAGGAGCGCGGCGGCGCCCAGGGCTTGAGGATGCCCATGGTCTTGATATGCGCGCCCTGCATCGGCTCGAGAAAGGTGCTGCCCGAGCTCAGCCGCGGCGCGATCCAGTAGCGGGGATCGACCTCGCGCATCATGCGTCGGCAATAGGCCGGCTCCCGCAGCACGAATTCGACCAGCTGCGTGCGGGCGATGAAGGCGGTGAGCCAATAGCCGCCGCCCGCGGCCGGGGCGATCCGCGAGGGATAGGCGGGAAGGCCCTCCAGTACCGGGCGGCCCGCTTTCGGGCCGCCGATCGCCACCAGCCGATGGCGCCAGCTCTCGCTCACCCACACGGCGGGCCCTGCGGCCGCGGCGCCGAAGGCATAGGCGAGGCCGTCGGCGAGCAGGCGCTCGCCGCCGCCGACGAGATCGAAGGCGATGAGGCGGCCGCTCCGCCCGTGGCCCATGAGGTCGTGGCACCAGCGCTCGTAGGGCTGAGCGCGCGAGCCGTCGGTCGCCAGCACGCTCTGCCCGTCGGCGCTCGGCGCCAAAGCGTTGACCGCGGTGAGCGGCGCGCCTGCCGCCGTCTCCCAGCGCCGTCCCTCGCGGACGCCGCCCAGCGTCCGTACCTCGCTGCCCTCGAGCGCCACCGCCAAGCCGCCATCCGGCAGGCAGCAGAGCGCGGTGACGGGGCGGTCGAAGCGCGCGATCTCGCCGGGCGCGCCGGCGCCCAGCCGCAGCACTGTGCGGCCATTGGCGACGAACACCGCCTTGCCGTCGGTGGCGAGATCCTCGGGCGCGTCGAGTTCGGCCAGCACCGTGGCGGTCTCGAGCAGCTGGTTCGGCTTGAGCTGGCCGTCGAAGGGCGGAACCGTGGTCGAAGCCTCGCCGCGGCCGAGCACGCGGTCGACCCAATGTCCGACGGCGGCGATCATGCGCGCCGTCCCCAGCGTACGTCGTATTGCACGAAATCGGGATCGGCGCCGGGCAGCTTGTAGCGGCCGATGCGGTTGTTCTGGATGCCGCCGAGATAGAGATGGCCGCGATGCTCGCGCATCGAGGTGATCATGGGATGATTGACGCCGCCGAGATCCCAGAGGGATTCCAGCACCTGGCCCTGCTCGTTGAACTTGATGACGCAGCCGGTATTGATGTTGGGGAACAGCCATTCGTCGATCGGCAGGCGCTTGGCCATGCGCCGCCGGAAGCCCGGCATCCGCCAGGCGAGATCGAGCGCGGGGCAGCGCATGCCGACCAGCGCGAGCCAGTAATTGCCGTCCGACGCCAGGTTGATGTTGTCGGGATAGCCCGGCAGGTTGTCGAGCACCAGCTCGACCTTGCCGGTCTTGGGCCCGGCGAACCAGTAGCGCTTCACGGTGCAGCCCCAGGTCTCGGCGAAGAGGATCGACTGGCCGTCGCCGGCGACGCAGACGCCGTTGGGGAATTTGAGGCCGCGCAGCACGGTGCGGGTGGTGTTGGCGTTCGGATCGTAGCAGACGATGCGGCCGTTGCCGCGCGCCTCGAGCCCGTCCACCGGCCACTCATGCATCTCGTAGCGTACCGTCGCCTCGGAGAAGAAGACGCGGCCGTCATCGGCGATGTCGAGATCGTCGGCGAGCCGCAGGCGGCTGTCGTCGTTCACCGAGCGTAAGCTGCGGTTGGTCTCGTCGGTCGCCTTCTCGACCTTGCGCTCGGGGGTGATGCGGTAGAGTCCCATGCCGCCGATGCAGACATAGAGATTGTCCCGGCGGTCGAACGCCATGCCCAGCGGCTGGCCGCCGATATGAGCATAGACCTCCATCCGCTCGTAATCGGGCGGGAAGAAGCGGATGATGTCGCCGTGGCGCGAGCCGGCATAGAGGTTGTCCTCGCGGTCGAGGATCACGTCCTCGGGCGCCTCGATGCGGCCGAGCCCGATCTCGCTCACCTCGCGCAGGCGGTCGTTGAGCGCGAAGGCGGTGCCGCTGTCGGCGGCGGTAGAGGGCACCGGCGGCATCGCATGATAGGTGGGGCTGACATAGACCTTGCTGATGATGCGGTAGCGATTCTTGACCCAGCGGATGTCGATCATCGCGGCCAGCAGCAGGATGCCCGCCAGCACCATGCGGTTGACGCCCCCCGGCGCCGACAGCGTGGTGAGGCCGTTGGTGATCAGCAGCACGATCAGCGTGCCGACCAGCGCCTTGGCCACCGATCCCTTGCCGCCGCCGAGGCTGATGCCGCCGAGGATCGCCGCGGTCAGCACCGTCACCTCGAGCCCGACGCCGATGTCGCCGCCGACCGTGCCGAGCCGCGCCGCGAAGAAGAGGGCGCCCACCGCGGTGAGCACGCCGGAGGCAAGATAGCATTGCGCGATGGTGCGGCGGACCGGGATGCCGGAATTGTAGGCGGAGCGGCGCGAACCGCCGATCGCGGTGATGTGCCAGCCGGGCCTGAGCCGTGTCAGGAAGACATGGCCGAAGATCGCAACCGCGGCATAGACGAGCGCCACGCTGGGCACGCCGAAGAGATCGCCGCCGCCCATGAAATTCCAGCTCGGCAGGTCCGGGAACGCCGCCGCGATCTGGTTGGAATAGTCGAGGATCAGCAGATCGTAGCCGGCGCGATAGACGATGAGCGTGATCAGCGTGGTGATGAAGGCGCGCAGCCGGAAATAGCCGATAAGGATGCCGTTGACGAGGCCGAGCAGCCCGCCGACCGCCAGGGTGACCAGAATCACCGCCGCCACCGGCCAGTTCAGGATATCAAGGCAGAAGAGGGCGCAGAAATCGGTGAGCGCGAACATCGAGCCGACCGAGAGGTCGATGCCGCCGACGATGATGACCAGCGACATGCCGAGCACGACGAAGCCGATCTCGCCGGCCTGGCGCGCGGTGTCGGCGAGGCTCGCCGGCGTGAGGAAGCCGGGGATGGCGCGGCTGAAGACGATGGCGACCGCGATCAGCACGATCACCGGGATCGCCGTCTCGGTCCACCGCTTCGACAGGATCTCGCCGAGCAGATGATCGGGCCAGTAGCGGTAGCGCAGGCTGACGAGCTTTTCGTTCATGGACGCTATGCGCTGGATGGGGGATGCGGCACGGGCGGGGCGACGGGACGGCGGCGCGCCGCCGTCCCGTCCGGCGCCGCTTCTATTGCGTCATCCTGGCAAGACTCCAGCACGTGCCTTCGGTGCCGGCATTCTCCTTGGTGATCGGGATGAGGGTCGTGTACATCGAGCCCTTGACCGAGCCGGGCTTGAGCCCGGAGGAAAGCAGCCATTTTATGATGCCGGCGAGGTCGTGCGCCTGGGTCGGCACGTCATAGCTGAGATCGAGATCGAACCCGCCTGACTTCACCTGGTCGCAGGCGCCGCGCTGCTCGCCGCCGCCCGAGGTCGCGACGAACACCTTGCCGGTCAGCCCGGCTTCCTTCACCGCGGCGGCGGTGCCGATGTCCATGCCGTCCCAGAATCCGACGATGCCGCAGAGGTCTGGATTCTGCTTGAGCACGGTCTGGGTGATGGCCTTGGCCTTGGCGGCGTCCCAGTCGGCGGCCTGGCTTGACACCACCTTGATCTCAGGATGCTTCGCCAGCACGTTCTCGACGCCCTTCAGCGTATAGGCGCTCGCCGCCGCCGAGAGCGCGCCCTGCACGATCGCGATCTTGTTCGACTTGCCTTTGCAGGCCGCCACCACCGCGTCGGTGTCGCGCTCGCCGATCTCGATCCAGTTGGCGCCGACGAAGGCGGTGGTGCGATAGGCCGAGCCCATGTTGATCTGCACGACGTAGATGCCCTCGTTCTCCGCGCGCTGCAGCAGCTTGGCATAGGTCTGCACGTCGGGATTGTGGATGATCATCACCGCCGGCTTTTCCGACAGCAGCGTCGTCACCGCCTGGGCGCCGGCGTTGGTGCTCCAATTGGGATCGCGCACTTCGACCTTGACGCCAAACGGCTCGAGCTCGTGCTTGACCCCGGCGTACCAGCCCTGCGCCAGGTCGAAATTCATCGCCACCGGCACATAGGCCACCACCTTGCCGGCCAGCGCCTGCTTGAACGCGCCCTGGAACGGCTCGTCCAGGCCCTTCTGTGCCAGCGCCGGCGGCGTCGCTCCCAGCAGCGCCAGCAGGCCGAGCCCGGCTGCCGCCGGTCCCCACCATCGCGTCGAGTTGTTTCGCACCATGAGTTTCCTCCCATTTTCCGGCGACGTGATAGGGATGACGGCGTCAGATGTCGCCTTGCTGCGCCGTCTCCTCGTTGCGCGGGTTGACGAACGAATCCGTCAGGATCGCGACCAGCAGCACCAGGCCCTTGACCAGGTTCTGCCCCGAATAGGACACGTCGAGAATGGTCATGCCGTTGAGCATGGTGCCGATCAGCAACGTGCCGATGACTACGTTGACGACGCCGCCGCGGCCGCCCGAGAGGCCGATGCCGCCGAGCACGACCACCAGGATGACGTCGTAGATCAGGGTCGAGTTGAAGATGCGGGTCGGCATGCTGTTGACCGAGGCTGCCATCACCATGCCGGCGAACGCGCCGATCAGCGCTGCCAGCACGTATTGCAGCACGATCACCGGCCGCGTCGGTATGCCGGTGACGCGGGCGCCATAGGGATTGTCGCCGATGGCATAGATGAAGCCGCCCAGCCGGGTGGTGCGCAGGAAGAGCGCGACGGCGGCGCTGGCCAGCGCGAACATGAGCACCGGCGTCGGGATGCCGGCGAGCCCGCCCTGGCCGAGCCAGGCGAGGCGGTCGAGCGCCGGGCTCCATTGCACGACGTCGAGCTGGAAGAACGCGACCTGTCCGAGGCCGGCGAGGAACAGGCCGCTGGCCAGTGTCGTGAACAGGGACGGTACCTCGGCATAGGCGACGAGCCAGCCGTTGATAAGGCCGAAGGCGAGGGTAAGCGCCAGCGCGGCGCCGAGCGCCGCGGGCAGCGAGTGGCCGCTCTGCACCATCTCCAGCACCAGTCCCGGCGGTACCGCGAGCGAGGCGATCAGCGAGATGTCGATGCCGCGGCCGATCACCACGACCGCCATGCCGAGGCCGAGAATGCCGAGCACCGCCACGTTCTGCAGCAACGTCAGCATGTTGTCGGCGCTGAGGAAGCCGCGCAGGAAGATCGAGAAGACGGCGAAGAGCGCCACGAAGATGGCGAAGACGATGTTCTGCTGGGTGAGGCGCGGCCGCTTCACGGGCGCGTACTCGCGGCCGAAGCCGTGCGCACGCGACGACGACGACGGCGCAGTCGCGCCGCGGCGATCTCAAACATCGTTTCCTCCCGCGAAAACGCTATCACACCGCCGGAGACCGTCAAGTCGATCGATCGAACGCCGGGTCAGTTTCTTGAATTTCCGGGCGATTTCGGGGTCGATGTCATCGACCGCTGCGCCCAAGCGCCGAGCGGAAGGCACTGATTTGGTGTGGCGAGATCGGGCCCGGGGAGCGGTGCGCTTTCGCGGCGGCCGGCGCGTTCCTTGACGGCGAGCATCGTCCGGTCGCGTTCTTGCGCGCGAGGCGGGACGCCATACACTCGACCGCACGACAAGATGCGGCGCCGCGGCGCCGGAGCGAGGGAGGGTTTCGACGCCATGGAGCGCGAGGTTCGCCGCGTCGTCACCGGGCATGACGAGACCGGCAAGGCGATCGTCCTGATGGATGGTCCGAGCCCCAACACCGTCGCGCGGGAAGCCACCGGCACGGTGGCGCGGCTGATGTGGGTTGCCGACGCCACGCCGGCCGATATTTCCGGCAGGACGGACGCGGCCGCGCGCAAGATCGGCATTCCGCCGCCGGAGGGTGGCAGCGTCTTCCGCCTCGTCGATTTCCCGCCCGCGCCGGATCTCGCCGGCATCCCTGCCGATCTGATGGCGCGCGACCTGGGTGGCGAGCAGGCGACGGGCAACGCACGGCCGCCGCGGCACCCCTATATGCACCGCACCCGGAGCATCGACTACGCGGTGATCGTCTCCGGCGAGATCGACATGCTGCTCGACGATTCCGAAGTGCATCTGCGCGCCGGCGACGTGGTGGTGCAGCGCGGCACCAACCATGCCTGGGTCAATCGCGGCACCGAGGTCTGCCGCATTGCCTTCGTGCTGATCGACGCCCGGGAACGCTGACGCCGCTGTCCGGCGCCGGATCGTGCTTTGCGCCCGCCTCGATCCCGGCGCGTCGCGATCAGCCGGCGCCGGCGCGGCGGGCGCGGAAGTCGGTGTGGCAATGCCAGGTGGCGCCCTGGTCGAGTGATATCTCGCCGCGCCAGCGGAAGCTGTCGGCGGCGATCTCGGAGAAGCTCCAGCGGC
>DAHUYF010000054.1 GCA_027315365.1 Rhodospirillales bacterium | reverse complement strand
GCCCTTCGCCGGCTCCGATTCATCGTCGAGCACGATGTAATCGATGTCGCGCCCGCCCAGCCTGCCGCCGGCCTCGGCGATGGCGAGCCGCAGCGCCGCGTCGATGTTCTTGCCGAGCGCCGCATAGGTGCCGGTATAGGGGAGCATCAGCCCGAGCTTGATCTTCGCCTGCTGGCCGATCGCAAAGCGCGCCGGCACGAAGCTCGCCGCAGCGGCCGCGCTCGCGGCCATGCCGGCGAGCACCGCGCGCCGGTTTGCTTTCCTGGTTGCTCTCGTCATCGCGCCCTCCCCCGTCGCTGCTCAAAGCGTGCTGCGCGAGCGCAGCTTGAAGCATTGGATCTTGCCTGTGGCCGTCTTCGGCGGCTAGTCGATGAACTCGATCCAGCGCGGATATTTGTAGGGCGCCAGCCGTGTGTCAACGCCGCGTTTTGTCCGCTTGTCCAGCACAGTCGGCTCGACCCCGAGCGCCTCCAACAAGTAAGCGTGCACCGGCCCCGGCGGAACCGACATGATTTAGATCAATGCTGAGCGGCCGGCAGAGTGCGGGTCAGCCCCGAACGGTCTCCGCGTCCGCCTCTCCGGCAAAATCGCCGCCTTCGCTCCCGGCCAGCCTGGCGAGGCGCGGGTAGGCTTCGCGCATCACCGGCATGAGGATCTCCACGGGAACATCGGCATAGCTGCCGCGCTGACGCAGGTATTCCGTGTGCGCCCGCCCGCCGCTACCGAACGGATGGAGCAGGGCATCGGCGCGGCCGTCGAAATCGAGCTCTTTGAGCCCGAATTTCTCGCGGAGCGAGATGTTAAAGGTCGGCGCCGCCTTCACCCAGCACCCCTTGAGCCGCAGCTCCGGGATGCCGTGATAGATGAAGACGTCAGTGCCAATCAATGCCAGCAGGCGCGGCGTCGCGAGATGGTTGCGGACATCGGCGAAGGCGATCTGCGCCGGGATGCCCCAGGCCCTCGCCGCGGCCACCATTAGCGCCGCCTTCGCCACGCAGTAGCCGCGCTCGCGCGGTAGGTCTCGAGATCGTCATAGTCCCTATAGGAATCATAGCGGATCTCGTCGCGCACGGCGTAATAGAGCCGGACCGCAGCGGCCACCGTCTTAGCCTCTCCTCCTGCAACGCGCGCGGCAAAGGCGGCGACACTCGGATGACCACTGTCGATGAACCGGTCGAAGGATCGAAAAGCGGCATCAGTATCGTCTGCCGGCATGTATCCGCCCCTCCGTCAGAGACCCAGATATGACGCCTGTACGGCGGGATCTTCAAGCAGGGCGCGGCCGGCGCCGACATGCACTATCCTGCCGGTTTCGATCACGTAGCCGCGATCGGCGATGGCGAGCGCCGCGACGGCATTCTGCTCGACCAGCAGGACGGTGATCCCTGCCGTCTTGAGGCGGAGGATGACGTCGAAAATCTCGTCGACCAGAACCGGCGCCAGACCCATGCTCGGCTCGTCCAGCAGCAGAAGCTTCGGCCGCCCCATCAGCGCCCGGCCGATCGCCAGCATTTGCTGCTCTCCGCCGGACAGTGTACCGGCTGCCGCGCCCCGTCGCTCCCGGAGGCGGGGGAACAGCGCATAGACGCGCGCCATGTCCCCGGCGATACCAGCATCCCGTCTGAGATAGGCGCCGAGACGCAAGTGATCTTCGATGCTCAGCGGGCCGAACACCTGCCGGCCCTCCGGGACATGGACGATGCCCTTGGCGACACGCCGATGCGCCGCTAGGCGCTCGATCGGTTCGCCAGCGAGACGAATGTGGCCAGCGAGAAAGGGCTGGACGCCCGAGATCACACGCAACAGCGTCGTCTTGCCGGCGCCGTTCGCGCCGACGAGGGCAACGATCTCGCCTCTGGGCACGTGGAGGCTCACGCCGCGCAGGGCAAGGATGCGCCCATAGGCGCTGGTCAAGTCTTCAACTGAGAGCAGGATTGGCCTCCCGCGCTCCGTGACGGCCGAGATAGGCGGCGATGACCTCGGGATTCTGCCGCAGCGCTGCGGCCGAGCCTTCGGCAAGCGTCCTGCCGCCGTCGAGCACCAACAAGCGATCCGATATCTGCATGACGAAGCGCATATCGTGCTCGACGAGCATGATCGTCACGCCCTGTCGGACAATGCTCCGCACCAGCTCTCCCAACTCCGCGGTCTCAACCGGGTTGCACCCCGCTGCCGGCTCATCAAGGAGGAGGAGCCTAGGTTCGAGCGCGAGCGCGCGCGCGATCTCGAGCCGCCGCAGTGCGCCATAGGGTAGCGATCCCGCGGGCTCGTCGGCCGGGTCGCCGAGGCCGACGAAAGCCAGGATCTCGCGTGCCTTTTGCCGGGTCGCGCGGTTCTGGCGCGCGGCCGAAGGCAAGCCGAGCATGGACGGGACGATGCGCCGGTCCTCGCGCAGGTGACGGCCGACCATCACGTTCTCGACGACCGTCATGCCGTAGAAGATCTGAAGGTTCTGGAATGTTCGCGCTATGCCTTTGGCCGCCAGCCGATGGGGCGGCATGCCCGTCACGTCCTCTCCGGCCAGCAACACTCTGCCGCTGTCGGGCCTGTAGATGCCGGAGAGGACGTTGAAGAGCGTCGTCTTGCCGGCACCGTTCGGGCCGATGATCGAGAAGATGTGGCCGGCCTGGACGGCGAAGCTGACGTTTTCGACCGCCCGCACGCCACCGAATCGGATGCCGACATTCTCGGCGACGAGGAGGGTCATCGACGGCGTGGCGCGAAGAGCTGCTGCGCCGTCGGCACGATGCCGCGCCGTAGGAATATCATAACCAACATGATGATCAGCCCGAGGGCGATCTGTTCGTACTCGGCGAACACGGTCAGAAACTGGGGCAAGGTAACGAGCAATCCCGCTCCCAGAATGCTGCCCGCGCTCGAGCCGATCCCGCCCACCACCACCATCGCCACCAGATCGATCGAGCGCAAGAAGCTCGCCACGTCCGGAGTGACGAAGCCGTCGAAGAGCGCCAGCATCGAACCCGCGACGGACGCGTAAACGGCGGCGATGATGAAGGCCCAAAGCTTGCACCGGGCGACATCGATGCCGGCCAGCGCTGCCGCAATCTCGCTGTCGTGCAGCGCGCGGAGCGCGCGCCCCACGCTGCTGTCCTCGAGATTGAGCGCAAGGGCGGTTCCAAGTGCAAGCAGCGCGCCCGAGAGCCAATACCATGTCACCGGCCCCGCTAAGCGAAAACCGGCGACGCTGACCCTAGCAACGGGCGTGCCGTCCGGTCCGCCGGTCCAGCGCGCCTCGTTCGCGAGCACGAGCGCGATCAGAAAGCCAAACCCGAGCGTGGCTATGGCGAGGTAATGACCCCGGAGCCGCAGGATCGTCCGGCCTACGAGCCATGCGAGGGCCGCCGAGAGCAGCGCGCCAAGCAGGATGCAGAGCCAGGAGTTGAGGCCGAAGCGCGCGGGTCCGATCGCCACGGCATAGGCGCCGATGCCGAGGAATCCGGCATGTCCCAGGCTTACCTGGCCGGCGTAGCCCATGAGGATGTTGAGGCCCACGGCGGCAATGGCCGAAATCCAGACCAAGGCGGCGACGCGGTAGTAGTAGCTCGACGGAAACACCAGCGGCAGAGCGGCAATCACGAGGCAGAGAACGCCCAGCGTCACCCACCGGGCCGATAGCAGCGCGCGCATTTCAAACCCGCTCCGCGCTGTGCTTGCCGAGAAGGCCTTGCGGCAGGCTTAGGAGGACGACGAGGATGACGATGAAGGCGATGCCGTCCTTATAGGCGGAGCTCACATAGCCCGCGCCGAAAGCCTCGGCGAGCCCGAGCAGCAAACCGCCCAACACGGCGCCGAGCGGCTTGCCCATGCCGCCCAGCATGCCGGCGGCAAAGCCCTTGAGCGCGAGCAGCGTGCCGGCATTGTAGCTCGTCAAGGTGATCGGCGTGATGAGGATGCCGGCCACCGCGCCGACGGCGCCCGCCAAGGCGAAGGAGAGGCTGACGATTGCCGTAGTGTCGATTCCGGCGAGGCGCGCCGCCAGGCGATTGGCGGCCGTCGCCGCGGCAGCCTTGCCGACAAGGGTGTGCTCGGAGAATAGGTGGAGGCCGATCACGATCGCCCCGGCGCCGCCGAGTACCCACAGGCTCTGCGGCAGGATCGTCGCGCCCAACATGTGTATGGGCGCGTCGCCCGAAAAGGCCGGCAGCTTGTGAAATTGCTTGTCGAAGACGACCTGCGCGACGCCACGGATGAAGATCGAGGCGCCGATGGTGATGATGATGAGCTCGACGGGCGAGGAGCCGCGGGCGGGCTCGATCGCGAGGCGATGAAGCGCCAAGCCAACCAGAGCAGCGACAAAGACGGCTGCGACGCCGGCAACCGGAAGCGGCACGCTCGCGGCCAGGAGAGCGACGGTGACCATGCCGCCAAGCATGACGAATTCGCCCTGGGCGAAGTTCACCACGTTCGACGCGTTATAGATGACTGTGAAGCCGAGCGCGACTAGCGCGTAGACGCTGCCGACCGTAAGCCCGGAAAAGCAGAACTGGAGGAACTCAGCCATGGCGGCGGTCCGCAGCCGGCCGCGTTGGCGAGCTCAACCTCATCGATCCCCTTGCGCCAGATACCAATCGCCGTTTCTGATCTCGAGCATCCGGAACGCCGAGAGATCGAGCCCGAGATGATCGGTGGGCGACATGTTGAACATGCCGCCCGTGCCGGTGAAGTGCGTGGTCTTCTCGATCTCGTCGCGGACTTTCGTCGGATCGGCGCCGCCGGCGCGCTTCATCGCGTCGACGAGAATGAAGAGCCCGTCGTAGGCATGTCCGCCGAAGGTGGAGACAGGTTCTCCGGTCGCCTTCTCATAGGTCTGCTTGTAGCCGACCACCACCGGCCGCTGCGCGTCATCCTTGGGGAGCTGCTCCGCCACGAGGAGCGCCGCGGCGGGCAACCGCACGCCGTCGGCCGCAGGCCCGGCCAATTGGATATAGCTTTTCGATGCGACACCGTGGCTCTCGTAGAGAGGGACGGCAACGCCGATCTGCCGGTAGTCGCGCGTGACGATCGCTGGCCCCTGCCCAAATCCGGGATTCACCACCGCCTGGATGCCGGGCGTGTTCTTGATGTTGGTGAGCTGCGGCGTCATGTCGCTGTCCTGTGCGCTATAGCTCTCATCGGCGAGGATGGTCACGCCATACTTGTCGGCGACCTTGAGGCATTGCTCGCGCATCGACTTGCCAAACGCATCAGTGCCCGAGATCATGCCGATCTTTACGAGCCCGCGTGCCTTCAGGTCGCCGAAGATCTTCTCGCACGCCATCCGGTCGGTATGTGGCGTCTTGAATACGTATTTCCGCACGGGTTCGATGATCTCGACAGCGCCTGCGAGCGAGATGAAGGGGACTCGCGCGTCCTCGAAGATCGGCGCCATGGCAAGCGACGTGCCGCTGGTGGTGCCGCCCACCATGGCCGTCACTCGGTCCTCGTCCACCAGCCGCCCGGCGAAGGTGCGCGCCTTGCTGGGATCGCCGCCGTCGTCATAGACGACGAGAACAAGCTTCTTGCCGAGAATGCCGCCCTCGGCGTTGATCGTGTCGACGTAAAGGCGAAGTGTCTTCTCCTCGGGCGCACCCAGGAAGGAGGCCGGCCCCGTTGCCGACAGTACCGAGCCGATCTTGATGTCCTGGGCCACGGCGCGCTCGCCCGCGGCCGTCGCGACCGTGAGCGCCGCACCGGCCGCCAACAGCGGCAGCAGACGGAATCGTTTCGTCATGTGTTTTCTCCCGCTTGCAGCGCCGCCCTGCGGTGGCGGCCTCAATAGAAGGGAGCCCGGACGGTACTTTGTCTTCGTCCTGAGTCCACCTGATCCACGCCTTAGGGTTTTCGACCGATGCGCCTGAAAGCGTCGACAGTCCGCGATCACTGCCTCCTGCGGATCGCCGGCAATTGGCGACAAAATGGCGCTAATGTCATGCGGCGTCACGGCGTCGCCCTCGCCCGCGATGGTGCGGCACCATTCCCACCGCCTGCGGGAGCGATGGAAAACGGCTTGAAACGCCTTCGCCATGTCGGACCCGCTCGACGGCTTGCCAATGTGCCAGTGGGTGCCATTACATAGGGGACCGCGGCCTTGCGGCGCCCGCCTTGATCTAGATCAATGATGAAGCTCAGCGCCCGCCGGCGTCAGGTCCAAGCATCCACAGGCTGCGCGCTCGCGCGGCTTGCGGATGAGATCGAACAGGAGCGATGGGTCCTCTACGTCGCGATGACAGGCGCAAAAACAGCATCCCCTCTTGGTGCCGCCGTCGAGTTTCTTCCGGATTCAGCATCGTTGCTACGCCGTGGCGCGATTTGCCCGTGCGTTACGGGCGCCTATCCGAGCTGACGATGCACGAATCTGATGGGGGCTGAGTTCTGCCTCGGAACGGGCGAGCCGTGTTGGCGGTCGTGCAGAGGCACCCCCAGACACGCGGAGGGTCGCTACGGTTCGCCCCGGCTTTGCGGGGGCGGATCACCCAGCGGCGGCTCGCGAGCTCGGCTACGATGCGCCAAGCGAGGGGGGTTAACCGCCGGGCCGGCTGGACGGAACTTCCCGCTACGTGAATCCTCCGGGATGGCGAGGCCTGTCGTGGGGGCTATCGGCTTGATGTCTACCACGCTGCCACGGACTGCCGCTAAGTAATCGGAGGCGGGGTGCGCTCGACCGAAATGCCGGTGCGGCTTGGGACCATGGCACCATGCGCCGGCGGCCGTCTGCGGACGTGTTCCCGATCACTGGAATTGGCGTCGATCGGTATGGCTGCCCGCAAGCGCCATGGCGGCGATCGCCAGGGCCGCGCAAAACTGGGGCACGGCGCCGGCGAGGAAGATCGTCCGGACGGTCCAGTGCACGGACAGCATCACGCCGGCGAGCACCGGGCCGATGATCGAGCCGATGCGGCCGATGCCGAGCGCCCAGCCGACGCCCGTCGAGCGGATGAAGGTGGGGTAGAAGGTCGCGGCGAGCGCATTGGCGCCGATCTGCGCGCCGACGACACAGAATCCGGCGGCGAAGACGAGGAGGCTTAGCAGAACCGGTGACGCGCCGACCGAGCCCACCGCGAGGATCAAGAGGCCTCCCATGACGAAGGTTGCGCCGAGCACGGAGAGCGCGCCCTGCTGGTCGATGAGCCAGCCAAGAGACAGCGTGCCCAGCGTACCGCCGACTTGAAACAAGGCGCCGATGATTACTGCCGCCTCGACCGACAGGCCGACACCGTTGATGACCGTCGGCAGCCAGTTGGCGAGGAAATAGAGGTCGAGTAGGTTCATGAAGAACATGATCCAGAGGAGCGCCGTGACCGCACCGCGACGGTCCTCGAAGAGGTGCCTCACCAGGAAGCCGCCGCGGCGCTCTTCCGCCGCGACGAAGAGCGTGCGCTCGTCGAGGACGAGCGTCGGATCGATGCGCGACAGGATCCGTCCGATCCGCCGCTGCTCGGTCCCCTTGAGCACGAGGACGTGCAGCGATTCCGGGAGTGCGACGGCGAGCAAGGGCACGAGAGCGAGCGGCAGGATGCCGCCCGCCCAGAAGACGGCGGGCCAGCCGAAAGCCGGGATGAGCTTCGCAGCGAGCACGCCGCCGAGCGCCGAGCCCAGCGAGAAGCCGCAGAACATGACCGTGACCATGGTCGCGCGACTGCGGCGGGGCCCGTACTCGGAGGTGAGCGCGATTGCGTTCGGCATCACGCCGCCGAGCCCGACGCCGGTCAGAAAACGGATGACGAGGAGCGTCGAGAGGGAGAAGGCGGCGACCGTCAGCAGCGAACAGACGCCGAACCAGGCGGCGCACAGGATGATGATGCTCTTGCGGCCGGTCCGGTCAGCGAGGGGTCCGAAGATCAAGGCGCCGAGCATGAGCCCGAAGAGGCCGGCGCCGAACACCGGGCCAAGCGTGCCCGGCGGCAGGCCCCATGCCTTGCCGAGGCTCGGCGCGACGTAACCTATCGCCTGCGCGTCGAATCCGTCCATGAAGATGACGGCGGCGCAGAGCGCCAGGACCGACAGCTGAAGGCGGCTGATCTTGCGCTCGTCGATGAAGCGCGGCACATCGATGATGCTCGCGGATGCCATCATCTCCTCCTTTGCCCGGATCCGGAACCAGGCTGCCTGGGCGATGGTCTTGCGCTGCGCGCTCCCGCGAGGCACGGCCGGCAGGCCGCGCCCAGGATCCGTTGATCAGAATCTTCCCTGGTGCTGCGACACACTGCCCTGCCGTCGCAGGGCCGTCATTCGGCGGCCGCCGCGACGCCGCCCGGCAACTTCAGGAGCTGCTGTGCATTCTTGTGGTAGATGCGCGCGCGCTGGGCTGGGGAGAGATCGAGACCATCCAGGACCTTGATCGTCTCGCGGATGTACATCGGCCCCTTCTCGGGATCGAAGGGCGCGTCCGAGGCGAACAGGACCTTGTCGATGCCGAAGAAATCGAGGCCGCAACGCGTCGCCGCGACCGAGCCGAATACGGCCGTGTCGGCGTAGAACATGCGGAAGTAGTCGAGCGGCCGCTTCTTGAGCGCCTTCAGCAGAATGGTGTAGTCCTCGTCGGAGGTGCGGCTGCCGAGCTGGTCCCAGCCCGGACCAACCCGCCCCTCGAAATAGGGGATCATGGCGCCTAGGTGATGAGTGATGATCTTGATTCCGGGCAGGCGGTCGAACAGCTTGGCGAACACCAGCCGCGCCATGGCGACGCTCGTCTCGTAGGGCCAGCCGAGCGTCCACCAGATCTCATATTTCGACCGCGGCTCGCTCGAATAGTCGGTGACCTCGGCGCCTCGTGCGGGATGGAGCCAGATCGGCAGATCGTAGGCCGCCATAGCGTCGAAGATCGGCTGGAACTCCGGCAGGTCGAGCGGCTTGCCCGCGACGTTGGTGAAGACCTGCACGCCACGCGCACCGAGTTCTTTGATCGCACGGTGCAACTCGGCGAGCGCCGCATCCGGGTTGTTCATCGGCAGCGATGCCGTGAATGCAGGAAAGCGCGCCGGAAATTTTGCCACGAGTTCAGCCATGCCGTCGTTCGCGAGCTTGGCGAGGTCAGGCGTGACGTCGGGCCCGGCCATCACCTCGAGCGGCGGCGAGGCGATCGAAAGCACCTGACGATATTCGTCGAACCGGTCCATCACACGGAAGCGCTCGTCGAGATCCATGATCATCGGGATCTGGCGCACCCGCTTACCCATGTCCTTGAGATGGCCGGCAACGGCCAGCATCCTGTCGTAGAACTTCACGGGGAAGATGTGATTGAAGACGTCGATCTTCAGCATCGCGTATTCCCCCACCTACTTAAGATTAGGAGCCAAGGTAGGCGCGCACCGGCGGAGCCGCAAGATAAATGAAACATCGTTCCACAATGTGGAACGAAAACTTACGCGGCGATGCTGCGGGCCAGTGCCGCGGCGATCGTGGCGGCGATCCGCTTCAGGGGCGGCACGAACTCCCGTTCGGCTTGGCTCATCGTCTTCGCCGAAGCCACGACCATCATGTTGATGCAGGCTTCGACCCGACCCGCAACGACGATCGGCACGGCGACGACGCGCGTGTTCTTGAGATAGGCCTGGTCGCTCACCGCATAGCCGCGGCGCCGCGTCTCGGCGACGAGCCGATCGACCGCTCGAGGGTCGCGGGCAAGCACGGCCATGGGATCGGACGACCGCGCCAGCAGCGCCAGTGCCTGGTCGCGTTCCTCGGCCGGGCAGAAGGCGAGCCAAGCGCGGCCCAGGGCTGTCACCATCACCGGTAGGCGCGAGCCGACCGAGCGATTGAGCGACAGCGTGCCGGGCACGCGGCCGGTATCGAGGATCACCACAGCGTCGCGGTCGACGCGCGCGAGGTCGGTCGGCCAGGTGTGCTCCTGGCGAAAGCGGTCGAGCAGCGGCCCCGCGACGCGGAGAAGCTGGTCGGCAGCGTCGTAGCCGTTCGAGAGGGCCAGTACCTTGGCGGTGACGCGGTATTGGCCGCTCGCGTCGCGCATCACGTAGCCGCTTTCGATGAGCGTCTCGAGCATGCGCACAATGGTCGGCTTGGGCAGGTGGGCTGCTTGGTGGAGCTGGCGGATCTGCGTGGCGCCGAGCTCGTTCAGGAGGCGAAGGATGTCGAGACCCTTGATGAGCGCGTTGACCGGCATGGCGGCTCTCTTCAGGACGGGGGCCGCATGGTAGAGCGCTCTCGCATCGTGCGGGAAGCGTGCAGTGAGGGGCGTCTCCTATTACAACGAGTTCCAGACTTACCTGTCGCTGAACAAAGACGCCAGTCCATCGACCGATCCACCGGATCGGGCGGATCATTTCAGCGCATCCTCGGTGGCCTGCACCTCCAATACTGTCGGACGTAGTTTCTGGTAGGGGGACTGCGGCTCACTCAAGCCATTTTCAATGACCTTGTCCACATCACCAGCCGCTTATTCGGACCTTCTGTAGACCTACGTTGACACCAGTTCGGATTCGATCTCTTCGATGGAGCGGCCCCGGGTCTCGAAGCCGAGGAAAAAATACACGAGACCAGCAAGTAGGTACCAGCCGGCCAGATAGAAAAACGCGGGTACGATCGCCGCTACGGTAGCTGCTGGCGTCACCACGTTGCTCGTTCCGGCGATCAAGGCGAGTCCAATCGGCCCGACAACCTTGCCGATGCCGCCGAACCCGTATGCCGACCCCATCCCGCTCGTCCAAAGCCCTGCCGGCCAGACCTCCGCCGAGTAGGGTCCGACGATGGCGAAGCCGCCATCTGCAAAGAAGTTGGTGACAATTAGGAGAAGCCAGAAGAGCGACACCGTGCCAAGGAAGACATCGTGAAAAATTCCCGTCACCACCAACATGACGGCGGCACCGATGCCAAGGATCGCGCCTGACATTCGCCGGCCGATCGCTTCGGACAAGAAGGAAAATGCAATGCGCCCGACAATGCCGCCAGCGGCAACAAAAATAGTGTAATAGGCTGCGTCTGCGGCCGAAATATTGAGAAGCTCGACAAGAAGCGTTGGTGTCCAAAGGATCAGACCGTAGATGCCAGCCTGCGCACCTAGGTTGCCGACCCACGAAATGACGAGGCTTCGTGGGTAGTGAAAGAGTTCGGTCCACCGCCGAGACGGCGTCGCCATGGCCGCTGTCGGCTCTGGCAGCTGCTCGACCGGGATGTTCATAGCCCAGGCCAATGCCTTTCGCGCCTCCTTCGGTCGGCCGTTCCGGAGCAGCCAGCGAGGCGATTCGGGCACCCACGCGCGGATCAGTAGAGTGAGAAACGCTGGCAGGAGGCCGACTGCAAAGAGACCGCGCCAACCCACGTAAGGCGCGAGAAACTTGCCGAGCACCGCTCCCAAGAGAATGCCCAGCGGGACAAACACGGTGACGATGCCGCCGATGAAACCCCTTTGGGAGGTAGGCACGAACTCCTGCACTAGCGGCAGATCGACGGAATAGAGCCCGCCCACGCCAAGGCCGACAAAGAACCGGAAGATGCTCAGAAATATCCAGTTATGTTCCGGGGTCAGCGCGAGAATACCGGTCGCGATCGCAAAGTTGAGGACGGTGGCGATGAAAATTTTACGTCGCCCCACTCTGTCGGCGAGCCAGCCCCAAAGAAATGACCCTATGATCGCTCCGATCCCCGCAGCCATGAATATGACTGCAAATTGATTGAAGGTCAGATGCCATGGGCCGACGATAAAAGCAAGAACAAAACCAATCAGAAAAAAATCAAAGAACTCGAGCATATCGCCTAGGATTGCCGCAACGACGATCCGGTACTGGTTTCCCGTGAGTGAGGTTTGCTTGTCGAGGTGGCGGAACATGACTATTTCCTCCCGCGATCATCCGCATTGTTGATCGATTCACGAAGGCTTATCCCCTTGCCGCAGCAAACACGATATGCATGCAGGCTCCGGCCCGGATTGCAGCGAGCATGAGCGAGACGATGACGCGACCGACTTCTGCGCCCCAGTGGATCGCGCAGCCCGGCCAGACTACCGAGCCGATCACAATCGAGATCTCGGCACCCGGCGATGTCTGCGACTACGCTGCCGTACCCGAAGATGGAGAGACACTCGAGAGCTAAGAAGAGCGCAAGCGCGCGCTTGACGCGCTTCTGAAGCTCACCAGTCCTTAAATGCCCGTCATCGGTCGCGAGCCCGACGAAATCTTGTGGCCTCCCGGGGCAAGGGGATAAGCCTTGATTCACGCTAATTTTCCTCTGCTTTCCCTATTTAGGGCTTTTGCTTCTCTGCTCGGCGTGGAAGTGAGCAGCACCGCCCTACCTCACCGCTAGCGGTGCGAGAGCTTCGATGTCCGTGACGACGTCGAGGACGACCGGGCGGTCCGCATCGAACGATTGGCGCAACGCTGTTTCCAATTCCTGTGGATCTTCGACGCGTATGCCGATTGCACCCATGTCCTCGGCGAGCCGCGCGAAGTTCACCTCGTTGAATGTCCAAAGCCGGTGTGCGGTTTCGGTTTGCCGGCCCCCGTATGCCTGGTCAAAACCACGTTTCGACTGGTTTCCGCTGCTGTTGTTGTTGACAACTGTAACCGTCCTGATCCGGTTGCGAACCGCCGTCTCGATTTCTCCGATATGGTACCAAAGACCAGCATCACCGGTAAAAACCACCACGGGCCGGTCAGGGCAGGCACATTTGGCGCCAAGACCGGCGCAGAAAGCCCAACCGAGATGGCCTGCGCTGCGGATGTAGCTCTGATTCATATTGGTGAGGTCATACATGCCGCCCATCCACATGCCACCGTGTCCGGTATCGGCGATCACGAGGGCATTCTGTGGCATGTGCTTGGTCAGCTCGTGACATATCCGCTCGGGACGTATCGGCTTGGCACCCGATTCCAGCATAGGCCTGTATTTCTCGTGCCATTCGCGGCAAATGTTTTGCACCTCGGCGATCCACGGCTGCCGTCGTTTTGCCGTCGCTGCATTTGCATATTGCAGCATGTGCTCGAGACTCACCTTGGCATCGCCTAGCACGGCCGCTTTCAGTGGGTAGTTTCGGCCTAACACCTCCGGGTTTATGTCTATCTGGACGGCGGGAGTGCCGATTGCGGGCACACGCCAAAAATCCGTAGTCATCCCTCCGGTTTCGCTACCTATGAAGCACACGAGATCCGCTCGCAGCGCAATCCGGTTTGCGCTTTCCCGCGAATAGCTGCCAACAACACCAACGGACAGGGGATGGGTGCCGGGAATAGAATCCTTGCCATTGAGCGAGGTGGCAACGGGGATGCCCAGGCGTTCGGCCAGAGCAATCAATTCAGGGGCGCCTCCGGACGCGTGCACCCCGCCGCCAGCGACGATGAGCGGCTTCTCGGCGCGGTGCAGCCACTCGAGGGCAGCCAATATCTCGCTCTTCGGCGGACCGGGGCGGAAGGGCGGAACACGCGCGAACGTCTCCTCGACAAGCGGTTCCATCTCCGCCTCATCAAGATCAATCTGCCCTTCGTTTCCCTTGAACTGAAGATGCACGGGACCGGGCGTTCCGGAAACGGCGACGCGAAAGGCCTGGCGCAGCATGTCGGGAATGCGATCCACGTTTTCGATAGTGGCGTTAAGTTTTGTCACCGTCTCGAAAGCCGGGATATCGTCGACTTCCTGGTAGGCCTTGCGGAACTTAGTCTTGGGGTCACGACCGCCGGTAAAAGCGATGACCGGCGAGTGCGCGAGCCACGCATCCCTAAGGCCCGCGGCGAGATTGAGCGCCCCGACAATCTGGGCGCCACAGACGCCCGGCCTCCCGCATGACCGAGCATACCCATCTGCCATATAGGCCGCAGCCTTTTCGCCATGGGTCAAGACAGGCTGAATTCTGGTCCGCCGCTCCATTTCACGAAAAGTGCGGCGCAGGATCGCAGGAACGAAGAAGAAGTGGGTGACGCCATAGCCCTGCAGCATATCCGCCAGGGCTTCCGCACCGGTGAGCTTCGCCATCTCGTCTTCCTCCCCTGTCGGCTCGGCAACTGAAATTGCGGTTGGCAGTTCCAAACAAGGGTTACTTGATTGCCAAGGGATTGACGGGCGATCCCACCGCTCCGGTAATGGGAAGAGCCGGAGCCACGAACATGAACTCGTATCTCTTGTCGGCTGCGCAATCCTGCGAGAGTTCGGCGAGGTGAAATATCTCGCCCACGGAAAGCCCCATGATCGGAATCGCGATCCAGTGCCAGGGTTGAGCGGCATCGGTGGTCTGATTGGGACGGACCTCGACGCCCCACGTGTCCGTGACAATTCCGGCAACTTCCCTCGATTGGAGCCAGTCGAGCGTCTCGAACGCAAGCCCTGGGGCATCGCCGCCGGCATAGCCATCCCAGGTTTTTGCCATGAGCTTCGCCTCGATGTGGCCTGTGCGCACCAAAAGAAAGTCTCCGCGCCCCACGGTCACGCCAAACTGCTTTTCCGCCTGTTCGAGAATTTCCGGTCCGATTCCGAACCCATCGGGAAGCCAGTCCATATCGAGCATCCGCGGGATGTCGAGCAGCACGCCGCGCCCCACCATCCTGTCACGCGTCTTTTCGATGCCGCACTTCTGCGCGCCAAAACTGGTTACCGTTCGACAGTCGCGGCCGTTCCACATCTTGTCGCCATAGAAGATGTGACCGAGGCCGTCCCATTGTGTGCCGCATTGCGTGGGCATGATGATGATATCGTCGGCGCCCCGAATCTTGCGGTGGTCGAGCACGCCGGAATAGGCGTCGGTGCCGGCGCGCAGCATGACGTGGATCGGGTTGAAGCGCCCGATTGCACCATAATTGCCCTTGGCGCCCTGCGGTCCGTTCTCGTCATAAGCTAGCGCCAGCGACATCACCTTGCCCTTCCGCACCAAACGCGCGGCGGCGACGATGTCCTCGGCGGTGGTATAGTTGAGCGTCCCAATCTCGTCGTCGGGGCCCCATTTGCCCCAGTTTTTTAGCCGCTCGGCAGCGGCGTGTAGATCATCGAGGGTGAGCTTGCGGAGTACGCTCGGAGTCTCGGACATAGTCTTAATACCTCCCGTTGCCCTGTCAAATAAACAGCCCTCCAAGCTTGGGTTTTTTACCACAAGCCGGCAAAGGCTTGCTTGATCCAGATCAATCCGTGACCGACTT
Source organism: Rhodospirillales bacterium (assembly GCA_027315365.1). Classification (GTDB taxonomy): domain Bacteria; phylum Pseudomonadota; class Alphaproteobacteria; order ATCC43930; family CGMCC-115725; genus DAHUYF01. The sequence continues at coordinate 5,473 of DAHUYF010000054.1, read as the reverse complement.
AGCCATTCCTCGGCTCGCGGCGGATAGCGGCGCCGGGCGGAAGGGTGACCGGTCAACCGTAAGCGGATGCAGCGGCTTATGCGGCGGATGGGCAGCGCGGTGCTGGAGCCGACGCCAGGGACGACGAAACCGGCGCCGGGGGCAGCATATTCCCGCATCTGCTGCGCAGCGTGGCAATAGACCGGTCGAACCAGGCACGTCGAAACAGGCGCGCGGGCCGATCAATTGTTCCTATAGCCGACTCATCGGTGGCGTCAGCCTGATATTGGTTCCGCTGATGTGCTTCGACGTTCCTTGGTCGCACGGCGCGCTGGCCGGCTGCGTCGATATCATGTCGGAAGAGGGCGCTATCAATAACTGTACCTTCCTGGCCACCACGAGCCGTGACCGACCAAGACACGACCATCGAAACGCCTGTGGCCGAAACTCCGCGGCATGGCGAATCCGTGCCGGTGGTCGGGAAACAACGGTCCGTTGCGAACAGTCGTCGTCCCTCGGCTCCAAGTCTTCGACTACTTGGTGAGGCCGCGAATGACGGCGCGGCGGTGGCGGTCTGGAGCGCGGCCGATCTCGCTCGCGCATTGCGCAAGCCGCTCGACGGGTAGAGAGTATCGAAAGGGTGTAATTTTCGGGCGATTCCGGCCAATTGCCTATAGGGCCAGAGGCATTGCGCGCGTGAACTGTCCATTATCTGGCGAAGAACGAGCCCTGGAGGAACTATGAAACGTCTGATCGTTGGTATGACAGGTGCGACGGGCGCCATCTTCGGTATTCGCCTGCTGGAAGCGCTGCGAGCATCGGACGTGGAAACTCATCTGGTCGTCAGCAAATGGGCGCAGAACACCATCGCGCATGAAACTGGCATGGCGGTCCGGCAAATCCGGGAGCTGGCAAGCGTAAACTACGCTTCAGAGGACATGGGAGCGGCTATTTCCTCCGGCTCGTTCCTGACTGAGGGCATGGTCATCATACCCTGCTCGATGCGCAGCTTGGCGTCGATCGCCCAGGGAACCGGCGACCACTTGGTGCATCGCGCCGCTGACGTGGTGCTCAAGGAGCGCCGTCGGCTGGTGCTGGTCGCCCGCGAAACCCCCTTCAGCGAGCTGCATCTGGAAAACATGCTTAAGCTCGCGCGGATGGGGGTGACCATCCTTCCCCCATTGCCGGCGTTCTACAATCACCCGCGGACCATCGACGACATCGTCGATCACATCGTGGCGCGGGTTCTCGACCAGTTCGGCCTACCCGCCGACTTCGCGCGTCGCTGGGACGGTCGGTTGGCGCCTCTCGCCCCGACGGAGGAGCAATCCTAGCCGCATCCTTGCAGCCGATGTCGATGAGGAGATGACGCCATGACCGAACACAGGCTCAACGAAGAAGTTCGGCTCGAGGCCCTCGGGCTGATCGCATCCTTGCATGTCTGCACCCTAGCTACTTGCGGCGACGGCCAGCCCCATGCGGTCTCGCTCTTCTACGCACATGACGGCTTCGACCTCTACTGGCTCTCCGATCCCTGCTCCCGCCATTCACGGCATATCGACGCTATGACTGAGGCGCGCGTGGCAGTGACGATCGCCGCCGATTACCAGGATTTTGGGGACATTCGCGGCGTACAGATTCACGGTTTCGCGCAACGCCTCTCCAGCGCGCTAGAAATCGCCGCTGGCCTAGCCCAGTTGACCGGCCGTTACAGCTTTCTCGCCCGGCTCTTCGAAGGGCCGCTCAAACTGGCCGAAGCCGTTCACAAGGCGACGGTTTACCGGCTGACTGCCGACCAGGTGACCTTCATCGACAACACCAAGGGATTTGGACACAAGACCACGTTCCGGCCACGGCGCTCGGGCTGACTGCGCTGCCGCAGCGAAGACCTTCGCGACGGATGCCGAAGAGTTCGCTCCAGCGGCACCGAACGGCGTCAGCATCGCCGCTTCAGCATCGCCGCTCTTGATGGTATCCAAGATCGGATCAGATGTCGTTCGGCGCGCCACCGGGGATCGGTGGGTACATGCGCCCCATCACGAAAACCGCAGCGGCGGCAATAAGCATGGGCACCCCTCCGGCCAGAAAGACGGTGGCAGGCGGCCATCCTTGGTCGAGCAGCCAGCCGAATGACAGCGGTCCGAAAATTCCGCCCAACCGGCTCACGCCGAGGGCCCAACCGACGCCCGTGGAACGGATGCTGCCCGGGTAGAACAGGGCGGATAGGGCTATGCCGCTCTTCTGTCCGCCGCTGACGCAAAAGCCGGCGCTGAAGGCAATCAGCATCAGCAGCGGCAGCGGCGATGTCAGCGCCGCCCCAAGGAAGGCGACCAACACAGACCCGCCAAAAAACAGGCTTGCCACTGCTGTGTAAGGATTACGGCGGTCCATCAGCGGCCCTACGACGAATACGGCAATGATGCCACCGGCCGTGGTGAGACCGGTCACCGTGGCAACATTGCCCATAGAATATCCACCGTTGGTCAGGATCGTCGGAAGCCAGCTTTGCAAAGCATAGAAGATTCCGAGATTCATGAAGAAGGCGATCCAAATCAGCAGTGTGCCTGCTGCACGGTGGCGTTCTAAGACGACGAAGAACGGAACGGCGTTTGGCTTCCCATCACCGAACCTAAAGGAGGCACGGTCATCAACCTTCAGGTCGGGCGCAAGATGGCGGATGATTTTGATGATCCGTACCGGCCTGAACCGCTTGGCCACCATGTAGCCCAACGACTCAGGCAGGGCGAAGGGCAGCACGATCGTCAGCAAGAGCGGCACGATGCCGCCGCCCCACAACAGAGCGTGCCAACCATAAACGGGGGCCAACTGCGCGGCGACCGCCCCCGCGACAATGAATCCGAACGAGAAACCGCAGTAAATGATAAGCACCGCGGTGGCCCGAATCCGCTTTGGGCTGTATTCGCTTGTAAGGGCAACCGCGCTCGGCGTGGCTCCGCCCAATCCCATGCCGGTCAGGAAACGAAACACGCCCATCTGCGTGACGTCAGTAGCGGTCACTGCCAGAAAGCTACACAGCGAGAAGCCCAATACACAGGCGATCAGGACGCGCTTGTGCCCAACTTTATCGGAAAATGGCGCGAAAATCAGATAACCGACCATCAGGCCAGCCAAGCCAAGCGAAAAAATTGGGCCCAAGGCGCTTCGGGGCATACCCCATTCTTTTGCAATCAACGGCGCGATGTAGCCGATGATTTGCGTATTGTATCCGTCGACCAGCATCACCGATCCGCAAATGGCGATGACTCTGAATTGAAGACTGCTGAGGCGCCGAGAATCGATCAACGTTGAGATGTCGATCGCGAATTTAGGCTTAATCTCTTCTACAGAAAAACATTTACGCTCCGCCGCCTCCATCTTTTCCATCTGCCCATTACCTCCCAGCATGCATTGTTTATTCGAAGATAGCTCCTGCTCTTTTTATTCCGATGCCGCCTCGACCGCTCCCCGATTTGTCTGCCGTCAACCTTTTTTGCAGAGGTCCAGGACGTCGTGGCTATTCGTCGGCTTGGCGATTTCCCCCGGCATGGTCAGGCTGCCGGGCGCATGAACGTGACTTCCGTGAGTAGGCTGCTCTTTAATTGATGGCGCGGCCGATCAGGTCTGGTTGGTCGACAACGCGTCGCGTGCGCTCCGGGGCGACCGCGGCTTGCTCCGGAACCACCGGGAGAAGGGGACCTTGTGCAACCTCCGCATCACCGTCTCGGATCGCATCCGATCCTGGCAGGTCGTTGGTTAGCCGACAGCCAAGTTGTCGGATCGATCAGCAATAAGCCCAGGCACCTCATCAACAGCGTCCACGCCGCCTCTTTCGCCTCGCTCCTCGCCCTCCTTGAGCCGTGACGCACTGAACTGGGAAACCGGAATGGGCCATTTGTGGACGCCCTATTTGCCTTTCAGCGCTTTCGAGCCGAAGAACCGCTCGGGCAAAGCCTTTACCAGCGGCAATGACTTCGCCGCGGCGAAGTCCTCCAGCCGCAGTTCGGGATTGGCGGGGCGGATTCTCTCCAACGCCGCATGGGCCACGGCGTCGGCCGGTGGCGGCTTGGTCGCGTCGATCAGCATCTTCGAGCCGAAGCGTTGCCACAGGATGGTTCCGGGTCCTCCCAATTCGGCGAGGCTGGCATCCATTGCGTGGTTGTGCGTGCCGGGAATGATGACCACGTCCTTGTCCGGGTCGACGCGGGTCGCCAATGCCCACAGCACTTCGGAATGGTTGAAGATATCGACGTCGGCATCGACGGCGATGGCTACCTTGGGATGCTGGTATTCCGACGAAAGGGCGGCCAACAGCAGGTTCTTTGCCTCGCCATAAGCGCGCGGCGTCATCTGCACGACCACAGCGAAAATCCCCGGAAGTACCATGACGTTGTGCAGATTGGGGCCGCCGCCAACGTCCTTGAGGCGGCGGAAAATCGCGGCGCTCATCGGGATCTTGTGGAAGACACAGCCTTCCATTTCCGACCCATTCTGCAGGTTCTTGAAAATAGCATCGTTGCGGCAGGTCATGTGTTGGTATTCGACCACCGGGTTCTTGCCGGTGCCGGTAACGTAATAGTCCTGGAACTCGGAAAACGGGCCTTCTTCTTCGCGGTAATGGGGCGGGATATGGCCCTCAAGCACCAGTTCGGCGTCGGCCGGAACCTCGATATCGACAGTGTCGCATTTGACCAGGCGCACCGCTTCGTCGAGATACCCGCCGGCGATCTCGAACTCGTCAAGGCCATAAGCCGCGGTGGTCGCCGCCGCGGCGTAATAAAGCGGATGATGGCCGATGAAAATGGCCACCGGCATCGGTTCGTTACGTTCCTGGTATTTTAGGTAGTTCTTCCAGGTGTGCCGCGGGTAGAGGAGGATGCCGGACTTGTCCGGTCCCTTGATTTGCAGGCGATGGAAACTGACGTTGCGCTGGCCGGTGTCTGGGTCTTTGGTGACCACCAGGCCCGAGCCGATGACCGGACCCGCGTCCTTCACGCCCGCTTTGTGTACGGGCAGGTGGGTGAGGTCGAATTCTCCGCGCCTGAAGCGTCTTTCCTTTACCGGCGCATCGGTGACCATGACCGGCTTGATCAGCTTGCCCATACGCGCCGCGACTGTCGGCACCAGGGTTTCTTCGGTGGCACCGAAGGCGATCGCGGCGTGACGTACATTGGCCGGCGCCTGTCCGAGCGACCGCCAACCATGCGGCAGGTTCTCGAAGAGCAGCGCCTTTTCGCGCGATTGATAGAGCAAAGCGCCCATCTGGGTCACGGGATCGACCGGCTTGTCGATCCGGATCAGTTCGCCGACCGCTTCCAGATCGGCGATCCAACTCCGCATCGTCTTGGGATCCGAGCTAGAGATCATGCCATACTCCCGCGTCGAAATTCTGCTACACAGAGCGTGATCGCGTCGGCGGCCAGGTTGCGCCGGCGCAGGCGCTGTGCCTCCGTCTCGGCCTTCTCCGCCGCGATGTCGCCGAAAATCGTATGGGCGC
>DAHUYF010000041.1 GCA_027315365.1 Rhodospirillales bacterium | reverse complement strand
CGTGCCGAGTGGCCCGAAATCGGCCACGACGGCAGCGCCGGCATGGGCAAGGACGAGGCCGCTCAGCGACCCGGTGGTGACGAGGTCGCCGCGCCGCAGCCCGCCGCCGCGCCCGGCACAATGATTGGCGAGCTCGGCCATCAGGCGGAGCGGATCGCCGGCGGCGTTGCCGCCGCCCTCGGCGACCGCCGCGCCGTCGATGGCGACGGCGAGGGCCGGCGCGACGAGATCGACCGCGCGGCCCGGCCAGTCCGGCACCGCCGGCCCGACGACCAGGGCGAAATTGCTGAGATCGTCGGCCAGACGCGCCGCCTCGTCGACGCGTAGCCGGTCGACGAAGCGCGAGTCGAGGACCTCGACGACCGGATGGAGGGCGGCCAGCGCCGCCGCGATATCGGCGCGGACATAGGGCCGATCGATCGGCGGCAGGTCGCGGCCCAGGCGGAAGGCGAGTTCGGCCTCGATGCCGAAGAGGCGCAGGGAGCCGGATTGCAGCATGGCCGGCGACTCGGCAAGGCGGCCGATCGGGGCGAAGCTCGCGGCCGCCGCCGGCGCCGAAGCGCCGACCTTCCAGGCGCCGGCCCGGCCGCGCCGGCGCAGCACCGCATCCTGAACGGCATAGGCCTCCTCGGCATCGCGCGGCCGGCAGGCCTCGGGAAACCCGGCAAGCGGCACGCCGCTCCGCCTTGCCTCGATCAGCAATGCGGCGGCGGCATCGGCACGGCTGGCGCTCATCGTTTCCCGGCGTTTTCTCGGAGTTTTATCGAGGGCACCCGGGTCGCCTTGCCGCGCCGCATTCAGTCGCCGGCGCCGGCCTCCTGGCCCGCCAGGTCCCCAGGCTCGCTGCGCAGGATATCGAGGGTAACCCCGGCGATCCAGCGCCATGCCCGCATCGCCATGCCGTCGCCCGCTTCCCGCGCCTTCAGCGCCTGGTACTGGGCGACCGCGGTGGAGCGTTCGCCGAAGCGTCCGACCAGCTCGAAGGCGAGATCCCGCGCTTGCTGGCTGGAGATCTCTGGCGCAGCCGCCCACCACCTTCCGAAGACCATCGCTGCTTGCGCCCCGCCTCGCCGAGGATCCGTTTCCATCCGCCGCTGGGGCCGTTCCACGAGCGGCCCCCGTGCCGCATGCGCCGTCGGCGGAGTATCCATCCGGGTCCATTTCGGTTAGGTTAACGCTACCGCCTTCGGCTGGGGCGGCCCAGCGGCCGAGGCCCTCGAGCATGGAACCGCGGCTCAGATCGGGCATCTGGATCCAGGCGCTGATCCGCCGCTGCGACGGCGCGGCGGTGTCGGCCTATGTGCTGCGCAAGGGCGACGCGGATTCCGGTGCCATCCTCCTCAAGCTCAACCGCCGCGCGGCGGGTTGCACGGTGCTGGCCCAGGCGCGCGGCGAGGCCGGCGAACTGGTCTGGCTGCGCGGCACCGGTTCCGAGCCGGTCGACGAGGCGGCAGCCGATGCCTACATCGCCCGCCAGGCGGGACGCGATCCCGATCTCTGGGTCCTGGAAATCGATGCCGCGGCCGGCGAGGCCCTGCTCGACGGCAAGATCCTTTGAGTTTCCCACGCCGACGCCCGCCCCTGCTCCGGCATCGATGCCGCCATGCCCGATCTCAGGACCGCCGCCGAGTTCCTGGTTCTGCCGCCGGGCGGGCTGCTTTTGCTCTATCTCCTCGGGCTGGTGCTCGCGCCCACGCAGCCCAGGTCGGCCCGGGCGATCCGGGGCGCGGCGATTCTCGCGCTCTACCTGCTGGCGACGCCGGTCGTCGCAACGCGGCTCCTCGGCGCGCTCGATCCGGCAGCGCCGCTCGATCCGCACCGCACCGGCGGCGCCGGGGCGATCGTCGTCCTGGCTGCCGACGCCTTTCCTCGAACGCCGGAGTACGGCACCGACACCATCGGCGGAGCGACGCTCGAAAGGCTGCGCTACGCCGCGCGCCTTGCCCGGCAGACCGGGCTGCCGCTGCTGCTGACGGGCGGTGCGCCGGGCCGCTACGAGCGGCCACTCGCCGTCACCATGGAAGAGACCCTCAACCGGGATTTCGGCGTGCAGGCGCGCTGGCTGGAGACCGCCTCGCGGACGACCGCAGAGAACGCCGCGCTCAGCGCGACGATCCTGCGGCAGGCGGGAATCGGGCGGGTCATCCTCGTTACCCATGCCTGGCACATGGCGCGGGCCAGCCTCGCCTTCGCCGCCGCCGGGCTCGCGGTCGTCCCGGCCCCGACCCTCTTCACCGTCGCGGTCTCGCCATGGACCCTGCGCGCCTGGCTACCGGAAGCCCGCTCGCTCGCGCAGTCCTCAGCCGCCCTCCACGAATGGCTCGGCCTTGCCGTCTATCGCCTGCGCTTCGGCGCGCCCATGACGCGGGGCCGGTGGCGGGCTCAGCGCTTGCCCTTCATCACCTCGGCCATGGTGCTGCCGAGGGTGGCCGGCGAGGCGGCGACGACGATTCCGGCACGTTTCATTGCCTCGATCTTGTCGCCGGCCGTGCCCTTGCCGCCGGCGATTATGGCGCCGGCATGGCCCATGCGCCGGCCGGGCGGCGCGGTCATCCCGGCGATGAAGCCGACGACCGGCTTCTTGACCGGGCTGCGGCGTAGGAACTCGGCGGCTTCCTCTTCCGCCGAGCCGCCGATCTCGCCGATCATGACGATGCCCCGGGTCGCCTCGTCGGCAAGAAACATCTCCAGGCAGTCGATGAAATTGGTGCCGTTGACCGGGTCGCCGCCGATGCCGATGCAGGTCGACTGGCCGAGCCCGGCGGCCGTCGTCTGCGCCACCGCCTCGTAGGTCAGCGTGCCCGAGCGCGACACGATGCCGATGGCGCCCGGCGCATGGATGTGGCCGGGCATGATGCCGATCTTGCATTGCCCGGGCGTGATGACGCCCGGGCAATTGGGACCGATGAGGCGGGTGCGCGAGCCGGCCAGCGCCCGCTTCACCATCACCATGTCGAGGACCGGAATGCCCTCGGTGATGCAGACGACCAGCGGCAGGCCGGCATCCACCGCCTCAAGAATGGCATCGGCGGCGAAGGGCGGCGGCACGTAGATGACCGAGGCGTCGGCGCCGGTCCGGGCGACCGCCTCGCCGACCGTGTCGAAGACCGGCAGGTCGAGATGGGTGGTGCCGCCCTTCCCCGGCGAGGTCCCGCCCATCATCCTGGTGCCGTAGGCCATCGCCTGTTCGGAGTGGAAGGTGCCCTGCGAGCCGGTGAAGCCCTGGCAGATGACCTTGGTCGCTGACCCGACAAGAACCGGCATCACGCGGCCTCCTTGACCGCCGTTACCACCTTTTCGGCGGCGTCGGCGAGATTTTCGGCCGAGCGGATGGGCAGGCCGGATTCGGCAAGAATCTTCTTCCCGAGGCTGACGTTGGTGCCCTCCAGGCGGACGACCAGCGGGACGTGCAGGCTGACCTCCCGGGCCGCCGCGACCACCCCCTCGGCGATGACGTCGCAGCGCATGATGCCGCCGAAGATGTTGACCAGGATGCCCTCGACATTGGGATCGCTGAGGATGAGCTTGAAGGCGGTGGTGACGCGCTCCTTGGTGGCACCGCCGCCGACATCGAGGAAGTTGGCGGGGTCGCCGCCATAGAGCTTGATGATGTCCATGGTCGCCATGGCGAGGCCGGCGCCGTTGACCATGCAGCCGATATTGCCGTCGAGCTTGACGTAGTTGAGCGAGTGCTTGGCCGCCTCCAGCTCGGTCGGATCCTCCTCCGCCTCGTCGCGCATCTCCTCAACCTCCTTGTGGCGGAAGAGCGCGTTGTCGTCGAAGTTCATCTTGGCATCGAGCGCCAGCACCTCGCCGGCGCCGGTGACCACCAGCGGATTGATCTCGACCACCGAGGCGTCGAGGCTCATGAAAGCCTGGTACATGCCGAGCATGAAGCGGGTGGCGGCGCCGACCTGCTTGCCCTCGAGGCCCAATCCAAAGGCGAGCTTCCTCGCATGGAAGCCCTGCATGCCGCTGGCGGGATCGATCGCCACGCGCAGGATCTTCTCGGGATGGCTGGCCGCCACCTCCTCGATCTCCATGCCGCCTTCGGTCGAGGCCATCACGGTCACCCGCGACGTCTTGCGGTCGACCAGCATGCCGAGATAGAGCTCGCGCTTGATGTCGCAACCTTCCTCGACGTAGACGCGCTTGACCTCGCGGCCCTTGAGCCCGGTCTGCTTGGTGACGAGGACATGGCCGAGCATCGCCGCCGCGTTCGCCGCGACATCCTCGGGCGACTTGACGACGCGCACCCCGCCCTTGCCTTTGGGGTCGTCCTTGAAGCGCCCGGCGCCGCGGCCCCCGGCATGGATCTGCGACTTCACGACGTAGACCGCGCCCGGCAGGCTGCGGGCCACCTTCTCCGCCTCTTGCGGCGTATAGGCGACGCCGCCCTTGGGCACCGCGACGCCGAATTTATGCAACAGGCTCTTGGCTTGGTACTCGTGAATATTCATGACGCGCCCCGACCTTCGGCTTGACGCGGGCGAGCATAGCGCCCGCCCGCTCCTGCGGCTAGACGGCGAGCGCCGCTAGCGCACCAGCCCCGCGCCGCGCGCCCATTTGTACTTGGCGCCGAGCACGGCCACCGGGATCTCGGTCGAATAGGCGTAGGCCGGGATGCCGTGATCGTAGAGATGCTCGGCCGCCGCCTCGACCTCTACGTCGCCGGCGAGCGAGGCGACGATCGGCTTCTCGATGCCCTTCGCCTTCATCTCCTCGACCACTTCGACGACGAGGCGCGCGAACACCATCGGCGGCGTGATGATGGTATGCCAGTAGCCCAGGATGAGGGCGTGGATGCGCTCGTCCTCGAGGCCGAGGCGGATGGTGTTCTGATAGGTCTTGGGCGGCTCGCCGCCCGTGATGTCGACCGGGTTGCCGGCGGCGCCGAAGGGCGGGATGAACTTGCGGAAGGCCTGGTCGAGATCGGGCGGCATCCTCATCAGCGACAGACCGTTGTCGACGCAGGCATCGGACAGCAGCACGCCCGAGCCGCCGGCGCCGGTGATGATGACGACGTTCTCGCCCTTGGGCGTCGGCAGCTTCTGCAGCGCGCGGGCATAATCGAGCATGTCGCGCAGGCCGGGGGCGCGGATGACGCCGGACTGGCGCAGCACGTCGTCATAGATCTTGTCGTTGCCGGCAAGCGCGCCGGTATGCGAGCTCGCCGCGCGCGCGCCGAGCGCGGTGCGGCCGGCCTTGAGCATGATCACCGGCTTCTTCTTCGAAACGCGCTGCGCCACCTCGGCAAAGGAGCGGCCGTCCTTCAGATCCTCGCAATGCATGGCGATGACGTGGGTGTCGTCGTCCTGCTCGAAGAAGGTGAGGAGATCGTCCTCGTCGAGGTCGGATTTATTGCCGAGCCCGACGATCGCCGATACGCCCATCTTGGCCGAGCGCGAGAAGCCGATGATCGCCATGCCGATGCCGCCCGATTGCGAGGACAGCGCCGCATGGCCCTTGTAGCCGTAGGGCGTGCAGAAGGTGGCGCAGAGATTGCGCGGCGTGTAGTAGTAGCCGTAGATGTTGGGGCCCATCAGCCGGATGCCGTAGTTCCGGCCGATCTCCTGGATCTCCTTCTGGCCCTCGACATTGCCGGTCTCGGCGAAGCCCGAGGGGATCAGCACTGCGCCCGAGACCTTCTTCTCGCCGCATTCGGCCAGCGCCGACGCCACGAACTTGGCCGGGATGGCGAAGACCGCGACGTCGATATCGCCGGGCACGTCCTTGACCGAGGCGTAGGCCTTGCGCCCCATGATTTCGGCCGCCTTGGGATGGATCGGATAGATCTTGCCGGCATAACCGCCGTTGATCAGGTTCTTCATCACCGAATTGCCGATCTTGCCATCCTCGGCCGAGGCACCGATCACCGCCACGGAGTCCGGGCGCATGATGCGGTTCATCTGGCGCACGATCTCCTGCTGGCTCGGGCGGTAGCGCTGCGGCGGCGGGTTCCAGTCGAGCACGATGCGCACATCGGCGGCGATGGCGCCGTTCCGGCTGGCGAAGACCGGGTTGAGATCGAGCTCGGCGATCTCCGGGAAGTCGCCAACCAGTTCGGAGACGTTGCGGATGAGCGTCGCCAGCGCCTCGCGGCTCACCGGCTCGCCGCCGCGCACGCCCTTCAGGATGTCGCCGGCCTTGATGCCGTCGAGCATCGAGAGCGCGTCTTCCTGGCTGGCGGGCGCGAGGCGGAAGGTGATGTCCTTCAGCACCTCGACCAGCACGCCGCCCATGCCGAAGGCGACGAGCTTGCCGAAGCTGGGATCGGTGACCGCGCCGACGATGACCTCCTGCCCGCCCTGCAGCATCTGCTGCACCTGGACGCCGTCGATCCTGGCCGCGGCCTTGTACTTCCTCGCATTGGCGAGGATCGTCTCATAGGCCTTCTCGGCCTCGGCCGCGCTCTTGACGCCGACCATGACGCCGCCCGCCTCGGTCTTGTGCAGGATGTCCGGCGAGACGATCTTCATCACCACCGGGAAGCCCATGGCCTGGCCGAGCGTCGCCGCCGCCGCGGCCGAGCCGGCGACCCCCTCCTCGGGCACGGCGATGCCATAGGCGTCGCACACCAGCTTGCCCTCGGGCGCGGTGAGCGCGTCTCGCCCGTCGGACCTGGCCTTGTCGAGAACCGTGCGCACCGTCGCCTTGTCATGCGCCATCAAAAAGCCCTCCCGCAAATTCGTTGTCGACGCCGTTCGCCCCTGCCTACCCGCCCCGTCTCACCCCAACCCGCTCCGCCCCGGGGCGGAGAGGGAGGGCCCCGCGCAACGGGAGGGTGATGGGGGATGGTCTCGCGCGGCGCCTCGGACGTTAGTCATTCCGGCGGCTAGACCGCCTTTTCGGCGCGCATGGCGGCGATCTGCTCGCTGCCGAAGCCGAGCTCCGCCAGGATCTCATCGGTATGCTCGCCCAGCAGCGGCGAGCGCTTGACGTCGCTCGGGCTCGCCGAGAGCTTGATCGGATTGCCGACGGTGAGATACTTGCCGCGCTTGGGATGATCGACCTCGACCACGGTGCCGGTCTCGCGCAGCGACGGCTCGTAGGCGAGTTCCTTCATCGACAGGATCGGGCCGCAGGGAATGTCGTAGTTGTTGAGGATGTCCATGGCCTCGAACTTGGTCTTGGTCATGGTCCAGCGCTCGATCGCGTCGAAGATCTCCTTGAGGCGCGGCAGGCGCTGCGCCGGCTTGGCGTAGTCGGGATGGGTGATCCACTCCTCCTTGCCGATGACCTTGCAGATCGCCTCCCACACCGGCGCCTGGGTGATGAAATAGATGTAGGCGTTGGGATCGGTCTCCCAGCCCTTGCATTTCAGGATCCAGCCGGGCTGGCCGCCGCCCGAGGCGTTGCCGGCGCGCGGCACCGCCTCGCCGAAGGCGCCGTGCGGATACTGCGGATATTCCGTCAGCTTGCCGTTGCGCTCGAGGCGCTGCTGGTCGCGCAGCTTGACGCGGCAGAGATTGAGCACGCCGTCCTGCATGGCGCAGAGCACGCGCTGTCCCGTGCCGGTGGTGGCGCGCTGGAAGAGCGCGGTGACGATGCCGAGGGCGAGATGCAGGCCGGTGCCGCTGTCGCCGATCTGCGCGCCGGTGACCAGCGGCGGCCCGTCGTCGAAACCGGTGGTGGAGGCGGCGCCGCCGGCGCATTGCGCGACGTTCTCGTAGACCTTGCAATCCTCGTAGGGGCCGGGGCCGAAGCCCTTCACCGAGGCGACGATCATGCGCGGGTTGAGCTGCTGGATGCGCTCCCAGGAGAAGCCCATGCGGTCGAGCACGCCGGGGGCAAAATTCTCCACCAGCACGTCGCAATGCCGGACCAGCGCCTCGAGCACCTGCTTGCCCTTGGCGTTCTTGGCGTCGAGTGTGATCGAACGCTTGTTGTGGTTGAGCATGGTGAAATAGAGGCTGTCGACATCGGGGATGTCGCGCAACTGCCCGCGGGTGATGTCGCCTTCGCCCGGCCGCTCCACCTTGATGACATCGGCGCCGAACCAGGCCAGCAGCTGCGTGCAGGTCGGCCCCGATTGGACATGGGTGAAGTCGAGAATCTTGACGCCTTCGAGTGCCTTGCCCATTTTCCTCTCCGAAATTCCGTCGTCGCGTCCCTGTGTTTCCTCGTCGGCCGCCACCGCCTCGTGCTGCGCCGCAGGCCCGAAGACGTTCTATTTCTCGCGCAGCACGCTTTGCGGGTTGAGGTTGCCGATACGGCCGCTTTCGCTGCCCGCAGCCGGATCGATCACCGCGTTGATGAGGGTGGGTTTGCCCGAATCCATGGCCACGTCGACGGCCCGCTTCAGCTCGTCGGGCGTTTCCGCTTGCACGCCGACGCCGCCGAACGCTTCGATGATCTTGTCGTAGCGTGCGCCTCTGACGAAGACCGTCGTCGCAGGATCCGATCCGCCGGGATTGACGTCGGTTCCGCGGTAGATCCCGCCATTGTTGAAGACGACGACGCAGACCGGCAGATCGTACCGGCAGATCGTCTCCACCTCCATGCCGCAGAAGCCGAAAGCGCTGTCGCCTTCGACTGCGAGCACGGGCTTGCCGGTTTCGACGGCCGCGGCGATGGCCTGGCCCATGCCGATGCCCATCACGCCCCAGGTACCGACATCCAGGCGCCGGCGCGGCTTATACATGTCGATGACACCGCGCGCGAGGTCGAGCGTGTTGGCGCCTTCGTTGACGAGGATCGCGTCCGGCCGCTCCTTGATGATGGTACGCAAAACACCCAGCGCGCCGTGATAGTCCATCGGCGAGTTGTTGTTCATCAGGCGCGGCGCCATCTTGGCGACGTTTTCCTCGCGCTTCGTCGTGACGGCCTTGGTCCACGCGGCCGGCGGCGCCGGCCAGGTGCCACCCATGCCCTCGATCAGGGCGGCGACGCAGGAGCCGATATCGCCCACGACCGGAGCGGCGATTTCGACGTTGCTGTCCATTTCCCTGGGCTCGATGTCGATCTGGATGAACTTCTTCCGGCCCTCGCCCCAGGTCTTGCCCTTGCCGTGCGACAAGAGCCAGTTGAGGCGGGCGCCGATCAGCATCACGACGTCGGATTCCTTCAATACGATCGAGCGCGCGGCGCCGGCGCATTGCGGATGCGTATCGGGCAGCAGGCCCTTGGCCATGCTCATCGGCAAGAAGGGAATGCCGCTCTTCTCGACCAGCATCCTGATCGCGTCATCGGCCTGCGCATAGGCCGCCCCCTTGCCGAGGATGATCAGGGGCCGCTTGGCGGATTTGAGGACATTCAGCGCGCGCTTGATGGCGGCCGGCGACGGGATCTGGGCCGGCGCCGCGTCGATGACCTTGACCAGCGACTTCTTGCCGGCGGCGGCATTCATGACCTGGCTGAACAGCTTGGCCGGCAGGTCGAGATAGACGCCGCCCGGCCGCCCCGAGACGGCGGCGCGGATCGCGCGCGCAAGGCCGATGCCGATGTCGGCGGCATGCAGCACGCGGAACGCCGCCTTGCACAGCGGCTTGGCGATGGCGAGCTGGTCCAGCTCCTCATAGTCGCCCTGCTGCAGGTCGACGACCTCCCGCTCGGACGAGCCCGAGATCAGGATCATCGGGAAACAGTTGGTCGTGGCGTGAGCCAGGGCCGTCAGACCATTGAGGAAGCCGGGCGCCGACACCGTGAGGCAGACGCCGGGCTTCTTGGTCAGAAAGCCGGCGATGGCGGCCGCGTAGCCGGCATTCTGCTCATGGCGGAATGAGAGCACGCGGATGCCCGCGGCCTGCGCCATGCGGCCTAAATCCGTGATCGGGATGCCGGGCACGCCGTAGATCGTGGTCAGGCCGTTGAGCTTGAGCGCGTCGATGACGAGGTGGAAGCCGTCGGTCAGCTCCCGCATCCCGTCCGCCGTAATTCTCGCCTGCTCTTCGAGCGTCGTGGCTTGCGTCATCAAGGCTGCCGTCCCTCCCCGGTCGCTTGATTGTTCAGCTCAGGAAGTTGCAGTGCCGCTCGACATGGGCGGCGAGATCCAGCGTGTGCTGGCGTGCCAGCCGCTCGGCGACCTCGGTGTCGCGCCGCTCCAGCGCCTCGATGATGTTGAGATGGTCGACGATCGAGCGGGCGGCGCGATCCTCCTGGCCGATGGTCATCTGGCGGATGGCGCGGACATGGATGAACAGGTTCTCGGTCATCTCCGCGATGCAGGTGTTGCCGCTGAGCTTGATGATCGATTGATGGAACTTGATGTTGGCATCGGAATATTCGTCGAGTTGACCTTCGGGAGAATGGCCCTCGCCCTGGAACTCGTCGAAGATATGGCGCAGCGAGGCGACGTCCTCGTCTCGGCACCGGAGCGTAATGAGGCGTGCCGCCAGACTTTCCAGGGCCGCCCAGACTTGGATCATCTCGATGATCTCGCGCTTGGTCTTGCGCACCACGAAAATGCCGCGCCGCGGCAGCGTCTTGACAAAGCCCTCCTGTTCCAGGAGCGTCATTGCTTCGCGGATGGGGGTGCGCGAGACGCCGAGATCCTGCGACAATTGCCGCTCGTCGAGACGGATCTCATGCGGCTGCGCATAGATGTTGACGGAGGTGATGGCCTGCTTCAGGGCGTGGTAGGCCTGTGTGCGAAAGCTCGACTGGGTGTCGATCGGCTTCACATCGAGTCTCGGTGTCGCCACGGGCTTCCTCCTCAGCGTTCTCAGCGTTTTCTTTAGCGTGCTAATATATTGTATCTGGCATGCCAGACTTGTCAAACGCGGCGCGCGCCTTTTGGCGCCCCCGGTGCGCGCTGGGAGGACGGCCGGCACGATGGAAACCCGGGGTTGCGCAACCGTCCGAATGCACGCGTGGTCCCGCCTCGACGCCGCTGCTATCGTCAGGAAGTGTTGCTTCCGCCGACGCCGGAAGTGTGCGTAAGCTCGCGCGAGATTCCCGCCGAGCGGCAAGATGGGGCGGTGGCAAGGCCGCGGCATGCTGTCGTCGCGCGACGGGAGGTCATGACCGACCGGGGGTCTACTGAATGTGTCGGCGGCACGCGTTCGGCCCGGGCGCGGCGTCCGGGCGAAGGGGGCCAGGCGAAGGAGGCGGGGCGCAGCAATGATGCCGGCGATGGCGGAGGAGAGCGAGGAAGCCAGACTCGCCGCACTCCATCGGCTCGACATTCTCGACACCGAGCCCGAGGAAGCCTTCGACCGCGTGGCGCGGCTGGCGCAGCGCCTGTTTTCCGCGCCGGTGGCGCTGGTCAGCTTCATCGACCGCGACCGCCAGTGGTTCAAGTCGCGCATCGGCATCGATCTCGGCGAGACGCCGCGCGATGTGGCGATTTGCAACCACACCATCCGCGGCGAGGGCGTGCTGACGATCGCCGACGCCCGCCGCGATCCGCGCTTCGCGGATAATCCCGGCGTCCGTCTGGGCCGGATCGGCTTCTACGCCGGCGCGCCGCTGATCACCCGCGACGGCCACCGCATCGGCACGCTCTGCGTCGTCGATCCCGCGCCGCGTCCGGACGGCGCCGAGGCGGATGCCGGCGCGCTGGCGCAGCTCGCCGGCATCGTCATGAGCGAGTTGGAGCTGCGCGCGGCGCGGCGGCAGCTCGCCGCCGAGACCGGCTGGCGCAGCCTGGCCGAAAGGCGGCTGCGGCTGCTCGGCGACCTCACCGAGGCGGCGCTCGCGGCGCCGGATTTCAAGACCGCGATCCGCACCTGTCTGCACCTCATCGCCGAGCAGATCGGCGCCGATTGCGCGCTCGCCCACGGACTCGCCGCGCATGCCACATATTGCGAGCTGGAGGCCGAGTACGCCGCCCCCGGCAGCGAGGCGGGGGGATATCTCGACTTCGTCCGCCGCTACGCGATGCGCGAGGACAATTCGGTGACCGGCGATTGCGTGATGCATCAGCGCCTCATCGCCATCGCCGATCTCGGCGCGCTCGAGCCGGAGCGCCGGCCCCTGGTGCGCACCGCGCTCGAGCATCGCTTCACCAGCCTGCTCTGCGTTCCCTTCGAGAATGCCGGGGCGAAATTCGGCCTCACCTTCCTCTTCCGCCGGCCGCCGCGCGACATGAGCCTGGTGGCGGAGACCATCCACAGCCTGTCGGGCAAGGTGCGCGACCTGCTGGCGAGGAAGCGTGCGGAGGAGCGCATCGCGCTGCTGCAGTCGGTCGTGCTGAACGCCAACGACGCGGTGATGATCATCGAGGCGCCGCCGAGCGCGGGAGAAACCCCGCGCATCGTCTACATCAACCGCTCTTTCACTGCGATGACGCTCTATGCCGCGGACGAGGTGCTGGGTCGTAGCGCCGAATTCCTCCAGGGGCCCGGCACCGATCCGCTGGCGGTCGAACGGCTGCGCGCGGCGGTGGCGCGCTGGGAGCCGACGCGGGTCGAGATGATCAACTACCGCAAAGACGGCAGCGAGTTCTGGGCCGAGATCGACGTAGCGCCGGTGGCCGATGCCAACGGCTGGTACACGCATTGGATCGGCGTGCTGCGCGACACGACGCAGCGCAAGCAGGCGGAAGTGCGCCTCAAGGAACGCGAGCGCGAGCTGCGCCAGCTTGCCGAGCGCCAGGCGGCGATCCTCGACGCGCTGCCGGCGCATGTGGCGCTGCTCGATCGCGACGGCCGCATCCTGTCGGTAAGCCGCAGCTGGCAGGAATTCGCTGCCGCCAGCGGCATCGACGCGCCGGCGCCGCTCGGCCACAGTTATTTCGAGTACTGCGCCGCGCCCTCCTGGGGCGAGCTCGGCCGGGCGGTGGCCGAGGGGCTGACCGCGGTCCTCGCCGGCCGCCAGCAGCAGTTCAGCATCGACCATCCCTGCGAGCAGGGCGCGCTCCGCCGCTGGTATCGCCTGATCGCGGCACCCCTGGCGCTCGGCCGCGCCTCGGGTGCGGTGGTGATGCATCTCGATGTCACCTCGAACAAGCTCTCCGAGGAGGCGTTGCGGCGCGAGAAGGAGTTCTCCGAATTCCTCATCCGCAGCAGCACCGAGGGCATCCTGGTGTTCGATCGCGAATTCCGCGTCACCTTGTGGAATCCCGGCCTCGAGCGCATCACCGGCGTGAGCGCGGAGCAGACGCTGGGCCGGCGATTCTTCGAGGTGCTGTCCTCCACCGTCGGCACCGCCACCGAGACGGCGATGCGCGCCGCGCTGGAGGGCCACGAGACCTCGCTCGACGATCAGCGCTACAGTATCGCCATCACCGGCCGCGAGGGCTTCTTCGAGGCCTATTTCGCGCCGCTCTACAGCCGCGGCCGCGACGTCGTCGGCGGCATCGGCTTCCTGCGCGAGACCACCGAGCGCCGGCGCATCGAGGACGCGCTGCGCCAGTCGCAGAAGATGGAGGCGGTAGGCCAGCTCACCGGCGGCATCGCTCACGACTTCAACAACATGCTGACCGTCATCGCCGGCAATCTCGAGCTGCTGGAAAGCAAGCTCGGCGACCGGCCGCGGCTGCTGCGGCTGGTCAATTCGGCGACCCTGGCGGCGAGCCGCGCCGAGAAGCTTACCCAGCAGCTCCTCACCTTCTCGCGCCGCCAGCAGCTACGGCCGCAGCCGATCGACTTCAACCAGATCATCATCGGCATGGACGACCTGCTGCGGCGCACGGTGGGCGAGCAGATCGAGATCCGCAAGCAGCTCTCGGCCGAGCTCTGGCCGGCGCTCGCCGATCCCAACCAGATCGAGACCGCGCTGCTCAACCTGATTCTCAATGCCCGCGACGCCATCTGCCATCCCGGCCGGATCACCATCGAGACCGGCAATGCCGTCGTCGCCGCCGGCCAGGGCGACCTCGCCCCCGGCTCCTACGCGACGCTGGCGGTCGCCGACACCGGGCAGGGCATGTCCGAAGAAGTGCTGGCCCATGTCTTCGAGCCGTTCTTCACCACCAAGGAGGTCGGCAAGGGCACCGGCCTGGGCTTGGCGCAGGTCTACGGCTTCATCACCCAATCGGCGGGACATGTGCGGATCCAGAGCCGGATCGGCGAGGGCACCACGGTGCGGCTCTACCTGCCGCGCGCGGAGGGTGTCGCCGGTGCCGCCGGCATGACGCCGATGCGGGCGCGCCAGTACCGCGGCAGCGAGACGGTGTTGGTGGTGGAGGACGATCACGGCGTGCGCGATTTCGCCGTCTCGGTGCTGCGCGAATTGGGATATCACGTGCTCGAAGCCGACACCGGCGACGCCGCGATCGCGTTGATCGAGGCGACGACCGGCGTCCATCTGCTGTTCACCGACGTGGTGATGCCGGGGGCGCTCAACGGCGCCGATCTCGCCAAAGTCGCGCTCGAGCGCCGGCCGGAGCTGCGCGTGCTCTTCACCTCGGGCTACACCACCCGGCTGGTGGAGAAGGAATGGCCCGCCGATCGCGCCGACCTGCTGCGCAAGCCCTATCGCTCGATCGACCTCGCCCAGCGCGTCCGCGCCGCCCTCGACCGCTCGCGCGCGGCGGCGCAGTAGGGGAGCGGACGAGCCCCCGCGCCCTATCGTCCCGCCAGCAGGCGTTCCAACGCGCTCCGGCCGGTGAAGATCTCGGCCTGGAACCCCGCGTCGCGCGCCGCCGCGACATTGTCGGCCCTGTCGTCGATGAAGAGCGAGCGGGCGGGATCGATGCCGGCGCGCGAGGCCACCAGGCGGAAGGCGGCGAGCGACGGCTTGGCTTCGCCGATCTCGTGGCTGAGATAGGCCTCGAAGCGGCCGAGGCGGCCCGCGGTCAGCCGCAGCAGATGCTGCCAATGGTCGCGGTTGGTGTTGGAGAACAGCAGCACGCGCCGCGACGCCGCCAGCCGCTCGACATAATCCAGCATCGCCGCGTCGAGCCCGAGATGGCTGCACCAATCGGCGACGAAACTCTCCCAGCCGGGCGCGTAGCCGGCCTCGCGCGCCAGCCGCGCGTGGAGATGCGCGATCGGCAGCTCGCCGCGCTCGTAGCGGGGATCGCGCAGCAGCGCGGCGACCGCCGCGGCAGGCTGCGCCGGACGGCAGCCTTCCGCGAGCCGCCGATAGAGCCGGTCGTTGTCATGCGGCACGATCACGCCGCCGACGTCGAACACCAGCGCGGCGAAGGCGCGGTCCCGCGTCATCGCGCGCTCGCCCCGGCGCCGGTCAATGCCGTCCCCGCCATCGCCCACTCCATTTTCCCTCGTGCGAACCGCGGCCGCATCATGGCGCCGGCGCGGCGGAGAAATCTATCGCTTGACAAGCCGATGCTCCACCCTTACGCGTTCCGCTCCTCCACCGCCTCATCGGATTCCCCACCATGGCTCGCGACCAGAAGCACGTCACGTTCTCCGGCCGCATGGTCATTGTCGGCTTCGGCAGCATCGGCCAGGGCGTGCTGCCGCTGCTGTTGCGGCACATTGCCATCGCCCCGTCGCAAATCACCATCGTCACCGCCGAGGAACGCGGCCATGACGAGGCGCGGACACTGGGCATCCGCTTCCTGCTGGAACCGCTGACGCTCGAGAACTACGCCCGCATCCTCGACCCGATGCTGGGCGCCGGCGATTTCCTGGTCAACGTCTCGGTCGAGGTCTCGAGCCTCGCGCTGGTCGAGCTGTGCCGGCGCAAAGGCGCGCTCTATCTCGACACCTGCATCGAGCCCTGGCCCGGCGGCTATACCGATCCCTCGCTCACGCCCTCGCTGCGCTCCAACTACGCGCTGCGCGAGAAGGCGCTGGCGCTGCGCAAGACAGCGGCGGAAGCGCCGACCGCGGTGCTGACCCACGGCGCCAATCCCGGCCTGGTGTCGCATCTCGTCAAGGAGGCGCTGCTCGCCGTCGCCCGCGACACCGGCGTCGAGACGGCGGTTCCGGCAAGCCGCGAGGCCTGGGGCGCGCTCGCCGAACGGCTCGGCGTCAAGGTGATCCACGTCGCCGAACGCGACACGCAGGTGTCGCCGATCCCCAAGCGCCGCGGCGAGTTCGTCAACACCTGGTCGATCGACGGCTTCGTCGGCGAGGGTTCGCAGCCGGCGGAGCTGGGCTGGGGCAGCCATGAGCGGCATTTCCCGCCGGACGGCGCCCGCCACGAATTCGGCAGCGGCAGCGCCATCTATCTGCTGCGGCCCGGCGCCTCGACGCGCGTGCGCAGCTGGACGCCGCTCGAAGGCCCGTTCCACGGCTTCCTCATCACCCACAGCGAGGCGATCTCGATCGCCGACTACTTCACGCGGCGCGACGGCGATGCCGTGCGCTATCGGCCGACCGTGCATTACGCCTATCATCCCTGCGACGGCGCCGTGCTCTCGATCCACGAACTCGCCGGCAAGAACTGGCACATCCAGGCGAAGAAGCGCCTCATCGTCGACGAGATCAACGCCGGCATCGACGAACTGGGCGTGCTGCTCATGGGCCATGCCAAGGGCGCCTATTGGTACGGCTCGCGGCTGTCCATCGACGAGGCGCGGCGGCTGGCGCCCTATAACAACGCCACCAGCCTGCAGGTGACGGTGGCGGTGCTCGCGGGCGTCGTCTGGGCGCTGGAGAATCCGCGCCGCGGCATCGTCGAGCCCGACGAGATGGACCACACCCGCTGCATGGCGCTGATGCGGCCCTATCTCGGCACCGTGGTCGGCGCCTATAGCGACTGGACCCCGCTGCGCGAGCGCGAGCGCCTCTTCCCGGAGGATATCGACCGGGAGGATCCCTGGCAGTTCAAGAACTTCCGCGTCGTCTGAATTGTCCGCCGGCCGCCGACGTTAGCCTCCTCACGGAGGCGAGCGGAGGCGGCTTATGGTGCGGCGGTGGGGTCGAGCGCTCGCGGCGCTGGCCGTGGGCATGGCGGCGGCCAGCGGACCGGCCGCGGCGCGCAGCGTCGATCTGGCGCTGGTGCTTGCGGTCGACGTTTCCGGCAGCGTCAACGGCGAGCGCTACGACCTGCAGCGGCGCGGCTACGCCAAGGCCTTCGCCAGCCCGGAGGTGCTCCAGGCCATCGCCGCGGGACAGAACCACGCCATCCTGGTGACGTTGGTGGAATGGTCCGGCGCCGGCCATGAGCAGCAGACCATCGGCTGGACGCTGATCGACGGGCCGGCCGCGGCGGCCGCCTTCGGCAGCGCCGTCGCCGAGGCGCCGCGCGCGTTTTCCGACTGGACCTCGATCAGTGCCGCGATCGACTATTGCGCGGCGCTGCTCGCCGCGGTCGACGCCGATGCCGCGCGCAAGGTCATCGACATCTCCGGCGACGGCGTCAACAACAACGGCCGCGACCTCGCCCCGGCGCGCGAGGACGCACTGCGCGCCGGCCTCACCATCAACGGCCTGCCGATCCTCTGGGACTATCCCGAGCTCGACGGTTATTACCGCGAGAGGGTCATCGGCGGCCCCGGCGCATTCGCCGCGGTGGCGCATGATTTCGCCGATTTCGGCGACGCGCTGCTGGGCAAGCTGGTGCGCGAGATCGCCGGCACGGATCGGCCGGCGAGTGCGCTGCGCTACGCCGGGCGGAGCGCTCAGCCGATGCCGTAGGCGGTGATGACGGCCGCCAGATCGTCGCTGAGATGCGCGCCCGTGCGAATCGTCGGAATGCCGGCGGGCAGGCCTTTGCGCGCGGGATCGTCCTCGGCGAGGCTGGTCAGCACCGCCACCGGGATCTTGCTGGTCGTCGCCATCGCCGCCAGCGCCCGGGCGAGATCGGTGCCCGGCAGCTCCGCCATGGTCGCCGAGGTGATGATGAGGTTCGGCTTCATGCGGATGGCGAGCGTGAAGGCCTCGGTCGCCGATTGCGTCAGGATGGCGCGGATGCCGCAGGCGGCGAGGTCGCGCGCCACCAGCCGGCCGACGACACGTGACGAGGTGACCAGCAGCGCCTCGACATTGCGCAGCTCGATCTCGTCGGGGTTGAAGGCGCGCGGAATGGGGAGGGCGCGCAGCACGGTGGCGATGGCGGCGTCGTCGACGCGGTGGCCTTCCATCGCCTTCGCCATGGCGTCGATATGCGCACGGATATCGAGGAGCGCACTGTCGGCATGAGCGGGATCGATGTCGTCGAGATAATTCTCCAGCCGATGCGCCACCAGCGAGACCAGGGGGAAGCCCGAGGCCTCGCCCATGCCTTTGAGCGTATGGGTGTCGCGCCGGAGCTGCGCCGACGCGGCGGCGAAGGTGGCCTTGCCCTCGATCACCTCCTCGACCAGCCGATCCATGCCGGCGAGCCGCTCTTCCGACTCCTCGCGGAAGGTTTGTCGCAGGTTGGTAAAGGGATCCTCGACATGCGCCTGAGGGCTGGAGACCATGGCTGCTTCCTTTGCGCGGCCGGGCGGTGTCGCCGCTTCGTGCCGGCGATATACAGGCCGGTCAGGCTAGACGAGGGCGGCTAAGGATTCGTTTACGCCTCCGCCGCGTTCAGACGGCGTCGGCGCAGCCTCCGGGCCTCAGATGACGCCGGGCGGAAGCCGAGGAAGCTGCGAGCTTCTCCCGCGGCCGCGCCGGCCGGCGGACCAGTTCGCCGCCGCAATTGGGACAGCGCCCGCCGAGTGCGCCCTCAGCGCAGTCCCGACAGAAGGTGCATTCGAAGGAGCAGATCATCGCCTCCGTGGCGTCGGGCGGCAGATCCTTGTCGCAGCATTCGCAGTTAGGCCGGATCTCCAGCATCGCCTTCCTCCGAACCGATGAGAACGATCTCGCCCGCCTCGACGGCGATGCGCGCCGGCCGCAGGCTCTTGCCGAGACAGGGCCCCTCGACGCAATAGCCGTCCGCGATGCGAAACCGCGCGCCATGGGTGCTGCACAGCAGATGCGTACCGTCGCGGTCGAGGAAGCGGTCGGGCAGGAAATCGAGCGGCGTGCCGAGATGCGGGCAGGCATTGTCATAGGCGTAGAGCGCGCCCGCCTTGCGCACCACCAGCACCGTCGCGAGATCGCGGCCGGAGCCGAAGCGGAAGCCGCGGCCGGCGCCTTCCGGCACGCCCTCGGCGCGGCAGAGCACGCGCCCGCTCACGGCGCGACGCCGCCCATCTTGCACAGGATGCGCCACTCCTCGGCCGAGACCGGCACCACCGAAAGTCGCGACTGCCGCACCAAAGCGAGGTCGGCGAGCTTCTTCTCCGCCTTGATCTGCGCCAGCGTCACCGGCACCCTCACCGGCGCCACCGGCTTCACATCGACCATGACGAAGCGGCCGGTCTTGTCGCCGGGATCGGGATACGCCGCCTTGGCGATCTCGACGATGCCGACGATCGCCAGGCCCTCGTTCGAATGATAGAAGAAGGCGCGGTCGCCCACCGCCATCGCCTTCAGATTGTTCGCCGCCTGGAAGTTGCGCACGCCGTTCCAGGCGGTGCGTCCGTCGGCGACGAGTTGTTCCCAGGAATAGGCGGAGGGCTCGGATTTCAGCAGCCAGTGGCGCATCGCGGGGTTCCTATGCGGCGCGGGCGACGAGGAAGAGGCGGCGGAACGGCAGCAGCGTCTTGCCATCGGCGCGGCGCGGATATGCCGCGCGCAGCTTGGCACCGTAGGCGGCGAGAAAGCCCTCACGCTCGGCGCCGGCGAGCGCCTCGGTGACCGGCCTGAGCGCCGTGCCGCTCACCCACTGCAGCACCGGATCGGCGCCGTCGAGGACATGGAGATACTCGGTCTCCCAGAAGTCGAGCCCCGCCGCCGCGAGCGGCGCCAGCAGGTCGTAGTACCATTCCGGCGGCGCCACCGGCTCCTCGCGCAGCACCGTGGCGCCGCCCACCACCGGCGCAAGCGTCGCCGCCCAGCGGCCTTCCGCCGCGGTTTGGCGCATCAGGACATGCGAGGGCTGGTCGAAATTGCGCGGCATCTGCACCGCGAGCACGCCACCGGGCACCAGTTGGCGCAGCAGATGCGGAAAGAGCTGCGCGTGGTGGCCGAGCCATTGCAAGGTGGCGTTGGAGAAGATCAGCGCCGCCTTCTCCGGCGCCGACCAGGTGGCGATATCGGCTTCGAGCCAGCGTATCGCCGCCGGCTCGGCGGCCGCCTTGGCCAGCATCTCGCGCGACCGGTCGAGCGCGGTAAGCCGTCGGTCCGGCCAGCGCTGCGCCATCGCGCGGGCGTGCACGCCGGTACCGCAGCCGAGCTCGTAGAGCGGCCCCGCCGGCAGCTCGCCGATGCGCGCCAGGAGATCGAAGCCCGGCCGCAGCCGCTCGTCGCCGAATCTGAGATAGAGCGCCGGATCCCAGGCCATGTCCTGCCTCGCCGCCGGTTGAGCCCGCCGGTCATAGCCGATCACGCCCGGCGGGCATAGTCCGGTCCGGGACGGGCTGCCGAGGCGTCACGGCGACTAATAACTAATGAAATATGTATTATATAAATATTTGACATTTGTTTATGTGCAAATTACATTGATCCACAACGCCGATTTGAGCTCAGCTTGCGGGCGCTCTTTAAGTGCGGTTAAAGCGAGGTGCCTCGCGCCCGGCCGAACCCGCACCGTTGGATGGATGTCAGAGATCGAGGCGATGCGCATGGGCTTCCGGATCGAAACGGCGCCACGGGAGGCGCGGTGATGCTGCCCCTGGTGCTGGATGTGAGTCGGCTCAAGCTGATTCTGATCGGCGACGGCGCCGCGGCCCTGCGCCGGCTCGACCTGCTCGACGCCGCCGGCGCCGCCGATCTCACCCTCTTTGCCGAGATGCCCTCGCCGGCGCTGGCGCTGGCGGGCGGACGACGGCTCGTGGCGCGCCTGCCGACGCCGCAGGAGCTGGCGGCGGCGCATCTTGTCTTCGTCGCCGACCGCACCAGCCCCGCCGGTCGCGAGCTCGCGGTGCTGGCGCGCGCGCTGGGCGCGCTGGTGCATGTCGAGGACGCGCCGGCGCTCTGCGACCTGCAGGTGCCGGCGGTGCTGCGCCGCGGCGATCTCGCCATCGCGGTATCGACCGGCGGCAAGAGCCCCGGCCTCGCCGTACAGGTGAAGCGCTTCCTCGGCACGCTGTTCGGGCCGGAATGGCAGGAGCGGCTCGAGACGCTCGCGGCGCTGCGGCGCGGCTGGCGCGCCTCGGGCGCCGGCGCCGAGACCATCGCCCGCTGGAGCGAGAACTGGGTCACCGGCCAGGGCTGGCTGCCGGCGGACGCCGCCGCCGAGGCGGCGGCGCCGTGCCGCCGTGACGCCAACCCGCACCCGTCGGCGCGGCACTGAGCGGCGGAGAGAGCGCCGTGCCGCACGGTCCCATCGCCGCCGCTTCCCGCCCGCCCATGGCCGCCGTGGCAACCCGCCGGACGGTCACCGGAAACCGGCTGCGCGACGGCGTGCCGGTCTATTTCGCCGGCGCCGGGCGCTGGTCGCCGGCCGTGGCCGAGGCGCGGCACGTCGCCGAGGCCGAGGCCGGCGCGCTGCTGGCCGAGGCGCTGGCCGGGCCGCCGCCGCATCCGGTCATCGCGCCCTACCTGATCGAGGCCGTGCTGCGCGACGGCCGCCTCGTTCCGCTCGGCCTGCGCGAGGAAATCCGCGCCTTCGGACCGACGGTCCGGCCGGCCGAGTCCTGAACCACTGCGGGAGACCGAGCGTGTACCGCTATGACGAATTCGACCGGCGCTTCCTCGAGGAAAGAGTGGCGCAATACCGCGACCAGGTGCGCCGCCGCCTCGCCGGCCAGCTTTCCGAAGACGAGTTCCGCCCGCTGCGGCTGATGAACGGGCTCTATCTTCAGCTTCACGCCTATATGCTGCGCATCGCCATCCCCTATGGCAGCTTGTCGCCGGCGAAGCTGCGCGTGCTGGCGCGGATCGCGCGGCGCTACGACCGCGGCTACGGCCACTTCACCACCCGGCAGAACATCCAGTTCAACTGGATCAAGCTCGAGGAGACGCCCGACATCCTCGCCGAGCTCGCCGCCGTCGAGATGCACAGCATCCAGACCAGCGGCAATTGCATCCGCAATACCACCGCCGACCCCTTCGCCGGCGCCGCCGACGACGAGATCGAGGACCCGCGCCCCTGGTGCGAGATCATCCGGCAATGGTCGACGCTTCACCCCGAATTCTCGTTCCTGCCGCGCAAGTTCAAGATCGCGGTATCCGCCGCCGCCACCGACCGCGCCGCGGTGCGCCTCCACGACATCGGCCTCTATCTGCGCCGCAATGCAGCGGGCGAGGTGGGATTCGAAGTGCTGGTCGGCGGCGGCCTCGGGCGCACGCCGATGATCGCCAAGACGCTGCGCGACTTCCTGCCCAAGCATCGGCTGCTTGCCTATCTCGAGGCAATCCTGCGCGTCTACAACGAGTTTGGCCGGCGCGACAATCTCTACAAATCGCGCATCAAGATCCTGGTGCAGGCGCTCGGCATCGACAAGATGCGGGACGCGGTCGAGCGCGAGTTCGGCGCGATGGGCGAGAGCGCGCTGCCGCTGCCGCCGGCGACGGTCGCGGCGATCGCCGCGCATTTCGCGCCGCCCACCCTTGCCGCGCCGGGCGCGGATGACGAGACCGAGCTTGCCCGCGCGCTCGCGCAAGCGCCGGCGCTGGCGCGCTGGGTCCGGTACAACGTCGCGCCGCACCGCGCCGCCGGCCATGCCATCGTCACGGTGTCGCTGAAGCCGCCGGGGCGACCGCCGGGCGATGCCAGCGCGGCGCAGATGGAGCTGCTGGCCGATCTCGCCGAGCGCTACAGCCAAGGCGAAATCCGCGCCACCTACGAGCAGAACCTGGTGCTGCCGCATGTCCGCCGCCGCGACCTGCCGGCGCTGTGGCGGCATCTCGGCGAAGCCGGACTCGCCACCGCCAATGCCGGCCTTGCCAGCGACATCATATCCTGTCCCGGACTCGATTACTGCAGCCTGGCCAACGCCCGCTCGATCCCTGTCGCCGAGCGGCTGAGCCGGCATCTGGCGGCGCGCGACCAGGAGATCGGCGAACTGCACATCAAGATCTCCGGCTGCATCAACGCCTGCGGCCATCACCATGTCGGCCATATCGGCATTCTCGGCGTCGACAAAAACGGCGAGGAATTCTATCAGATCACCATCGGCGGCAGCGCCGACGAGAACGCCGCGCTCGGCGCCATCGTCGGACCCGCCGTGCCGAGTGCCGCGGTGACCGGCGCGGTCGACACGCTGATCGGCGTCTATCTCGATCTGCGCCGCGAGGGCGAGCGCTTCCCCGACACCTACCGCCGCATCGGCGCGGCGCCGTTCAAGGAGGCGCTCTATGCCGCTGCTTAAGGACGGGCGCGTCGGCGACGATCCCTGGCGCCATCCCGACGATGCCGAGAGCCTCCCGGACGATGCGCCGGCGACGGTGTCGCTGGCGCGCTGGAGGACCGAGCGCGACGCGCTCGCCCGGCGCGCCGGCCGCATCGGCTTGCGCCTGCCCAACGATGTCTCGCCGCTCGAGCTGGCCGAGGATGTCGGCCGCTTCGGCCTGATCACCCTCGCCTTCCCGCGCTTCACCGACGGACGCGCCTATTCGCAGGCGCGGCTGCTGCGCGCGCGGCTGGGATTCCGCGGCGAGCTGCGCGCCACCGGCAACGTGCTGCGCGATCAGCTGCTGTTCATGCGCCGCTGCGGCATCGACGCGTTCGAGGTCGGCGAGCGGGCGCTCGCCGAGAACTGGCCGGCGGCGCTCGGCGAGTTCGACGTCTTCTACCAGCCCGGCGAGGACGGCCGCCCCTGGATCGCCCGCCAGCGCGCGGCCGGCTAGACTCCCTGACGCGGGGTTCCCTCGGCGCGCGGCTTGCGCCACACTCGCGTCAACGCCGCCGACGAACGACGGCGCCCCCGGGACACCGACGACCAAGAGGAGGAAGGCATGTCACTGTCGATTGGCGATATCGCACCGGATTTCGAGGCCGAGACGACGCAGGGCCGCATCCGCTTCCATGACTGGATCGGCGACAGCTGGGCGGTGCTGTTCTCGCATCCCAAGGACTTCACGCCGGTCTGCACCACCGAGCTCGGCTACATGGCGCGGATGAAGCCGGAGTTCGACAAGCGCCACACCAAGATCATCGGCCTCAGCATCGATGCCGTGCAGGACCACGGCCGCTGGGCCAACGACATCAAGGAGACGCAGGGTACGGCGCCGAACTATCCCATCATCGGCGATCCCGACCTCAAGGTCGCCAAGCTCTACCACATGCTGGCGGCCGCATCGTCCGGCGACGCGTCCAAGCGCACCGCCGCCGACAACCAGACCGTGCGCAACGTGTTCGTCGTCGGTCCCGACAAGAAGATCAAGCTGATCCTCGTCTATCCCATGACCACCGGGCGGAATTTCGACGAAGTGCTGCGCGTCATCGACTCGCTCCAGCTCACCGCCAAGCATCGGGTGGCGACGCCGGCCAACTGGCGGCCCGGTGAGGACGTGATCATCGCCGGCTCGGTCTCCGACGAGGAGGCCAAGAAGATCTATCCGCAAGGCTGGAAGGCGCCGCGCCCCTATCTGCGCATCGTGCCGCAGCCGAAGTCCTGAGCGCGCGCGGGCGGCCGGCGGCAGCGCCGGTCGCTCGCCTCAGCGCCAGGTAAGCAAGGCCTTCTCGGCGAGGCCGATGAGGGCGCCGAATCCCAATCCCAGCAGCGAGACGACGACCACGCCCGCCATCAGTTCGTCGGGGCGGCTGAGATTGCCCTCGGCCAGCAGGAAGGCGCCGAGGCCGAATTCGGCGCCGATCATCTCGGCCGAGACCACCAGCAGCAGCGCCGTCGACACCGAGATGCGGCAGCCAGCGAGGATCGAGGGCAGCGCCGCCGGCAGCACCACCTTGCGCAGGATCGCGGCCATCGGCAGGTCGAAGCTCTGCGCCATGCGGATGAGCGAGCGCGGCACGGCGTCGACGCCGCTGAAGGCGGCGATCGCCGTCGGAAAGAACACGCCGGCGGCGATGGTGGCGATCTTGGGCGCCTCGCCGATGCCGAGCCACAGGATGAGCAGCGGCAGCAGCGCGATCTTGGGGATCGGATAGAGCGCCGAGACCAGCGGCATGCCGACGGCGCGCCCCCGCGACGACAATCCCATGGCGAGACCGGCGACGAATCCCAGCGCGCTGCCGATGATCCAGCCGAACCCGATGCGCAGCAGCGAGACCGACAGGTTCTGCCACAGCGCGCCCGAAACCGTGAGGCGCCACAGCGCGACCGCGATGTCGGTCGGCGCTGGCAGGAACACCGGCGAGACCCAGCCGAACGAAAGCGCCGCCTGCCACAGCGTCAGCAGCACGGGAAAGGCGAGCCAGGAGTAGAGCGGCCGCGGCGCCGGCAGGAAGCCGCCGCCGCGAAACGCCACGCCGCGCGCTGGCGACATCGCGGCCGAGACATCCTCAGACATCGGCGACCTCCCGCTCGGCGATCGAGGCGTCGTCGCGGATCAGCGACCATAGCCGCGCCCCGAGTTCGGCGAGTTCCGCCTGCGCCGAGGCCGCGCCACGCTCGCGCTGCGGCAGCGGGATCGCGACCACATCCTTGATCCGCCCCGGACGGCGCGACAGCACCACGATCCGGTCGGCGAGCCGCAGCGCCTCGGCGAAATTGTGCGTGACGTAGATCGCCGCGACCTGCTCGCGCAGCAGCAGGTCGAGAAAATCCTCGATCAGCAGCTCGCGGGTCTGCGCATCGAGCGCCGAGAGCGGCTCGTCCATCAGCAGCACCGCCGGGCGCACGACCAGCGCGCGGGCGATGCCGACGCGCTGGCGCATGCCGCCGGAGAGTTGCTTCGGCAGGACGCCGGCGACGTCGGCCAGTCCGGTGCGACGCAGCGCGTCCATCACCCGCCGTTCGCGCTCGCCGCGGGGGAGGCGGTGGTGCTCGAGCGGGAAGGCGACGTTGTCGGCCACGCTGCGCCAGGGCAGCAGCGCGAAATCCTGGAAGACGTAGGTGAGCGGGTTGAGGCAGTCGGCGGGCGGCGCACCCTCGATCCGCACGCTGCCCGCGCTCGGCGCGAGGATGCCGCCGGCGATGCCGAGCAGCGTCGACTTGCCACAGCCCGACGGGCCGATGACCGCGACGATCTCGCCGCCGCGCACCGTCAGAGAGACGTCCTCGAGCACGGTCAGCCGATCATAAGCGTGCCGCTTCACCTCGACGATCAGATCCACGGCACGCACCTCCCGGCCCATCCTGTCGCGGCATTTTGGCGCGGCACCGGCGCGATGCAAAGCGGGCGCGCAGCGCTTCGCTTGCCGACAAATATTCGCCGACGGCAGGATCGCGAAATATTGTCTAAAATTTTAGATGCCGGGAATGGTGACAGAAAGAACGCATTTTAGGAAGAAGTCAGCCACCATAGAGCCTCATTTTACTTTCATTTAACGGAGAGGCGCCACAATCGACCCATCGAAACCGGCTACATCCGAACAACGGGTCGGAAGGCGAAGAGGTGCATTGGCGGCCATGTCGGAGATAGTGCTACGGCTCGTGCATAGTCGGTCGTTTGTCGGCCACGCGGACGATCTCGCGATCATCCTGCTGGCCTCGGCCGCCGGCCTGATGATGCAATTCATCCTGCTGGCCGTCGGGTTCGGTCTGCCGCTCGACTAGGTCCTTTCGCCGGTTTGGTTTCGCGCGCGCGACGGCCGCGGCTGGCGGGCCCCCCCTCGCCCTCCAGCCGCGGCCTCTTTTTTTGCCGCTCGCCGCCTCAGTAGAGCGGATAGTCGGCCTGATCCTCGTAGATCGCGCCGCTCTTGGTCAGATAGCTCGCGACCAGGCTGAACTGCGCCACAGCAAAGGGCGCGGCGCGGAATAGCGCATGCTCGGCGATGAAGGCCTGGAGCTTCGCCTCACCGACATTGCGCAGCCGCGCCAGCGTCACATGCGGTGCATAGCGCCGCGTCTCCGGCGCGAGTCCGAGGCGCACCAGCGCGCTCTCGACCTTGTCGCGCAGATGGACCAGCGGCGGGCTCTTGTCGACGCCGACCCAGAGCATGCGGTCGCCGAAATGGCCGATGCCGGCAAGCGCCACCGCGAAGCGCGGCGCGTCGAGCTTCGCCAGGGCCTCGTCGATGTCCGCCGCCCGCCCTTCATCGACCTCGCCGATGAAGCGCAGCGTCAGGTGATAGTTGCCGGGATCGACCCAGCGCGCACCAGGCAAGCCCGAACAGAGCAGCGACAGGCGCAGCTTCAGCTCGGGCGGAAGGGCGATGCCGACGAAGAGGCGCAGCATGGGATCGCGTCAGAGAAAAAGGGCGAGCACCCCGGTATAGCCGTAGAGCCGGTCATGGGCGATCTCGCCATTGCCGAAGAACCCGGCGAGCGGGAAGTCGCCGAGCACGTCGCGGATCATGGCGAGTTCCTGGCAGGGCTGGCCGAAGAGGTTGGGGCCGCGCGCGACGCAACTGAAATAGAGCCCGGCGCGCGGCACGGCGCCGGCGCGGCGCTTCATCTGCTCAAGCATGCGCGCGAGATCGCCGGCGGCGCTGGCGGGATCGCGGCGGCAGAACAGCACGGGATCGCCCACCGCCACCGGATGCGCCACGGCGAGCCATTGCCGCGGCATGTCGATGGCGACGAGATTGCGCACGAGATAGTCGCCGGTGTCCGAGCCCGCCACCGGGAACCCGGCGAAGATCAGCCCGGCGACGCGCTTCAGGTCGCGCGACAGCAATTCGCCGATATCCTCCTTGAAGGCTTCGAGGGCCGGCCGGCCGTCGAGCGCCATCAGGATGTTGTCGCGCGCCTCGGTGACGCGGCGCACCGGGCCGATCGGCGAGCAGCCCTGCGTCAGCCCGGTGATGACCGGAATGTCGGGCGCGAGCAGGACGCCCGAGAGTCCGCCCTCGACGACGCGCCCGGCCACCTGCACCGGCGCCTGGGCCGAGGCGGCGAGGCCGCCGACCAGGAACAGCGACGCTTCGCGCGCCAGCGCGCCGAGCTCTGCGGCGATGTCGGCGACGCGGGGATCGCCATGGACGATGCCGAGCATCGGCCGGACGCGGGCGAGCCAGCGGTCGCCCGCGGCGGCGAGCCGTGCCGGATCGGCCTCCGACGGCGCGAACAGGCGGAAGCTTTCCGGCGGCAACGCCGCCACCATCACCGACAGCGCCGGCACGCCGAAATAATCCCGGCCGGTGGTGCAGACGCCGAGGCCGACGCTGCCGACCCAATCGGTGATGCGCGTGCGCTCGCGCAGGAAGGTGAGAATGCTGCCGAGATCGCCGGCAAGCGCCTCGGTGGCGTAGAGGAAACCCAGATTGGCGCCCGCCGGCAGGCTCGCGAGCTGATCGCCGCAGGCCTTCGCCACCGCGGCCCAGCCATCGCCCTGGGCATGCGCCGCGAGGAAGCGCGCGCCGCGCGGGTCGCTCATCCTGCCCTCCCGGCATCGTGGAGCAGCCGCGCCACATAGGGCGTCAGCTTGCGGGCGATGAGCGCGGCGCCGGCGGCGTTGGGATGCAGCCCGTCCGCCTGCAGCAGGTTCGGCTGCAACGCGACGCCGTCGAGAATGAAGGGATAGAGCGGCAGATGGTACTTCTCGGCCAGTCGGGGATAGATCGCGTCGAACGCCTGCTGATAGTCGCGTCCCCAATTCGGCGGCGCAAGCATGCCGATCAGCAGCACCCTGGCGCCGCTCGCCGTGAGCCGCGCCAGGATGCGGTCGAGATTGGCGTAGGCGAGCTTGGGATCAATGCCGCGCAGCGCATCGTTGGCGCCGAGCTCGAGCAGCACCGCGTCGGGATGGTCGGCCATCGTCCAGTCGAGCCGGGCGAGCCCGTCGGCGGTGGTATCGCCGGAGACGCCGGCATTGACCATCTCGGCGGCGATCCCCTGCTTGGCGAGCAGCGCAGCCACGCGCGCCGGAAAGGCCTGATCCGGCGCGAGCCCGAACCCGGCGGTCAGGCTGTCGCCGAAGGCGAGGACGCGCGTCGCGGCGGCGGCGGGCATCGCCAGCGCCAGTCCGAACCCGAGCAGGACGAGCGCCGCCGCCCGGCGCGTGAGAGCGTCGGTGCGACGCGCACCGCTGTTGACAACCGCCGCCGCGTCGCCATATCGGCGGAGGGCGGGCGGCGGCAACGGCACGCCGGACGTTCTTTGCTCGCGATGAGGTGACATGCAGGGCCGGCCCCGCTCCGACGTTCCGATGATCCTGCTCGAGGACGTGCACCTAACACTGGCGAGCGCCGCCGGCGCCGTCAATGTCCTGCGCGGCGCCAGCCTGGCGGTCGCGGCGGGCGAGACCGTCAGCCTGGTCGGCCCCTCCGGCTCCGGCAAATCGACGCTGATGATGGTGACGAGCGGGCTCGAGCGGCCGAGCCGCGGTCGCGTCGCCGTCGCCGGCACCGATCTCTCGGCGCTCGACGAGGACGCGCTGGCCCGCTTTCGCCGCGACACCATCGGCATCGTCTTCCAATCCTTCCACCTCATCCCGACCATGAGCGCGCTGGAGAACGTCGCCATACCGCTGGAGCTCGCCGGGCACGCCGATGCCTTCGCCGCCGCCGGCGCGCAGCTTGCCGCAGTCGGGCTCGAGGCGCGCGCGCTGCACTACCCCGGCCAGCTTTCCGGCGGCGAGCAGCAGCGCGTGGCGCTGGCCCGCGCCTTTGCCGCCGGGCCGCGGCTGCTGCTCGCCGACGAGCCCACCGGCAATCTCGACACCGCCACCGGCCGGCATGTCATCGAGCTGATGTTCGCGCTCTCCGCCGCACGCGGCACCACGCTGCTGCTCATCACCCACGACCGCGAGCTGGCGCGGCGCTGCGACCGCGTGCTGCACATGGCCGACGGCTGCATCGTCGAGAGCGAGGACGCGGCCGGCGTCGCCGTCCTCAGCGGCCGCTGAGCGATGACGCTGCGTCTTGCCGCACGCTGGGCACGGCGCGAGCTGCGCGGCGGCATCCGGGGCTTTCGCATCTTCCTCGCCTGTCTGGCGCTCGGCACCGCGGTCATCGCCGGCGTCGGCTCGTTCTCCGCCGCGGTGACGACCGGCCTGCGCACCGATGCCCGCGCCATGCTGGGCGGCGATGTCGAGCTGCATCTCGTCCATCGTCCGGCGGCGCCGGAGCAGCTGGCCTATCTCGAAGGCGGCGGCCGGGTCTCGGCCGTCGCCCAGATGCGCGCCATGGCGCGCACCGAGGATGGCGACGCCCGCAGCCTGATCGATCTCAAAGCGGTCGACGGCGCCTATCCGCTCTATGGCGCGGTCGGGCTCGCGCCGGCCGAACCGCTCGCCGCGGTGCTCGCCCGACACGACGGGCGCTGGGGGGCGGCGGCGGCGCCGGGGCTGCTGGCGCGGCTCAAGCTGCATCTGGGCGACACCATCCGCGTCGGCGACGCGCATTACGTGCTGCGCGCGATGCTGCAGCACGAGCCCGACGCCGCGACCTCCGACTTCGAACTCGGGCCGCGGGTGATGATCGCCGCGGCGGCGCTCGGCGAGAGCGGCCTCGTCCAGCCCGGCGCGCTGATCGGCTACAGCTACCGCCTGCGCCTGCCGCCGGGCGCCGACCTCGGCCGCTGGATCGGCGGCGTCAAGCGCGACTTCCCGGATGCCGGCTGGCGCATCCGCGAGTTCGGCAATGCGTCGCCGATGCTGCAGCGGCTGATCGACCGCGTCACCGTCTACATGACGCTGGTCGGGCTGACGGCGCTGCTGGTGGGCGGCGTCGGCGTCGGCAATGCGGTACGCGGATATCTCGCCGGCAAGACCGAGACCATCGCCGTGCTCAAATGCCTGGGCGCGCCGAGCCGGCTGATTTTCGCGACCTATCTGGCGCAGATCCTGGTGCTGGCGCTGCTCGGCATCGGCGCCGGCCTGGCGCTCGGTGCGCTGATGCCGCTGCTGGCGCGGCCGCTGCTCGCCGCTTTCCCGATCGCCGCGCGGATGGGATTCTATCCCGCGCCGCTGCTGATCGCGGCGGGATTCGGCGTACTGACGACGCTGGCCTTCGCGCTCTGGCCGCTCGCCGCGTCGCGCGAGGTACCGGCGGCGGCGCTCTTCCGCAGCCTCGTCGACCCGGCCGCGCGCCGGCCGCGCCCGGTCTACCTTCTCGCCATTGCCGTCGCGGCGCTGGCGCTGGCGCTGCTCGGCATCCTCACCGCCAACGACCGGCTCACCGCCTTCTGGTTCGTGTTGGGCGCGATCGGCGCGCTCGCCGCCTTCCGCCTGCTCGCCGCCGCGATGGTGATGCTGGCACGCCGCGCCGGCCGGCCGCGCCACGCCGGGTTGCGGCTGGCGCTGGCCAATCTCCACCGGCCCGGCGCGCCGACCGCGGGTATCGTCGCCTCGCTCGGCCTCGGGCTCACCGTGCTGGTGGCGATCGCGCTGGTCGAAGGCAACGTCGACGCCACCATCGACGAGCGCCTGCCCGAGCAAGCCCCCTCGTTCTTCTTCATCGACATCCTGCCGAGCCAGACAGCGGCGTTCGACGCGCTGGTGAAGGGCACGCCCGGGGTGACGCAGGTGGCGCGCGTCCCGAGCCTGCGCGGCCGCATCAGCCGCATCAACGGCGTGCCGGCCGAGCGCGCGCAGGTGAAGCCCGAGGCGCGCTGGGCGATCAGCAACGAGCGCGGGCTGACCTATGCGGCGCACCCGCCCAAGGGCTCGCGCATCGTCGCCGGAAAATGGTGGCCCGCCGATTACCGCGGGCCGACGCTGGTGTCGCTCGACGCCGACATCGCCCAGGGCATGGGCCTAGCCGTCGGCGACACCCTCACCGTCAACGTGCTCGGCCGCGAGGTCACCGCCACCATCGCCAATCTGCGCGAGATCGACTGGACTTCGCTCGGGATCAATTTCGTGCTGGTGTTCTCGCCCGGCATCCTCGACGGCGCGCCGCAGATGAACATCGCCACCGCGCGCACCCCGCCCGGCGGGGAGGCCGCGCTCGAGCGCGCTGTCACCGACCGCTTCTCCAATGTCTCGGCGATCGCCGTCAGGGACGCGCTGGAAGCCGTGAGCGGCATCGTCGCCGCCATCGCCGCCGGCCTGCGCGCGGTGGCCGCGATCACGCTCGCATCCGGCACGCTGGTGCTGGCGGGCGCGGTGGCCGCCGGCCATCGCCGCCGTGTCTACGAGGCGGTGGTACTGAAGGTGCTGGGTGCGACACGCGCCGACATCACCCGCGTCTTCCTCATCGAATACGGGCTCATAGGCCTGGCTACGGCGGCGGTCGCCGCCGCGCTGGGCACGCTCGCCGGCTGGCTCGTGCTCACCCGCGTCATGCACCAGGACTGGCGGTTCCTGCCGGGCGCGGTGGCGCTCACCGCGCTGCTGGCGACGGTTCTGACGCTGGCGGCGGGCTATGCCGGCACATGGCGGGCGCTCGGCGCCAAACCGGCGCCCTATCTGCGCAATGAATAGGGGCAGGTGCCGCGCGTCATTGAATTAACCGCCGGCTGTGCCAATATGCCCCGACAAAGTTACAACCCTATCTGGGGGTCTTTACCATGGCGTATGAACCCGGTAACCGCTGGACCGCAGGCAGCGCGGCGACGCAGATCGGCATCGATGCTGGCCTGCGTGAATACATGCTGCGCGTCTACAACTACATGGCGGGGGGCCTGGCGCTCACCGGCGGGGTGGCCTATCTCGCCGTGGCCAGCGGCGTCTATCAGGCGATCGTCGGCAGCATCCTGTTCTGGATCGTGCTGTTCGCGCCGCTGGGCTTGGTGATGCTGCTGAGCTTCCGCATCCAGACCATGAGCCTCGGCGCGGCGCAGCTCACCTTCTGGGCCTACGCGGCGCTGATGGGCTTGTCGATCGCCGGCGTCTTCCTGGTCTTCACCGGCGCCAGCATCGCCCGCGTATTCTTCATCACCGCCGGCACCTTCGCCGCGATGAGCCTCTATGGCTACACCACGCGCCGCGATCTCTCGCGCTTCGGCTCGTTCCTGTTCATGGGGCTGATCGGCATCATCATCGCCGGCCTCGTCAACCTGTTCGTCCACTCGACCGCGCTGCAATTCGCCCTCTCGGTGGCCGGCGTCCTCGTCTTCACCGGGCTCACCGCCTGGGACACGCAGTCGATCAAGGAGATGTATCTCGAGAGCGACGGCGCGGCGGTCATGGGCAAGAAGGCGATCCTCGGCGCACTCCGGCTCTATCTCGACTTCATCAACCTCTTCATGATGTTGATGCAGCTGATGGGCACGCGTCGCGACTGAACCGTCGCCCCTGGGTTCTGCGCCGACCGCCCGCGGATCGCACCGCGGGCGGTTTGCCTTCGGAACCTAGGATTTGCCGTAGACCGGCACGATCGCGCCGCGCGTCACGGCATTGCCGGGCGAGGCGAGGAACAGGATCGCCGCCGCCACCTCCTCCACCTTGGGCCAGAGCGCGACATCGGCCTTGGGCATGTCGCGGCGGTTGGCCGGCGTGTCGAGGATGGAGGGCGCGACCGCATTGACCAGGATGCCGTCGCCGACCACTTCCTGCGCCAGCGCTTGGGTCAGCGCCGCCACCCCCGCCTTGCTCACGGTATAGGCGACCATGCCAGCGCCGAGCCGCGGCTCGAGCGCCGGGCGCGCCGCGATGTTGACGATGCGGCCGCCGCCGCTTTGCCGCATCGCCGCGACCGCGGCGCGGCAGCAGAGAAAGGCGCTCACCAGGTTCATCTCGAGCTGCGCCATGAGCGCCGCCCTGCCGGTGTCCGCGACGGACGCCATGGCAAAGCCGCCGGCGATGTGGATCGACGCCCAGAGCGGGGCGACGCCGTCATAGACCGCCGCCACCGCCGCCTCGTCGGCCAGGGTGCCGGCGGCCAGCAGCCTTACGCGGGCATGACCGCGATGTCGGAAATCTTCCGCCTCGGCCGCGGCGATATAGGGCAGGTGGCAGACCGCGCCGCGTTCCAGCAGCGCGGTCACCACTGCGCCGCCGAGTGCGCCAGTGCCGCCGGTGACGACGACATTGCGGCCGTCGAAATCCATCGCTGCGTCCCTCCGTCGGAAAAGCTTGGAGCCGGTTCGGGAAACAGGATAGGTCGGCGCGGCGGCAAGGCAATGGCGAAGGCCCGGAACCTTGCGGCACCATGCCCGTTCAGCCCTTGGCCAGCCTCGCTCCCGGAGAAGGCATCATGCTATCCGCCCCGCCTGCCGCCGCGCGCAATCTCGGCGAAGCCGAACGCGTGATCTCGCTGATCGCCGGTATCGCGGCGCTGCTCTATGGGCTGGCGCGGCGGCCGTCGCTCGCCAGCACGCTGCTCGCCGCCGGTGGCGGGCTGCTGCTGCAGCGCGGCCTGGGCGGCCATTGCCCGCTCTACCAGGCCCTGGGAATCGGCGCCACGATGGAAATTCCGCACCCGGCCGACGCGGTCGACCGCGACATCGACGACAGCTTCCCGGCAAGCGACCCGCCATCCTGGAGCCCGCACACCGCCGGCCATCCCGCCGCGGTGCGCTGAGCGTCGCCCGGCGCCGCCGCAGCGATCAAAAATCGGTGCAGCGGCCGTTCTGCTCCCAGTCGCCGTAGCGGGTCGGCTCCGGCCCCTTCGGGCCGCCGATCTCCCGCGGCTCCCGGTCGCCCGTGCCGGACTTTTGCGCCGGCGCCGCCGGTTTCCCGGCCTCGGGCTTGCCATCGCGTTCTGCCATGCCGCAGATATGATCCGCGCCGGCGCGCTTGCCAAGCCTTGAAGATCAAGCCCGCGAGCGCCAGCTATCCGGGTGCAGGTTTTGTGATCATCCCGTGACCATGGGCAACCTTTTCCGGACCGGCGTCCTGCTCGCCGCCCTCACTGCGCTCTTCATGGGCGGGGGGTGGCTGATCGGCGGCGGCGGCGGCATGCTGATCGCGCTGGTCGTCGCAGCGGCGGGCAATCTCTTTGCCTACTGGAACGCCGACCGCATCGTACTTGCGGCCTATGATGCGCGCCCGATCGCGCGCGCCGAGGCGCCGCAGCTCCATGACCTGGTCGCCGGTCTTGCCCGGCGCGCCGCGATCGCGATGCCGCGGCTCTATCTCATCGACAGCGCGCAGCCCAACGCCTTTGCCACCGGCCGCGATCCCGAGCATGCGGCGGTCGCGGTCACGCGCGGACTGCTCGCCTCGCTCGACGCGGCGGAGGTCGCGGCGGTCGTCGGCCACGAGCTGTCGCACGTCGTGCATCGCGATACCCTCACCATGACGCTCACCGCCACGCTTGCCGGGGCGATCGGCATGCTGGCGAACTTCGCCTTCTTCCTCGGTCCGCGCCAGGACGAGCGCGACGCGCCGCTCGGCATGGCGG
Organism: Rhodospirillales bacterium; assembly: GCA_027315365.1. Classification (GTDB taxonomy): domain Bacteria; phylum Pseudomonadota; class Alphaproteobacteria; order ATCC43930; family CGMCC-115725; genus DAHUYF01. Next base: position 52,716 of record DAHUYF010000041.1, on the reverse strand, counting down.
CCCGCCTGCTGGTGGCGATCCTGGCGCCGCTGGCCGCGCTGCTGGTGCAGATGGCGATCTCGCGCACGCGCGAATACCAGGCGGACCGGCACGGCGCGGAGATCAGCGGCGATCCGCTGGCGCTTGCCACCGCGCTCGGCAAGATCGAGGCGATGGTGCGCCGCACGGCGATGGCCGATGCCGAGCGCAACCCAGCAACCACGCCTCTCTTCATCGTCAATCCGCTGCATCGCGCGAGCCTTGGCCGGCTTTTCGCCACGCACCCCGCCACCGCGGAGCGCGTCCGGCGGCTCGAGGCGATGGCGGCGGCCCGCGGCATCGCCGGCGCGACCGGGCCACACGGCCCCTGGAGCGTGCGGCGCACCGCATAGACCGCCCTACCCGGCGGTGCCGGAACAATCGGCGCAGGCGTGCGTTAGTCGACACCCGGAACCTTGGGATTTGCACACGTGGCAGTACATTCGGCCCCGACCCAGACCGCCCCCGCCACGGCCCGTAGCGTCGCCATCGATCTGATCGGGGCGGTGCTGCGCCGCAAGCGACCGCTCGACGATGCGATCGAGGACAATCCCGAGATGGGTGGGCTGCCGGCGCGCGATCGGGCCTTCGCCCGCCTGCTCGTCGCCACCGTGCTGCGCCGGCTCGGCCAGATCGACGCGCTCATCGCTCATTGCCTCAACACGCCGCTGCCGCCGCGCGCGGCGATGGTGCACGACATGCTGCGGCTCGGCATCGCGCAGCTTCTCTTCCTGCGCACGCCACCGCACGCCGCGGTCGCGACAACCGTCGACCTAGCCGATCTCCGCGGGTTCCTGTCGCATAAGGGGCTGGTCAACGCCGTGCTGCGCCGCCTGAGCCAGGAAGGGGCGGCGCTGGTGGTGCAGCAGGATGCGCCGCGGCTCAATACGCCGGACTGGCTGTGGCGCGCCTGGAGCGAGGCCTATGGCGAGGCGGGCGCGCGCGGCATCGCGACCGCCCATCTCAAGGAGGCGCCGCTCGATCTCACCGTGCGCGCCGACCGCGAGCGCTGGCGGGAGATCCTCGATGCGGTGCTGTTGCCGACCGGTACGCTGCGCCGTACCGGCGGCGGCGCCATCATGAGTCTTCCCGGCTACAGCGAAGGCGCGTGGTGGGTGCAGGACGCCGCTGCGGCGATCCCCGCGACCCTGTTCGGCGACATCGCCGGACAGCACGTCATCGATCTCTGCGCCGCTCCCGGCGGCAAGACCGCGCAGCTCGCCGCGATGGGCGCACGCGTCACCGCCATCGACCGCTCGCCGCGCCGGCTCGAGCGGCTGAACGCCAATCTCGCGCGCCTCGCCCTGCCGGTGGAAAGCCTGGTCGCCGACGCCTCGGTCTGGCGACCGAGGGAGCCGGTGCGCTACGTGCTGCTCGACGCGCCGTGCACCGCGACCGGCGCGATCCGCCGCCATCCCGACGTGCCCTATCTCAAATCGCCCGACGACGTGGCGCGGCTCGCCGCGGTGCAGGAGCGGCTCGTCGCCGCCGCCATCGACATGCTCGCGCCCGGCGGCATGCTGGTCTATTGCACCTGCTCGCTCGAGCCGCAGGAAGGCGTGCAGCAGGTGCAGCGCCTGCTGTCGCGCGGCGCGCCGGTGCGGCGCCAGCCGATCGATCCCGCCGAGATCGGCGGGCTGGCGCAATGCGTCACCCCCGATGGCGATCTGCGCACGCTGCCCAGCCATCTCGCCGAGCTCGACGGCATCGACGGCTTCTACGCCGCGCGCCTGGTGCGCAACGGCTAGTGTTCCGACACTTGGTCGAGGATCAAGCGTTGAAACCGCAACACTAGGAGCTTCTTTGCGAAATGGGCGCCGCGGCCGCCCGCCGCGCTTGCGGCGCCTGCCGTTCCCTGTTACCAAGCCGGCATGCAGCAGGCGGTCCGCATCGCACCGTCGATCCTCTCGGCCGATTTCGCGCGGCTCGGCGACGAGGTGCGCGCAATCACCGCGGCGGGCGCCGACTACATCCATATCGACGTGATGGACGGGCATTTCGTGCCCAACCTGACCATCGGCCCGGCGGTGGTGAAGGCGCTCCGGCCCTATTCGACGCTGCCCTTCGACGTCCACCTGATGATTTCTCCGGTCGATCCCTTCATCGCCGCCTTCGTCGAGGCCGGCGCCGACATCATCACCGTCCATCCCGAGGCCGGGCCGCATCTCCACCGCACCGTGCAGCTGGTCAAATCGCTGGGCAAGAAGGCCGGGGTGTCGCTCAACCCGGCGACGCCGCTCGCGGTGGTCGAGCCGGTGCTGGGCGATATCGACCTCGTGCTGGTGATGAGCGTCAATCCCGGCTTCGGCGGGCAGAGCTTCATCGCCTCGCAGCTCGACAAGCTGCGGGCGCTGCGCCGGCACCTGGACGCCGCCGGCCGCACCGTCGATCTCGAGGTCGATGGCGGCATCAATGCCGAGACCGCGCCGGCCGCGATCGCCGCCGGCGCCGATGTGCTGGTCGCCGGCACTGCGGGCTTCGCCGGCGGCGCGCCGGCCTACGCCGCCAATATCCGGCGCCTGCGCGGCAGCAGCTGATGACCTTGGCCCGGTCCGTGCTCTACGGCTCGGCGCTTTACCATCTGAGCCTCTGGGGCCCGGCCCCCGACCGGCCGCAGATCACGCTCGACGCGAGCCGCCCCGGCGATCCCGCGCGCGGCGCCGAACTCGCCGCCGGCGGCTTTCGCTTCGCCGGCGAGAGCGTTGCCGCGGAGATGCCGCCCTGGACGGCGGCGCTGCCGGCGGCATTCCTCGCCGAGCTGCACGGCTTCGCCTGGCTCGCCGATCTCGCGGCGCTGGGCGATGCTGCCGCCTGGGCTGCGGCGCAGCGCTGGACCGCCGACTGGCTCGAGCGCTGCGACGGCTGGGACGACGTCGCCTGGCGCGCCGATGTCGTGGGCCGCCGGCTGATCGCCTGGATCACCTACTGGCCGAGCCTCGCCGGCCGCGCCGAGGACCGCGACCTGGCGGCGCGGCTCTGCGCCAGCCTGGCGCGCCAGATGCGGCACCTGTCGCGGGTCGGCGGTCGCGAGGCGCCGGGGGTGGCGCGGCTGGTGGCGCTCGCCGGCCTCGTGGCATCCGCCGCCGCGCTGGGCAACCCCGGCAAGCTTGAGCGCGGCCTGAGGCTGCTCGGCCGCGAGGCCGAGGCGCAGCTGCTGCCCGATGGCGGCCATGTCGAGCGCAGCCCGCGGGCGCAGCGTCGCGCACTCGAAGCCCTGGTCACGGCGCGGGCGGCGGTCGCCGCGGTGCACGCCGAAGTGCCGGCGGCGGTGCTTACCGCCATCGACCGCGCCGCGCCCATGCTGCGTTTCTTCCGCCACGGCGACGGCGCGTTGGCGCTCTTCAACGGCGCTGGGGAGGAGAACGCGGAGGTCGTCGAGCGCGTGCTGGCACGCGCCGAGGCCAAGGGCCGCGCACCGCATTCGGCCCCGCATACCGGCTTCCAGCGCCTCCAGGCGGGACGCAGCCTGGTACTGACCGATACCGGCGCACCGCCGCCGCCGGGACTCGACGGCGACGCCCATGCCGGCACGCTGTCCTTCGAGATGAGTCACGGACGCGAGCGGCTGATCGTGAATTGCGGCGCCTATCACGGGCCGAGCGCGCTCTGGCGGGCGGTGGCGCGCGCCAGCGCGGCGCATTCGACGCTGGTGGTGGCCGACACCAATTCCGCCGAGATCCGCGAGGACGACGGGCTCGGCCGCAAGCCGCGCCGCGTGCGCTGCGAGCGCACCGAGGATGCCGGCGCGCAATGGATATCGGCCAGCCATGACGGCTACGAGCCGGTCTTCGGCCTCACCCATCACCGCCAACTCTTCCTCGCCGCCGACGGCGAGGATCTGCGCGGCGAGGATCGCCTCAGCGGCCCGTCCGGGCAAAGCTTCGTCATCCGCTTCCACCTGCACCCCGATGTCCAGGCCTCGCTCAGTCAGGACGGCGGCACCATGTTGCTGCGGCTGGAGAGCGGCGTCGGCTGGCGGCTGCGCGCCCAAGGCGCGGTGATGAACCTCGCCGAGAGCATCTATCTCGGCGGCGGCGAACCGCGGAAATCGCAGCAGGCGGTGCTGGTCGGACATGTCGGCAGCGCCGGCGCGACGGTCAGATGGGGGCTGCGCCGCGAGGGCAGGAAGACCGGCGAGGGCGCTTGATCGTCCCGGTCGCGCGGCCTATCGTCCTCGCCCATTCCCCGACCGAGGCCGCCGATGTCCGATGCTGAGCTTCGCCCGATCAACCGGGCGCTTCTGTCGGTTTCCGACAAGACCGGTCTGGCCGAGCTGGCGCGCGCGCTGGCCGCGCGCGGCGTCGAGCTGATCTCCACCGGCGGCACGGCAAAGACGCTCGCCGAGGCCGGGCTCGCGGTCACCGATGTCGCCGCCGTCACCGGCTTTCCCGAGATGCTCGACGGCCGCGTCAAGACGCTGCATCCGGCGATCCATGGCGGGCTGTTGGCGCGGCGAGGCGAGGCGGCGCATCGCGCGGCGCTGGCGCAGCACGGCATCAAGCCGATCGATCTGCTGGTGGTGAATCTCTATCCCTTCGCCGCCACCGCGGCGCGCGGCGCCGCCGCGGAGGATTGCATCGAGAATATCGATATCGGCGGCCCCGCGCTGATCCGTGCCGCGGCGAAGAACCACGAGGATGTGGCGGTGGTCACCGATCCCGCCGATTACGGCGAATTCGTGGAGGCGCTGGCGCGCCATGGCGGCGCCACGACGCTGGCGCTGCGCCGGCGGCTCGCCGGCCTCGCCTATGCCCACACCGCCGCCTATGACGCCGCGATCGCCGCCTGGTTCGCGTCCGAGCGCGGCGAGACCTTCCCGGCGACGCTGACCGTGGCGGCGACGCTCAAGGAGCGGCTGCGCTACGGCGAAAACCCGCATCAGCAGGCGGCGTTCTATCTCGGCGGCGAGCGCCGGCCCGGCGTGGCTTCGGCCGAGCAGCGCCAGGGCAAGGAGCTCTCCTTCAACAATCTCAACGACACCGACGCCGCTTTCGAATGCGTCGCCGAATTCGATCAGCCGGCAGTCGCCATCATCAAGCATGCCAACCCCTGCGGCGTGGCGCTCGGCGACAGCCTGCGCGAGGCCTATGCCAAGGCGCTCGCCTGCGATCCCGTGAGCGCCTATGGCGGCATCATCGCCGTCAACCGCGCGCTCGACGCCACCACCGCCGAGGCGATCGCCAAGCTTTTTGCCGAGGTGGTGATCGCACCGGCGATCGAGCCCGCGGCGCAGGCGGCGCTGGCGCGCCGGACGGCGCTGCGGCTGCTGATCACCGGCGGCATGCCCGATCCCGCCGCGCCCGGCATGACGCTGCGCTCGCTGGCCGGAGGATATCTGCTGCAGACGCGCGACAACGGCCGCGTCGGCGCGGCCGGGCTCAAGACGGTGACGCGGCGCGCGCCCGGCGCCGCCGAGCTCGCCGACCTGCTCTTCGCCTTCCGCGTGGCGAAGCACGTGAAGTCGAACGCCATCGTCTATGCCAAATCGCTCGCCACGGTCGGCGTCGGCGCCGGCCAGATGAGCCGCGTCGACAGCGCGCGCATCGCCGCCTGGAAGGCGGAGGAGGCGGGCAAGGCGGCAGGCCTCGCCGAGAGCCCGGCGAAAGGTTCGGTGGTGGCCTCCGACGCGTTCTTTCCGTTTGCCGACGGTCTCGAAGCCGCGATCGCCGCCGGCGCCACCGCCGTCATCCAGCCCGGCGGCTCCGTGCGCGACCAGGAGGTGATCGCCGCCGCCGACAAGGCCGGCATCGCCATGGTCTTCACCGGCATGCGGCATTTCCGGCATTAGGCAAGTTGTCGGTCGTCCGTTCTCAGCCATCGGGTCGGCCAAGAACGCGACCGGCAACCGAAGGCTCTCAGATGCAGCGTCCCCCGTCGATCTCGAACGCCACGCCGGTGATGAAGGCGCCCTCGTCCGAGGCGAGGTAGAGGGCAGCGTCGGCGACGTCCCGGGGGCTGCAGAAGCGGCCGATCGGGATCGAGGCGAGGAACCTGGCGCGCAGCGCCGGCGTGTCGTCGCCCATGAAGCTCGGCAGCAGCGGCGTATCGCCGGCCACCGGACAAAGCGCGTTGACGCGGATCCGGTCGGCGGCGAGCTCCTGCGCCATCGCCTTCGACAAGGTCACCACCGCGCCTTTCGAGCCGGAATACCAGACGAGACCGGCGCGCGGGCGCAGCGCCGCGGTGGACGCGGTGTTGAGGATGGCCCCGCCCCCCTGACGGCGCATCACCGGCACCACATGCCGCGCCGCGAGATAGATCGATTTGACGTTGACGGCGAAGACGCGGTCGAACTCCGCCTCGTCGACGTCGAGCATCGGCCGATTCTGGTGGGTGGTGCCCGCGTTGTTGACCATGACGTCGATGCGGCCGAAGCGCGCGAGCGCGCCCTTGACCAACGCGGCCATGGCGGCATCGCGAGAGACATCCGCGCGCAGGTAGAGCGCACTGCCTTGGCCATGCGCCCGGTCGATCTCGGCCGCGACGCGCTCGCCGCGGGGATCGTCGATGTCGTTCACCACCAGCTTGGCGCCTTCTTCGGCGAAGCGCCGAGCAATGCCCTCGCCGAAACCCGAACCCGCACCGGTGACGATCGCCACTTTGCCTTCGAGGCGCATCGGATTCCTCCCGGAGTTGTCAGTTCCCGGTCATCAGTTTTCAGCGCCGGCGAGCAACTGACAACTAAGAACTGGCGACCGAAAACCTCTTCTCAGACAAGGATATCCACCAGCCGGCCGCGGCCGCTTCCGCCGGGCGGCGGCGCGGGAGGGGACTGGTCCGAGGCGGCCTTGATCTCGCCGGCGCGGGGCGGCTGCGACGCTTGGCGCGGCTGCAGCACGGCGAGGTTGGCGGCGGTGAGCGGAACCGGTGCGGAGGGCGGGCCCATGGGCGGCATCGAGCATGTCAGCCTTTGGTGAAGGGCTGATTAACACCCGCCTAACCCTATCGGATACAGATTGTTACAAAACCTCACAATTCATTACTTCATCGGGATCACTCAACTGTCGATGCTGTCGTCGGAAAAGTCAGGTAACTCCGGGGCGATGAGAGACGGGGTTGCGCGCTACCCGCGGTGGACAGAGAACGTGAGGAAGCCATGGAGGATCAGGTGGGGCGTCTCGACAAGAGCGGCGAGTTGAATTTCCCGGGATCTTCGAACAGCGGCGGCATCGTCACGACCGCCGCCCGCGCGCTGGCGGTCATCGATCAGAGCCGGCTGCGCCGCGAGTGCCTGCGCGTTGCGCTGATGCAGCACAATCCGCATTGGCGGGTGAGCGAATTTGGCACCGCCGGCGAGATGGTGCGCGATATCGGTGCGGGCGACGGCATCGATCTCATCGTCATCGGCGCGGCGACCGCCGAGCATGTCGACCTCGTCCAGCTTGAAAACCTGCGCGAGGCATTGCCGGCGGTGCCGGTGGTGGTGGTGGCCGAGAACGGCAACCCGCATCGCGCGCGGCAGATCCTCGCCGCTGGCGCGCGCGGCTTCCTGCCGACGAGCCTCAGCCTCAAGGTGCTGATCGGCGCGCTCGACCTGGTCCTGGCGGGCGGCATCTACGTCCCCTCCTCGCTGCTCGACACGGCACCGCATCGCCATGCCGGCTGGGATGGCGAGGAGCGCCCGACCGAGCCGTGGTCGGAGCTGACGCGCCGCCAGCGCGACGTGCTGGCGCTGATCTCGCATGGCAAGTCGAACAAGCTCATCGCCGACGCGCTCTCCATGTCCGAGAGCACGGTCAAGGCGCATGTGAAACAGATCATCAAGCGGCTGCATGTCTCAAACCGCACCCAGGCGGCGCTGCTCGCCACCGGCCATGGCCCCTTCCCGCCGCCGGCCTTCAACGGCGGCGGCCATGTCGGCAACAGTCATGTCAGCAACGGCATGATGGCAAAATAGCCGTCGACCGAACATCGACGCCGCTCCCCCGCGGCGTGGATAGGGACCCGGCCCCGCCCCCCAAGCGGCCGGGTCCCTTGTTTTTTAGCCAAAACCTGGGCAACACGGCGGTTCCCGACGCCGGACGCCAGGGTTGCGGAAATGGTCCACACCTTCATGCCTAGGCATGCCGGGAACGAACGCGGTACCCGCAGCCGGGGGCGCGGCGACCGGCCGCCGGCCCGCGCCTTGTCTCCGCCGGCCCCGCCGCCCTAGAGTTGGCGATCGCGATAAATCGGGCGGGCGAACCGCCGCCAGACCGGGAGCGAAATCGTCATGTCGAACACCACCCTGTTTCCCGTCCCCGAAGCCGTCGCCCGCGCCGCCTGGGTCGACGAAGCGCAGTACGCCAGGCTCTACCAGCAGTCGCTCGCGGATCCCGAGGGCTTCTGGCGCGAGCAGGCCAAGCGGCTGCACTGGATGAAGCCCTTCACCAAGGTGAAGAACACGCGCTTCACCGGCGACGTCGCGATCAAATGGTTCGAGGACGGCACGCTCAACGCCGCCTACAACTGCATCGACCGGCACCTCGCCGAGCGCGCGGACCAGACGGCGATCCTGTGGGAAGGCGACAGTCCCGACGAGCAGCGCCATGTGAGCTATGCCGAGCTTCACGAGAGCGTCTGCCGCCTCGCCAACGTGCTGAAATCGCGCGGCTGCAAGAAGGGCGACCGCGTCACCATCTACATGCCGATGATCCCCGAGGCGGCCTTCGCCATGCTCGCCTGCGCGCGGATCGGCGCCATCCATTCCGTCGTCTTCGGCGGCTTCTCGCCCGACAGCCTGGTCAACCGCATCCAGGACTGCGCCTCCGAGATCGTCATCACCGCCGATGAGGGCCTGCGCGGCGGGCGCAAGGTGCCGCTCAAGGCGAATGCCGACGAGGCGCTGAAGCAATGCCCCGGGGTCAAGACGGTGATCGTCGTGCGCCGCACCGGCGGCGCCGTCGGCTGGGTCGAGGGCCGCGACCTCTGGTACCACGAGGCGATGCCGGCGGCGGCGAAGGAGTGCCCGCCGGCCGAGATGGGCGCCGAGGATCCGCTCTTCATCCTCTACACCTCGGGCTCGACGGGAAAGCCGAAGGGCGTGCTGCACACCACCGGCGGATACCTCGTCTTCACCGCGATGACGCATCAATACGTCTTCGACTATCACGACGGCGACATCTACTGGTGCACCGCCGATGTCGGCTGGGTGACCGGGCACAGCTACATCCTCTACGGCCCGCTCGCCAACGGCGCCACCACCCTGATGTTCGAGGGCGTGCCGAACTATCCCGACCCGTCGCGCTTCTGGCAGGTGATCGACAAGCACAAGGTCAACATCTTCTACACCGCGCCCACCGCCATCCGCGCGCTGATGCGCGAGGGCGAGCAGTTCGTCACCCGCACCTCGCGGCGCTCGCTGAAGCTGCTGGGCACGGTGGGCGAGCCGATCAATCCCGAAGCATGGCTGTGGTATCACCGCGTCGTCGGCGAGGGCCGCGTGCCGATCGTCGACACCTGGTGGCAGACCGAGACCGGCGGGATCCTGATCTCGCCGCTGCCCGGCGCCACGCCGCTCAAGCCGGGCTCGGCGACGCGGCCGTTCTTCGGCGTCAAGCCGGTGCTGGTCGACAATGACGGCACGCTGATCGAGGGCGCGGCCGAGGGCAATCTCTGCATCGCCGACAGCTGGCCGGGGCAGATGCGCACCGTGTTCGGCGACCACAAGCGCTTCGTCGAGACCTATTTCTCGACCTTCCCGGGCCGCTATTTCACCGGCGACGGGGCGCGGCGCGACGACGACGGCTATTACTGGATCACCGGCCGCGTCGACGACGTCATCAACGTCGCCGGCCACCGCCTCGGCACCGCCGAGGTCGAGAGCGCGCTGGTGGCGCATAACAAGGTCGCCGAGGCCGCGGTGGTGGGCTATCCCCACGACGTGAAAGGCCAGGGCATCTACGCCTACGTCACCTTGAAGGCGGGCTTCGAGCCGAACGAGGAATTGCGCCGCGAACTGGTCGGCTGGGTGCGCAAGCAGATCAGCCCGATCGCCGCGCCCGATCTCATCCAATGGGCGCCCAACCTGCCGAAGACGCGCAGCGGCAAGATCATGCGCCGCATCCTGCGCAAGATCGCCGCCAACGAGCACGGCCAGCTCGGCGATGTTTCGACGCTGGCCGATCCCGCGGTGGTGACCGATCTCGTCGACAACCGGATGAATAGGGCGTAGCGCACCAAGACGCCCCTCACCCCGCCGGCCGCATCTCCTCGAGCCCGTCCGCGTCGCGCGCCTCGATGGTGGTGCGCACCATCGCGCGCGGCTCCTGAAGCGGCCAGGGTCGGCCGCGATGCATGGTGGCGCGGTTATCCCACATCGCCACGTCGCCCGGGCGCCAGCGGTGGAGATAGGTCCGCCCGGGCCGCGTCGCCTCGGCGATGAGCCCGGCGAGCAGCGCCTTGGCCTCGTTGTCGCCCATCCCGTCCACCGCATAGGCGTGCGAGGCGACATAGAGCGCGCGCCGGCCGTTGACCGGATTGCGCCAGGTCAGGCGCCAGCGCACCGGCGGCAGCGCCGCGCGCTCTTGCGCGGTCATCAGCTCCGGATGGATCTGGTCGCGCGAATGGGCGTAGGAGTGGGTGACGATCGCGCGCTGGAGCAGCGCCTGCTGCGCGGCCGGCAGCCGCTCCCAGGCCAGCCGGGTGGAGGCGAACTCGGTCTCGCCGCCGGCGGTCGGGAGAGTGCGCGCCGACAGCACCGAGGCGAGCGCCGGCGTCGGCTTGAAGGAGCTGTCGGTATGCCAGAGCTGGTTCGCCCGCGCGCGCCAGATCTGGCGGTCGTTCTCCGCCACCACCGTGCCGTCGGAGGCGAGGTTGCTGAGCCGGCTGTAGAAGGTGCCGTGGCCGACCGATCCGACCTTGACCAGCTCGAGCGGACCGAAGGCGCGGGAGAACGCCGCCTGGAGATCGTCGCCGACGCTCTGGCCGCGGAACACCAGCAGCGAATGCGCCTCGAAGGCGGCGCGGACGGCGCGATAGGCGGCATCGCTCGATGCCACGTCGACGAGGCCGACGCCCGCCAGCTCGGCGCCGAAGCCGTCGGCGAGCGGGATCACCTGCATGGCCGGTCTCCTTCCCCGGGCCGCAGCATAGCATGGGCGGCCGCGACAAAACGCGCGGGGCGTGATAAACAGTCCGGGTATTTGCTGACGTGCGAACGAGCCGGGGAGTGCCTCCCGCATGGATACCGTGCTCTTGTCGCGCCTGCAATTCGCCTGGACGATCGGCTACCACATCCTGTGGCCGGCCTATACCATCGGCATCTCCGGCTTCATCGTCATCGTCAACGCGCTGTGGCTTGCCACCGGCAAGCCCGCCTATCGCGCGCTGCTGCGCTTCTGGATCCATCTCTTCGCGCTCGGCTTCGCCATGGGGGTGGTCACCGGCCTGGTGCTGTCCTACGAGATCGGCACCAACTGGAGCGGCTTTGCCGAGAAGACCGCCAATGTCATCGGCCCGTTCTTCACCTATGAGGTGCTGACGGCGTTCTTTCTCGAGGCGGGGTTCATCGGCGTCATGCTGTTCGGGATGAACCGGGTCGGCGCCAAATTCCATTTCTTCGCCTGCTGCATGGTGGCGCTGGGCGCGATGTTCAGCGCCTTCTGGATCCTCGCCGCCAACAGCTGGATGCAGACGCCCGCCGGCTTCGCCATCGGCGCCGACGGCAAGTTCCAGGTCACGTCCTGGTGGCAGGCGGTGTTCACGCCGTCGCTGCCCTACCGCTTCCTGCACATGGTGACCGCGGCCTACATCACCGGCAGCTTCGTCGTCATCGGCGTCTGCGGCTTCTATCTCTGGCAGCGCCGGCATCTCGACTTCGCGCGCGCGGGATTTTCGCTGGGGATGTGGCTCGCGCTGGTGCTGACGCCGCTGCAGATCTTCCTCGGCGACCAGCACGGCCTCAACACGCTCGAATACCAGCCGATCAAGCTCGCCGCGATCGAGGCGCGCTGGGACACCGCGCGGCAGGTGCCGCTGACGCTGTTCGCCTGGCCCGACATCGCCAAGGAGCGCAACGACTATGCCGTCGACATCCCCGATCTCGGTAGCCTCCTCCTCACCCACTCCTGGAACGGCGAGGTCAGGGGCCTGAAATCGGTGTCGGCCGCCGACCGGCCCTATGTGCCGCTGCCCTTCTTCGCCTTTCGCATCATGGTCGGGATCGGGCTGGTGCTGCTGGCGGAAGCGCTGATCGGGCTTTATCTGCGCTGGCGCGGGCGGCTCTACGACACGCGCTGGTTCGCGATCGTCGCCGCCTGCTCGAGCCCGCTCTCCTTCATCGCCATCCTGGCGGGCTGGACGGTGACCGAGACCGGACGCCAGCCCTATGTCGTCTACGGCTATCTGAGGACGGCGGATGCCGCGGCGCCGGTGACCGCGGCGGCGGTGTCGGGCTCGCTCGCGCTCTTCGTCGCGATCTATCTCGTGCTGCTCGCCGCGTTCTTCTACTACGCCATGCGGCTGGTGCTGCGGGGGCCGGTGGAAGCGGCGGACGAGCCGCCGGAGCTGCTCCGCCCCGGCATCGATTCCGCGCCGTCGCGGGCGAGCGCGGCAAAGCCGACCGTCGCCGGCCCCTGGGGCGGCGGTCCCTGGGACAAGTTCAAATGACCCTCGACCTGCCGCTGCTCTTCGCACTGCTGCTCGCCTTCGGCATCGCGCTCTACGTCGTGATGGACGGCTTCGATCTCGGCATCGGCATCCTCTTCCCGTTCGCGCCGAGCGATGCCGATCGCGACGCGATGATGAATTCGGTGGCGCCGATCTGGGACGGCAACGAGACTTGGCTGGTGCTCGGCGGCACCTTGCTGATCGGCGCCTTTCCCGTCGCCTATGCCAGCCTGCTGCCCGCCCTCTACGTGCCGCTGATGCTGATGCTCTTCGCCCTGATCTTTCGCGGCATCGCCTTCGAGTTCCGCTTCCGCGCCGGGCGCTCGCGCGCGCTTTGGGACATCGCCTTCGCCGGCGGCTCGGCGCTGGCGGGGTTCTGCCAGGGCGTGGTGCTCGGGGGATTCATCGACGGCACCGCCTCGCCGGCGGCGCCGCTGGGCTTCCTCAGCGGCTTTGCCGTGGCGAGCGGGCTTGGCGTGGTCGCCGGCTACGCGCTGCTGGGCGCCACCTGGCTCATCCTCAAGACAGCGGGCGACACCGCGCTGTTCGGCCGCCGCGCCGCACGGCCGGCGCTGCTGGCGACGCTGCTCTTCCTGCTGCTGGTCAGCCTGTGGACGCCGCTCGCCTTCGAGCCGATCCGCGCGCGCTGGTTCAGCCTGCCCAACATCCTCTTCCTCTGGCCGGTGCCGCTGGTCACCGCCGCCACCGCGCTGGTCATCTGGCGCAGCATCGCGCGCGGCCCCGAGGCGGTGCCCTTCCTCGCCTCGATCTTCCTGTTCCTGCTGGGGCTGTCGGGCCTGGGGGTGAGCGTCTTTCCCTACGCCGTGCCATGGCGCCTCACGCTGTGGCAGGCGGCGGCCTCGACGCCGACGCTGGAGTTCATCGGCGTGGGCGTGCTCGTCATCCTGCCGATCATCCTGGCCTATCTCGGTTACGCCCACTGGATCTTCCGCGGCAAGGCGACGTCTGGCAGCGGCTATGGCGGCCACTGACCGGTGGCCGCGCGCCGCCGCAGCCTAAAGCGGGAGCGTCCGCAGCTCGGCGGCGTCGCCGGTGCCGGCGACGCGCTTCAGCAAATGCAGCACCGCCTGACGCACCGTCTTGTCCTTGATCGAGGCGAAGGCGCCGTTGAGGTCGCGGATCTCCTGCGCAGTGAGCGCGCCCAGCGGCAGCTCGGCGGGGAGCGCGCCCTCCTCGGCCGCAAGCCCCTCGAAGAAATGGCTGACGGGCACGTTGAGCACGCCGGCGATCTCCTGCAGGCGGCTGGCACTGACACGGTTGGTGCCGCGTTCGTATTTCTGGATCGACTGGAAGGTGACGCCGACCCGCAGAGCGAGGTCGGTCTGGTTGAGGCCGAGCATGGCGCGGCGGTGCCGGATGCGCGCGCCGACATGAACGTCGATCGGGTGCGGGCCGTCGAGCTTCGCGGTGCGCCGGCGCGCGCCACCGCGGCGGCTGGTCTCTTGGTGCTTATCCGTGGTCATGGTCCTGGTCGCTTTCGGTGCCGCAGACCCCGCGATGATTTACCCGTTTTCGGAGTTTCTGCGCAAGTTACCACGCCGTAAGATGTTCTGGATGGTTAGAATTACTCGTGTAGCGAGCGTTATTTTATGAAATAAAATGAAACCGTGTTCCATGCCTGTTGCTCACGCCGGCATCAGCGTCGCGCGCGCCACGCCGCGGCCAGCGCGGCGAGATCGGGCGGCTGGCGCGGGTAGTTCACCGTCCGCGCCGGGATGGCGACCCAGGGCTGCGCGCTCTCGGTCCAGATGTGGCCGACCGGAACGAGCCAGGCGGTATCGTCGAGCGTGCCGGGCTTCACCACGGCGACTTCCGGGTTGCGCGACGGCAGATGGTAGAGCCGGGCGCCGCAAGCGCCGCAGAACAGGCATACCATGGGCGTGCCGCTGGCGGTCTGTGCGGACGGGCGCTGCCATTCCCGCGCCGTGCCGCGGATGACGCCGATCGCCGCGCGCGGCACCACCAGGGAGAGCGCGAAGGCGGCGCCGCTCTGGCGCTGGCAGTCACGGCAATGGCAGGCATAGACGGTCACCGGCTCGGCCGTGATGGCGTAGCCGACCTCGCCGCATTGGCAGGCGCCGGTCAAGGGCGGCGTCATCGGCATCTCCCAACTTCGGACGGCAGCATGTCAAAGGCGAGCGTCGAGCATCGGCTCCGCCACTGGCGCGAGGCGGCGTTCTGCGGTACCAAGCGGCGATGCGCATTCTGGCGATCTCGGGCAGCCTGCGGGCGAATTCCTCGAACACCGCCGTGCTGAAGGCGGCGGCACGGCTCGCGCCGCCGGCGATGGAGGTCGCACTCTATCGCGGGCTTGCCGCCCTTCCGCATTTCAATCCCGACCTCGACACCGACGATCCGCCGGCGCCGGTGGCGGCGTTGCGGCGCGAGATCGGATCCTGCCGGGGATTGCTGCTCTGCAGCCCCGAATATGCGCGCGGCGTCGCAGGCGTGCTGAAGAATGCGCTCGACTGGCTGGTCGCCAGCCGAGAATTTCCCGGCAAGCCGGTGGCGCTGATCAACGCGTCGCAGCGCGCAACCGACGCCGATGTGCAGTTGCGCCTGACGCTGAGGACGATGTCGGCGCGGCTCGTCGACGCGGCGTCGATCACCCTTCCGCTGCTCGGACGCGGTCTCGACGCCGACGGCATCGCAACGGATGCCGATTTGTCCGCCCGGCTCCGCGCCGCGCTCCGCGACTTCGCCGAGGCCATCCGATGGCAGGACTAGCGGCGGCTGCGACGCCGATGGCGCGCGGCATCGGGATGTAGACCGCACTAGCTGAGGTCGATGGCGAAGCGCTTGAGATCGGCGAGCGCGCAATGCTCGAGCGCCGCTTCATGCGTGGCGCGCAGCACCACGCGCGGCGCCTGGCCGGCCTCGAACGCCTCCTGCCAGCGCGGCGCGCAGAGGCACCAGCGATCGCCCGGCTTGAGCCCGGGAAAGCCGAACCCCGGCACGGGCGTCGAGAGATCGTTGCCGCGCGCCTTGGAAAAGGCGAGGAACTCGGCAGTCATCACGACGCAGACGGTGTGGCTGCCGACATCCTCCGGCGCGGTATCGCAGCAGCCGTTGCGAAAGAAGCCGGTCACCGGCTTCGCCGAGCAGCCTTCGAGCCGCTCGCCCAGCACATTGCGCGACGGTTTGCGCCCGCCGCCACCGGCATCGTCCCGCGGCATGGTCTCTGCTCCCTGTCTGCTGTCGCGCCATGATACCGCGGGGCGCGGGCCCAGGGAAAGCCGAGATCCCGGCGCCTATCCCGCCAGCGAGCCGCGCAGCGCGCGGTTGGCGACGATGAGCATGGCGACATCCGGGTTGGGGGTCGCCTCGATCTCGCGCAGCAGCGCCTCGATGCGGCCGAGCGCGCCGGCCTGCGCGTTGATCCAGGCGGTGAAGTCGCCACCCTCGGCGATCGCCTTGGCGGCGAACTCGGCCTGGTGCGCGTAAAAATCCTCCTGCAGCGCGTCGACCGCCACCTTCTGCCAAGCGGTCGCGGGCTTGAGCCGCCGCGCCGCCATGCGCAGCGCGTCGAGCCGGAAGCGCGCGCCGACGGCGTAGAAGCCGCGGCCGATCTCGACGATCCCGGAGCCGCCGCCGAGCGCGAGGCGCACGATGTCGACGGCGGAGACCAGGAAGTCGAGGCGCGCCACCATCAGCGCCACCTCCGACGGAACCCGCCGCTGCACCAGCACGTCGGCACGCCGCGCGAGCTCGGCGCGCTGCGGCAGCGGCAGGATCTCGGTGATGTGGTCGGCGAGCTGCTCGACGCCGGGCCGGAAGGCATCGACCTGCGCCTGGATGTCAAGCGGCGCGTTGCTCCGCAGGAACCAGGCGGTGGCGCGCTCGAGCAGCCGGCTGCCGGCGAGCAGCATGTCGGTCTGGGTCTGCGCCGGCACCTTGTTGTCGAGTCGGCTCACCGCCTGCCACAGCGTCTCGAGATCGAACACCTGCTTGACGATCATATAGGCGCGGGTGATGTCGGCGGCGCCGCGGCCGGTCTGCTCGCGCATCTCCGACAGGAAGGTGATGCCGCCGCGGTTGACGATGTCGTTCGCCGCGACGGTGGCGATGATCTCGTTGCGCAGGCGATGGGCGCCGATCGCGCCGCGGAAGCGCTCGGTCAGCACCGGCGGGAAATAGGCCAGCAGATCGCGCTCGAGCTGCGGGTCGCGGCCGATCCCGGCGGCGACCAGCTCATGCGACAGCGAACGCTTGACATAGGCCATGAGCACCGCCAGTTCGGGCCGCACCAGGCCGCGGCCGGCGGCCGCGCGCGTCGACAGCGCCTCGTCACTGGGCAGGAACTCCACCGCGCGGTCGAGTTCGCCGGCACGTTCCAGCGCGCGCATGATGCGGAGCTGCTGGTCGAGCCGCTCCGCCCCCTGCGCCTCGGCGACGGTCAGGGTCATGCCCTGCAGGTCGTTGTCGGCGAGCACCAGTTCGGCCACCGCCGGGGTCATCTCGCGCAGCAGCGCATTTCGCTGCTTCACCGTCACATCGCCCGCCGCGACCACGGCGTCGAGCAGGATCTTGATGTTGACCTCGTGGTCCGAGGTATCGACGCCGGCGGAGTTGTCGATGGCGTCGGTGTTGATGCGGCCGCCCTTCAAGGCGAAAGCGACGCGACCGCGCTGCGTCACCGCGAGGTTGGCGCCCTCGCCGACGACCGCCGCACCGAGATCCTCGGCGTCGACGCGCAGCGCGTCGTTGGCGCGATCGCCGACATCGGCGTGGCGCTCCTCCTTCGCCTTGACATAGGTGCCGATGCCGCCGAACCAGAGCAGATCGACCGGCGCCTTGAGCAGCGCCTGGACGAGTTCGGCTGGAGTGAGGTGCTTCCGGTCGACGCCGAGCCGGGCGCGCGCCTCGGGCGACAGCTCGATCGATTTGGCGCCGCGCTCGAAGACGCCGCCGCCGCGCGAGATCAGCGCGCGATCGTAATCCGCCCAGCTCGAGCGCGGCAGGTCGAAGAGGCGCCGGCGCTCGGCGAAGCTCTTGGCGGGATCGGGATCGGGATCAAGGAAGACGTGGCGGTGATCGAAGGCGCCGACCAGCTTGATGTGCGGCGAGCGCAGCATGCCGTTGCCGAAGACGTCGCCGGACATGTCGCCGACGCCGACCACGGTGAAATCGGCCGCCTGGATGTCGGCGCCGCGCTCGCGGAAATGGCGCTTCACGGTCTCCCAGGCGCCGCGCGCGGTGATGCCCATCGCGCGGTGGTCGTAGCCTTCCGAGCCGCCGGAAGCGAAGGCGTCGCCGAGCCAGAAGCGGTATTCGGCCGAGACCGCATTGGCGATGTCGGAGAAGCTGGCGGTGCCCTTGTCGGCGGCGACGACGAGATAGGGGTCGTCGCCGTCATGCCGCACCACCTGCGGCGGCGGCACGATCGCGCCGCCGACGATGTTGTCGGTGAGGTCGAGCAGGCCGCGCAGCAGCGTCTTGTAGCCTTCCACGCCCTCGGCCTGTAGCGCGTCGCGCGCCGCCGGCGGCCGCTTCAGCACGAAGCCGCCCTTCGACCCCGTCGGGACGATGACGGCGTTCTTCACCATCTGCGCCTTCATCAGGCCGAGAATCTCGGTGCGGAAATCCTCCTTGCGGTCGGACCAGCGGATGCCGCCGCGCGCCACCTTGCCGCCGCGCAGATGCACGCCTTCCATGCGCGGGCTCAGCACGTAGATCTCGGTGAGCGGCCGCGGCAACGGCAGCAGCTCGATCTCGCGGCTCGCCAGCTTCACCGCGAGATAGGGCTTGGGCGCGCCGCCGGGCAGGCGCTGGAAATAGTTGCTGCGCAGGCTCTTGCGCACGAGCAGCAGGAAACTGCGCAGGATGCGGTCCTCATCGAGTCCCTGCACCGCGTCGAGCGCCTGCTCGACCGCCATCGCGGCGCGCGTCTCCTCGGTGTCGCGCTGGTCGTCGCCGGCGGGATCGAAGCGGCGCTCGAACAGCCGCACCAGATCGGCGGCGATCGCCGGATGCCCGGCCAGCGCATCCTCCATATAGGCCTGGCTATAGGCGCTGCCGACCTGGCGCAGCACCTTCGAATAAAGGCGCAGCACCGTCACCTGGCGCCAGTCGAGTCCGGCGGCGAGCACCAGGCGGTTGAGCCCGTCGCTCTCCATCGCTCCCGACCAGATGGCGAGAAAGGCCGCCTCGAAGCGCGCGCGCTCGCGCGCGACCTCGACCTCGCCCGCGGCCGCGACCAGGCTGAAATCCTGCATCGACAGCGACGGTCCGGCGGCAGGCGTCAGGGTATAGGGCACCTCGGCGACGACCTTGAGGCCGAGATGCTCCAGCACCGGCAGCACGTCGGAGAGCGGCAGCGGCGCGCCGGCGCGGTATATCTTGAAGCGCAGCTCCGCGTCCTCGGCCTCGAGCGCGCGATAGAGCGCGACGGCGACGGCTGGGCCCCGGCGCAGCTCCTCGAAGCGCTCGATATCGGCCACCGCCGCGGCGGCGCCGAAGCGCTCGCGATAGGCGCTGGGGAAGGCGCCGCCGTAGCGCAGCAGCAGCGCCCGCCCGGCCTCCTCGCCCTGCGCCTCGGTCAGCGCTTCGGCCAGGCGGTCGGACCAGCTGCGGGCAGCTTCGGCGAGCCGGCCCTCGACCTGCTCGATGTCGGCAAGGGCGAGCCGGCCGGGCGTCGTGCGCAGGATGAAATGCACGCGCCCGAGCACCGACTGGTCGAGCTGGGTGTTGAAGCTGTCGACGATACCGCCGAACGCTTCCTCGAGAATCGCGCCAAACCGCTGGCGCAACGCCGTGTCGTAGCGTTCGCGCGGGACATAGACGAGGCAGGAGACGAAGCGCTCGAACGGGTCGCGGCGCACGAAAAGCGCGATGCGTTGGCGCTCCTGCAGATTGAGGATGCCGAGCGCGATGTCGTAAAGTTCACCGTCGCCCATCTGGAAGAGTTCGTCGCGAGGATAATTGTCGAGGATGTGCAGCAGCGCCTTGCCGTCATGGCTCGAGGCGCCGAAGCCACTGCGCTGCAGCACGTCAGCGACCTTGCGGCGCAGCAACGGGATCTGGCGCGGGCTTCGGCTGTAGGCGAGCGAGGTGAAGAGGCCGACGAAGAGCCGCTCGCCGGCAGCGCGGCCGGCGGCGTCGAACACCTTGATGCAGATCACGTCCATGTGGACCGGACGATGCACCAGCGAGCGCCGGTTCGATTTGCTGATCATCAGCAGTCGCGGCTCGCGCAGGAACTCGCGCACGTCGGGCGGCAGGGTGGCGAAATTGCGCAGCCCGTCGAAGACGGCGTGGGCGTCGTCGCGCAGGATGCCGAGCCCACTGTCCGGGACGATGTCGAGGCCGCCGTCGCGCGCCTCGCCGAAGCGGTATTCGCGGAAGCCCAGGAAGGTGAAGTTGTCGTCGTCGAGCCAGGCAAGGAAGTCGAGCGCCTCGGCGCGCTCGGCCGCGTCGAGCGGCGGCGGGCGACCGCCGAGATCGGCGACGATGTCGGCGAGGCGCCGGCGCATCTTGGGCCAGTCCCCGACCGCGGCGCGAACCTCGCCCAGCACGCGCTCGAGCAGCGCCGCGAGCTCGGCCAGGCGGCGCGCATCGGTCTCCTCGCCGACCTCCACATGCATGAAGGATTCGCGCAGCGCCTTGCCATTCGCCTTGGTCTTGGCCGCGCTCTCGTGCAGGGCGAGGACGCGCCCGGAATCGTCGCGCTCGAGCCTCAGGATGGGGTGGATGACGAGATGAACGGTGACGCCCTGGCCGGCGAGCGCCGAGGTCACGCTGTCGACGAGGAAGGGCATGTCATCGTTGACGATCTCGATCACCGTGCGCGAAGAGCGCCAGCCATGCTCCTCGAGCCGCGGATTGATCACCCGCAGCTTGGCGCGGCCGCCCGGCCGGGTCTCGGCGAAGCGCCACAGCGACAGTGCCGCGCCATAGAGCTCATCGGATGAGCGCCCGACGATATCCTCCGGCGGCACGTGATCGTAGAACTGCCGGAGGAAGCGCGCGGCGTCGCCGCCGCGCTCGCCTTTGAGCCGGCGGAGCGCCAGGTCCGCCGCCGTCTCGACCGCCTCTTGCTTCCGCTGCTCAGCGCGCATCATCCTCCCCTTCCGGATCTGCTGTGCCAAGACCGGCGGCCCGGCCCGCGACTATCCAACATGTAGATGCATTAAAGCCGCGCGCCAGTATCGAGGCGGCGAGCGCGTCATGAAAAGGATGATGGCGAGCCATTGGAAACAATTACTTAAGGGAAGACGCGCCGGGTCCTTTCGGACCGGTCGGCACGCCTCGCGCAGCGGCCGGCAGCGCCCGGCTTTCGTAACGAGCGCTTGACAGCTCCCGGTTTCTACCCGTTTTTAATCATACGCCAACGTGGTAAACCCGCGCGGGTGCCGCAGGAAGGCGGCCGAGCGCGCTCATGAGGAACGGAATCATCCGAAGTTTCAAGGGGTTGGATCAAAGCTGCGGGCCCGCGGCGCGGCACGATGCGGCCGAGGGGGAGATGGCGGTGTTTCTCGGCCGCTGGCTGAAGGCACCGCATCGTATCGGCGCAATCGCGCCCTCCAGCCGCTATCTCGCCCGCGCCATGGCGCGCCAGATCGAACCGCGCCAGACCCGCCTCGTGGTCGAGCTCGGCGGCGGCACCGGCAGCATCACCCGCGCGCTGCTGGCATCGGGCCTGCCGCCGGAGAAGCTCCTCGTGGTCGAGCGCGACGAGCGCCTCCACCGGCTCCTCGCCGAGCGCTTTCCCGAGCTGCGCGTGGTCGCCGGCGACGCGGCGCAGCTCACCACGCTGTTGCGCCCGCTGGGCGTCACCAGCGTCTCTGCCATCGTCTCCAGCCTGCCGCTGCTGTCGATGCCCAAGCGGCTGCGCCAGCGCATTGTCGAACAGTGTTTCGCCCTCCTCGGCGCGCGCGGCAGCCTGGTGCAGTTCACCTATGGCCTCGCCTCGCCGCTGCCGGAACGCGACTACGCCGTCTCCGGCCGCATCGCCGCCCGCGTCTGGCGCAACTTTCCCCCCGCCTGCGTCTGGCGTTTTGAGCGCCGCGACGCGGCGATGGCGGAAGTCGCCTGACCGCCGCGCCGGACGCCCGGCCGCCTCACTTTCCGTAATAGGCTTCGAGCCGATAGCCGTCGGGATCGATGGCGAAGGCGGCATAGTAGTCGGGACCGTAATCCGCCCGCAGACCGGGCTTGCCGTTGTCCGTGCCGCCGGTCTTGAGCGCCGCCTGGTAGAAGGCGTCGACGCTCTTGCGATCGGGCGCGCCGAAGCAGAGATGCAGCCCCGATTTCTCATCCGCCGGCACCGGCCGCTCCGCCTCGAGCAGCCACAGCTCGGCATGGCTGTCGCCATAGCCCAGCGAGGTCGGATACTCCTGCAGCAGCCGATAGCCCAGCGGGCTCAGCACCGCGTCGTAGAACCGGCGCGCCGCCTGGATACTCCGCACCCCGATGGAGAGATGGTCGATCATGTCTTCCTCCCGTCTTATAACCATATTGACGGTTATAATAGAAACAACATCCGGCGCCCTTGTCAACCTACATGGCGGTTAGTATGTGAAGGCCCATGACCGCCGAGCCCGAAATGCCCTGGATCGCCCCGGCCGGCGAGGAGCTGTGCCTGGATTTCGCCAATACCCGGTACTGGCGCGGCTCGGTGCGGCCGACCGAGGAGCTGGGCGGCCTCGGCGACCTGCTCGCCTGGTGCGGAACGAAGGCCGGGCTGCCGAAGGCCGGGCAAGCTGCGGTGACGCGTTGGGCGGCGGCCGACGGGCCCGGTGCGGCGGCGCTCTATGCCGATGCGCTGGCGCTGCGCGAGACGATCTATCGCCTGTTCCATGCCACCGGAACGGCGGCGCGGCCGGCCGCCGATCTGGTGCGGCTCAACCGCGCGCTGGCGCAGGCCCCGCCGCGCCGCGCCGTCGAGCCGCTGGGGTCCGGCTTCGGCTGGCACGTGGCGGCAGCAGGCGAGGCCGGCGCGGTGCGGCTGCTGACGCCGGTGCTGTGGTCGGCCGGCGATCTCCTCACCGGCAAGCGGCTGGCCCGGGTGCGGCATTGCGCCAATCCCGAATGCCAATGGCTGTTCCTCGACGACAGCAAGAGCGGCAACCGCCGCTGGTGTTCGATGAGCGCCTGCGGCAACCGCGCCAAGGCGCATCGGCATTACGCGCGGAAGAAGGGTGCGGAGCCGGGGTAAGAAGCCGTCAGCTATCAGCCGTCAGCTCGACGGAGCCGCGGCAGGCGCACCTGCTCTTGGCTGATAGCTGACGGCTTCTACGCCCGCTTCCCCTTCGGCGGCGTGTCGATGATGCCGGGGCCGGGGCGCAGGCCGTCGGCGACGTCGGGCTTTGCCGCCTGCTGCGCCGCCGCGGCGATCTGCTTCAGCGGCGTCTCGATGCGGTTCTTGATCTTGCCGTAGACGGCGGCCACGGTATGCGGCGCGTGGTTGCCACGCTCGAAGAAGAGCTGCGGGTTCTGGCGCGCCGCGGCCGGCACGACATCGGCGGCGGATTGCGCCGAGTCGGCGGCGCGCGCCTCGAGAAAGCGGATCGCGCCGGTGGCGCCGAGCAGATGCGCGAGATGGAGCTCGGCGGCGTTGGCCTTGCGGTGGAAGGCGTGCTGCAGCGCCGCCGCGTTGTGCTTCGCCAGCTCGCCCGCCATGATCGCCGCCAGCTTCACGTCCTTGCGCAGATCGAGGATCTGCTTCTCGGTCGCGTGGTCGCTGACGCCGAGATGGCCGTTGGCCAGCGGCGCGATGCGCCGGGCGAGATCGCCATGGCCGTATTGGGCGCCGTGCCGGCGCATCATCATCAGCCAAGTCTGCGCCGTGAATTGGAACAGCCCCGAGGCGCTGGAATGGCGCTGGCGCGCATGGACCGCGCCGCGCAAGCCGCTCTCGACGCTGGCCTGCGCCACCAGGAAATCGAAATCGACGCCGGTGGCGGCGCTCGCCTGCTTCAGCGAGTCGATGATCTCCGACGACAGCGGATGGCCCGCCACCATCACGCCCGACAGCTGCTCCTCGGCCATCACCAGCCTCCAACCGGCCTCACGCCCGACAGCGCGTCACGCCGATCATGCTGTCGCGCGTCACCAGCGCCGCGAGCCGCTCCTCGCTCCAGCCCTCGGTTCCCGGCGGCCGCTCCGGCAGCACGAGATAGCGCATGTCGGCGGTCGAATCATGGACGCGCAGCTCGACCGCTTCCGGCAGCTCGGTGCCGAATTCGCGCAGCACCGCGCGCGGCTCGCGCACCGCGCGGCTGCGATAGGCGCGGCTCTTGTACCAGTCGGGCGGCAGGCCCAGCACCATGCGCGGATAGCACGAGCACAAGGTGCAGACGACGAGGTTGTGCAGCGCCGGCGCATTCTCGACGACGATCAGCCGGGTGGTCGCCATCTCGATGCCGAGCTCGCGCACCGCCGCGGTGCCGTCCGCCAGCAGCCGCGCCTTGTAGCCGGGGTTGGTCCAGGCGCGCGCCACGACGCGCGCGCCTTGCGCCGGCGTGCGCGCGTCCATCGCCTCGACGGCGCGGCGGACGTCGTCGGCGCTGATGATGCCCTTGCCGATCAGCAGCTCGCGCACCGCGATCTCCAGCGCCTGATAATAGCCCTGCGGACCGTCCCGGTCCGGCGCGGTCGGGTGAGGATGAGGATGGAGATGATGGATATCGGTCATGACGCGCTCATTGCGCCGGCTCCAGCCAGTGCTGATAGATCTCGACCTCGATCGTGTCCTGCGCCGGCCCGGCATAGTCGGGCCAGATCTCGCGCTGGCGGAAGCGCACGCGATAGAGCGGCTGCGCCGGCAGGCCGGGCCGGTTGTAGGCGAGCTCCTCGGGATTGGCGAAGGCACCGCACAGGCGCTCGATCTCGCCCGCCTTGCCGCGGATGTACCAAGGCGTGCGGAGGTGGCCGGGCGGATCGGCGCGGCGCACGGCGACCCGCGCCCCGGGGCGAAAGCGTGGCGCCGGCGCCGCCGCGCTCACTCGGCGGTCTTCCGCGCTTCGATCTCGGCCAGCTTGCGGCCGAGTTCGTCGGCGCTAAGCACGCCGCGCTGCAGCAAGGTGTTGGCGATGGCGGAAATCCAGCGTTCGTAGTAGCTCATGTTCTCATAGGCCGCGGCGCCCAGCGCCTCTATGTTGCGCCGCAGTTCGTCGACGCGGAGCAGCGCGCGCTGCGGTTCGGACAGCAGCACCATCAGCGCGTCGACGCGCTTTTCCCAGAGCGCGTAATCGTGCTCCTGGCGCTCCACCGGCCCCGCCGGCAGCCCGCCCATGTCATGGTGTTGGCGCATCCCGGGCCTCCCGGCGGCAAGTATCCCCCTGCCCGGCGGTCGCAGGCAAGCGGAAGCGACCGGGCGGGAAGCGACCGGGCGGGCGGCTTTCCTTACGGGATCGTTAACGCATCTTTCAGGGCTCCCGGCTATTCCTGGAGCATGCGCGAGGACAAGGCGGAAAAGCTCAAGCAGCTGCTGGCGCGGCTCTCCGCGCGCCAGGCGACGGCGGTGGCGCGCGGCATCGAGACCGAGCGCGCGCTGGGCCAGGAGTCGCTGCCGAGCGAGGTCATCCTGGCCGCGCTCCGGCCGCAGCTGCGCCATGCCGGGGCCAAGCGCGTGCCGACGCTGTGCCGGCTGGCCTGCGTCCGGTTCGAGGATTTCCTCAGCGACCGGCGCGACGTCCCGCGCCGGCCGGGCCTGATCCCACGCGCCACCATCGACCCCTGGTGGCAGGCGCTGCTGCATGTCGCGGGAGCGGAGATCCGCGATTTCGAGACGGAACTGAAGCAGCTGGTGGCGCGCAACGACGAGGAGGGGGTGGCGCTGCTCGGCGAGACCGTGGCGCGCGCCGCGCGCGGCTGGACCGAGGGGGTGCTGGCGCAACTCGACCGACGCAAGCCCGATCCCGCGCTCAAGAAGCTGCTCGCCGACCCGCTGCTGGCCACCGACCTGCAGGAGATCGTGCGGGTTCTGCCGCTGGGCAGCGCGGTCAAGAGCGGGATCGACGCGGTGCTCCGCGTCGCCGGCGAGCATGGTGAGGCGCAAGGTCGCCAGCTGGCCGACCTCGGTCCGGAGACCGTGACCGAGGCCAAGCTGCAATATCTCCGCCTCAGCGACGCGTTCGGCCTCGAGGCGCGCTATTTCGCGCTCGGCCTCCTCAACAAGCTGGAGCGGGCCTGGACGATCCTGCGGCTGGGCCGCGCGCTGTCGTGGAAGCCTAACGACAGCATGGTGCGCGACACCGAATTCGGCATCATCGGCGAGCGCCTGATCGCCGATCTGCAGCAGCAGGCGCGCGATATCGTGGCGCTGGCCCAGGCGCGCGACGCGACCCTCAAGCTGGCGCAGCTCAAGGCCTGGCTCGCCGACTACATCGGCAATGCCGAGGGACTGCTGGGCGAATTCGGCTTCCGCCGCGACAGCGTCTGGGGCGAGGCCATCCTCAGGACCCGCGCCGAGATTGCCCGCGCCGTCGGCGCCAAGCTGCTGAACATCGGCGAGGCCGTGCTCGCCGTGCTGCCGCAGATCGAACGCGCCAATGCGCGGCGGACGCTCGCCGTGCCCGACCTGACACGCTCGCCCGACGCCACCATCGTCGCCGCGGCGCTCGACGGCGCGCGCTTCCTGTCCTTCCTGCTGAAGCACGGCCCGCGCCACGGCTTCGGAGTCGCCGCGCGCGAGACCGTCGACGCGATCGACGAGGAGATCGAGCGCCGCGCCGGCCAGCTGCTCGACGCGCTGCGCGCCACGCCGCAGAACCCGTACATTCCGCGGCAGATCGCGGCGGCCAAGCAGGTCGCCGACATCCTGTTCGAGGACGGCCGCGGCGACCTGCTGCTGCGCCGGCTGCGCAACGCGCAGGCGGCGGCACAACCCTCGGGCGGGCTCTACGGCGTGATCGGCTGAGGCGCCCCGCCGCTACAGCGTCTTCAGGATGGCCTGACGCTTGGCATCGTATTCGTCCGGCGTGATCAGCTTCTGATCGAGCAGCAGCTTCAGCCGGCGCAGGCGCTGGACGGCCTCGTCGGCGGCCACCGGCTGGGCCGCCTGGGGCGGCACGGTCGAGCCGCTGCCGCCGCCGGACGCGGCCTCGTCGCCCTGCTTGGCAGCCTCGGCAAGCTTGGCATCAGGGACGGCGGCCGGCGCCGCGTCGGTCGCCGTCACGGGCGTCGCCGGCACCGCTTGCGGCGCGGCGTCGGCCTGCTGCCCGTTCGGACCGGCAGCGTTGGTGACGGTGGCATCGGACACCGCGTCAGGCGCGGCCGCACTCGCCTCGGGCGCGGCGGCCACAGAGGCGACGAATTTCCGGCCTTTGCGCAGCTCGGCGTAGGAGACGCCGGTGGTAAGCACCGAGAAGCCGCATTTGCCATAGAAGCTGCGGCCGAGCAGGAAGGCTTCGCCGGCGCCCTTGTCGGCGACGGCTTCGAATGTCAGCTCCCTGCCCAGCTCCGGCGTCTCGCCGAACGTCGCCTTTTGCAGCTTGAACCCTCGCGCCTCGGCGAGGTGCCGCACGGCGTCGACGGCATCGAACTGGCTCAGCTTGGCATAATCGGCATCGGGCTTGCACGCGCAGCGCGCCTCTTCGCTGTAGCTGCCCTCGGCATAGCGATAGGTGCTGCCGCCCTTCTGCGCCGCGGCCGGCGCGGCGCTGAAGCTCACCGCGTAGCGGCAGCGGTCGAGATCGACCGTCACCGGCCGCGCCGCGCCGGCCGCGGTCTTGGTCGCCTCGGGAGTGGCGTCGGCGACAGTCGCGCCAGCCCGCCCGCCGAAGCGCGCATGGGCCAGCAGGTCGAGCATCTCCGCCTTGATCGAGGCAATATCCCTCGCCTGCGCGGCGTAGCAGATGTTGCCGTAGGCCTCTTCCATCGGCGCACCGGAGACGCCGAACTTGCCCCGGAAGAGGAAGCAGTTGTAGTCCGCCGAAGACGGCGCGAGGTAGGTGAAGGGACCGAACCGCTCCACCGTCGCCGGGTCGAAGCTCAGGCCGCGCGCGCGGAAGGGCGGCAGCGAGAGATCCGCTTTGAGGAGATCGGCATCGCTCTCATCCGAGAACGTGCCGTGATTCAGCATCTCGTAGGTGATGACGCCGCCATTGCGCAGGGTGATGCGCTCGACATAGCGGTCGGCATAGGTTGCGGCCTCGCGCTTCGCCACGGGATCTTCGTTCCAGAAGCCGACCTCGCCGCCATGGATATCGATGTCGCGGAAGACGCCGCCCGGCGCGTCGGGCGGCGGCTTCGCCGAGGGGGTCGGCGTGAACACCGCGGGCGTCGCCGCCGGGGCACCGTAAGCCGGCGCCTGGGCCGGGCTGAAGGGCGCATAATCCTTGCCGGCATGGGACGCGGTCTCGCCGCCGGCAAGCACGGGGCCGCGCTGCGGCGCGTAACTATCGACCCCGACCGATGACGGGCCGGCGGAATAGGGCTGGCATGCCGCCAGCGCCAGGAGCGCGAGTGCGGGCAGAATGCGATGCGTCATGGGAGTCCTCTCCGTTCCCACGGCCCCCCCGGTGCCGATGACGATTACGCTACCATGAGTTGCGGGCGCTGCGGACTCGTCTTTGTGGCGCGAACGGCAAAGAATTTTGCCGCGCGCCGGGAACTTTCACGGCGGTCGTCAGCCCGCCGTACACGGCCGACGAACGCCTGGGTTGGGCCGCGCCGCGGTCGGCTTGACCCCCGGCCGGCACGGCGCTAGGCCGAGACACGCAAACCTGACGGAGATGGCGGATGGAGATCGGCTTTTGCGGCACCGGCCGCATGGGCGGCGCGATGGTGCTGCGGCTGCTGGAACAGGGCCATCGGGTGACGATATGGAACCGCACCCGGTCCAAGGCGACGGCGCTGCTCGAGCAGGGCGCGCTCTGGGCGGCCAGTCCGGCCGAGCTGGCGCGCCGGCACGACACCGTGCTCAGCATCCTGACTGACGCGCGCGCCGCCGAGGCGGTCTATGGCGGCGCCGACGGGCTGCTGGCGGCCGCGGCGGCGGGCAGTCTCTTCATCGAAATGAGCACGCTCACCCCCGACGCGACGAAGCGACTGGCGGCCGGGGCCGCGGCCAAGGGCGCCCGGCTGCTCGAATGCCCGGTCGGCGGCACGGTCGGGCCGGCCCGCGACGGCAAGCTCCTCGGCCTTGCCGCCGGCGACAGCGCCGCCTTCGCCCGCGCCAAGCCGCTGCTCGAGCAGCTTTGCCGCCGGGTCGATTATCTCGGACCGAGCGGCTGCGGCGCGGCGATGAAGCTGGCTATCAACCTGCCGCTGGCGGTCTATTGGGAAGCGCTGCGCGAGGCGATGTCGCTGATCGCCGACACCGGCATCGATCCCGCCCAAGCCTTGGCGATCATGCAGGAGAGCTCCGGCGGCGCCAATGCGCTCAAGAATCGCGCCGCCAAGATCGTGACCGCACTGGCCGGCGGCACGCCGGATGTCGGATTCGACATCGACGGCGTGCGCAAGGACCTCCGCCTGATGGCCGAAGCCGCGTCGCGCACCGGGACCGAGCTGCCGCTGGCACAGCGGACGCTCGACGCCTATGACGCGGCGGCGGGCGAAGGCTGGGGCGGCCGCGACGCCTCGACCCTGGTCGCCTGGCGCGCCGGCAGGACGGAGCCGTGACCCCGGCCCTCGATCTCGCCTTCCGGCTCAGCGTCACCGTCGCGCCAGCGCTCGAACTGGGCGAGACGGCTGCCGGACGGCGCCGCGTCATCCCAATCACCGGCGGCCGCATCGACGGCCCGCGGCTTGCCGGCCGCGTGCTGCCCGGCGGCGCCGATTGGCAGATCGTCCGGCGGGACGGCTGCGCCGAGCTCGAGGCGCGCTACACGATCGAAGCCCAGGACGGCGCGCTGGTCTCGGTGGTGAATCGCGGCCTGCGCCACGGACCGCCGGAGGTGATCGCCCGGCTCGCCGCCGGCGAGCCGGTGGATCCCGGCGCCTATTACTTCCGCTGCGCGCCGACGTTCGAGACCGCGGCGCCGGCGCTGCAATGGCTGGCGCGCACGGTGTTCGTCGGCAGCGGCGTGCGGCGGCCGGACAGCGTCGAGATCAGCGTCTATGCGGTGCTCTGACATGCAAGGGCTGGCGGATGCCGCCAGCGCTGCAAAATTCGCTCCGCGCCGGTGACGTAGCCTCCGTCCGGAAGCGGCACGGAAGCGACGGCAAGGAGACGCCCCTCAGCCGCCAAGGCTCGTGCGCGTGCTCAGGCGGGCGATGGCGCGGTGGCCTCGGCGGCGGCCTCCGCCTCTTCCGCCGGCGGCGGCTTGCGCCGTTCGAAACTGACCAGCGAGGGGGATTTGTCGATGATCTCCTCGAGGATCATGCGCGCCGTGTCGAGATCGTCGAGCAGGCCCGGCGGCAGCTTGTCGGCGGGCGCCTTCTCCAGCACGGCGCGCGCCTGGGTCAGCGAATCGATTTCGTGGATGAAGGTCTCGCGCGCGCCGATCGGCAGCCACGGATTGGCCGACAGCGCGAAGCAGAATTTGAGGCACGCCTTGACGGTGAGCATGAGGATCTCCTGCTCCTCGCGGTCGACCGCCGCACCGGCGATGTCGGCCTGGCGCAGGCGCAGGTCCCGCTGCTGCTGGATGCGGCCGCGGATCACCGCCACCAGCGCGGCATGCTCGTTGATCTTGGCGCGGAACGTCCAGTAGGGCTCGAAGGAGTGCTGCTGGATGGCGACATAGGCGTTCTCGGCGAGCGCCGCCGACTCGGCCCAGAGCCGCTTCAGCGCATCGAGCAGCTGCGCCATCGAGGCCGGCACCGTCTTGCGCAGACTTTCCTGCCAACGGAAGCTTGTCGCGCGCGTGCTCGCCGCCATCGCATTGCCCTCATCGGCCCGATCCCGAGTCTGCCCGGGCAATGCTTGCCAAGCACATAAAATTCAACCCAATTTTAGCGATCTAACTAGCGCGCCAGATAGGCGGCGATCTCGCGCGACAGGGCGGGAAATTGGCGGCTGAGTTCGATCAGGACGTCATCGCCCTCGCCAGGGGCCGGCAGATCCGCCGCCGCCGCCGGCATCAGCACCGGCAGCCGCTCCTCCGCCAGCGTCACCACCGACTGCCATATTTCAATGGAATGTACCACCGAAGCCTCGCTCCACACGACCTGGGGTGGAGCATGGCAGATTTTGGTTAACCGGAGATTTACGCCCGTCAGTCCGCGGTGAAGCCGATCTTGCGGTGCGAGCCGTCGCAATAGGGCTTGTTCTTCGACCCGCCGCAGCGGCAGAGAAAGGCCTGCGTCACCCGGTTGAGGGTGCGGCCGGTGCCCGAGACGAGTTCGAGATTGCCGTCGAGCTGCAGCGGCCCGTTCTTGAGCGGCGTCACGGTCATTGTCCCGCCGCGGGCGGCGAGCGGCGCGGAAGCGAGCTCGGCCGGCTCGCCGGTGGCAACGAAGCCCGCCGCGCGGTGGCTGCCGTCACAATTGGGCTTGCGCCGCGAGGCGCCGCAGCGGCAGAGCGTGGCGCGATGGCCCGAGGCAGCGCCGGCCAGCGGTGCATTCACCGCCAGCGGCCCGTTCTCGCGCAGCCGCAGCGTGTTGACCAGCGGCGCCGCCTCCGCCGCGCCGCCGTCGCGCCGCTCGTAGGTGATGGCGCCCGAGGGGCACTCATGCGCCAGCGCCGCGACCGCTTCCGCCGACGCAGCGTCGGGATGGATCCACGCGCCTTCGACATTGGGCACGAACACGTCGGGATGCGTCAGCACGCAATGGCGGGCATGGATGCAGCGCGTGCCGTCGAAGCGGATGACGATGTCCTTGCCGGCGACTTCCTCGATCTCGGCCATGGCGACACCTCCACCGACCAGCTTAACGCCAAACCCGCCCGCAGGGAACGAGCGGAGCCGCCGGTGCCGCGCCGCGTCAACCGCGGCTTCGGCGGCGCAGCAAGGCGGTGACGGCGTCTTGCAAGTCGCCGATCTGAAAGGGCTTGCGCAGCACGGCGGTGTTCGCGTCGAGAATGCTTTCGATGGCCGCCGTGTCGGCATAGCCGCTGGCGAACACGATCGGCAGACCGGGTCGCATCGACCGCGCCGCGCGCGCCACCTCCGCGCCGGTCAGCCCGGGCATGGCATAGTCGATGATCGCCAGATCGGGCGCGGCCGTCTCGAGCAGGGCGAGGCCGGCAGTCCCGTCTTCGGCCTCGACCACGCGATAGCCCAAGGTGACCGACGCGTCGGCCAGAAGCCTGCGGACCGCGGCATCGTCATCGACGATGAGAAGGGTTGCCGGAATCGCCGCCATGGCCGGATCGCCGCCCCCGCCGGCGGCTTCCTGTACCGCCGCCGTCTCGACGCGGCGCAGCAGCAATCGTACGGTGGTGCCGCTGCGCGTGCTCGATTCTATCCGGGCGACGCCGCCCGCCTGCTTGACCATCCCGTAGACTTGGCTGAGACCCAATCCGGTTCCTTTGCCCACGCCCTTGGTGGTAAAAAACGGGTCGAATGCCTTGGCGGCAATCGCCTCGGACATGCCGGACCCGCTGTCGCGCACTGCCAGCTCGACATAATCGCCGTTCGCCAGCTCCGGATCGTTCGCGATCACGCGCGGCCGAGCGCCGATCGAGAGTTCGCCGCCTTGGGGCATCGCGTCCCGCGCGTTGATCGCGAGATTGAGCACCGCCATCTCAAGCTGCGTCGCGTCGCACAGGACGCTCAGGCCCTCCGCAACGAGGTCCATGCCGATGCGGGTGGCGGGGCCCAGCGTGCGGCCCAGCAGCTCGTGCATTCCCCGCAGCAGCGCGCAGAGGTCCACCGGCTTCAGTTCCAGCTTCTGCGATCGGGAAAAGGCGAGCAACTGCCCGGTCAGCGCCGCGCCGCGCCGCGCGGAGCCGAGGCCCGCCTCCGCCCAGGCGCGCACCCGCGCGGGATTGTCGGGCCGGTACCGGATCAGGTCCAGGGTGCCGGCCACGCTTTGCAGCAGGTTGTTGAAGTCATGGGCGATGCCGCCGGTCAGCTGGCCGATCGCTTCCATCTTCTGCGCCTGCCGCAGCGCGATTTCCGCCTCGGCGAGTGCAGCCTCCTGCGCCTTGGCGGCGCTGACGTCGCGGCCATAGGCATAGACCAGATCGCCTTCGGTCGCGGTATGCCAGGAGATCCATCGCGTCGTTCCGTCCCGATGGCGACAGCGGTTCTCGAAACCCGTGAGATCGCGTCCCGACGCGGCGCCGTGCAACGCCTTTTCGGTGAGCGACGCATCCTCCGGCAAGAGGAAATCCAGGAGGCGCCGTCCGACGACATCGTCGGACGCATAGCCCAGGATTTCCGTCCACGCCGGATTGGCGGCGCGGAACACGCCATCCGCCCCGACGACGGCCAGCAGATCGCGGGAGTTCCGCCACACCCGGTCACGCTCCGCGGTCCGCTCTTCGACCTGTCGCTCGAGCGTCTCGTTGAGCTCCCGCAGGCGCTCCTCGAT
The DNA here is from genome assembly GCA_027315365.1 of Rhodospirillales bacterium. Taxonomy (GTDB): domain Bacteria; phylum Pseudomonadota; class Alphaproteobacteria; order ATCC43930; family CGMCC-115725; genus DAHUYF01. The sequence goes on along the minus strand of DAHUYF010000041.1, from coordinate 19,719 downwards.
CGCCTTGCGCGCGGTGATGTCGATCGCCGTCCCGATCATCCGCACGCATCTGCCGCCGCCGTCGAACACGCCGCGCCCCTTGGCCGCGACCCACCGCACCAAGCCATCCTCCTTGCCGATGGTGCGGTATTCGACGTCGTAGAGCGCGCGCCGGACCGGATCCGCACCGGCGGCGTAGGCGGCACCGGTCGCCTCGCGATCCTCCGGGTGCAATCCCGCGTAAAAATCGGCCATCGACACCGGAACATCGGGCGAGATGCCGAACATCGCCTTCACCCGCGGCGGCCAGAACAGCGTGTCGGTGACGAGATCGACATCCCAAAGTCCGACCTCCGCCGCTTCGGTCGCCAGGCGAAGCTGCTCTTCGCTGAAGCGCAGCGCGGCTTCCGCCCTTATCCGCTGCGTGGTCTCGACGACGATCGCCATGACCCCGGCGGGCTTGCCGCTCTCGTCGGGGATCGGCGAGTAATCGAGATTCATCCAGACCTGCTCGGAAACGCCCGAGCGGAAGAGCGTCAGCTCCTGGTCGCGGTAGGCCAGCGTCCCGCCCGCCAGCACCACCCTCATCACGTGCTCGTTGAAGTCGGCGACTTCCGGCCAACCTTCCCGAACCTTCGAGCCCAGGAGCTTCGGATGCCGGCCGCCGGCGATTACAGAGTAGGCATCATTGTAGATCATGATGCCTTGCTCGCCCCAAAGCATGACGATGGGAACGGGAGAGAGCAGAATCATCCCGGCCGCGGTTTTCAGGCTTTGAGGCCAATCGGCGAGCGGGCCCAGCGGCGTCGAGCGCCAGTCGAAATCGCGCACCCGCCGCGCCATCTCCCCGTTCGCCGCGAGGACGGAGCTGTCGTCGGCCGCGGCAGCGGTGCCGCCGGGCTGCGGCGGCTCGGCCGATGTTCCCTCGAGATAGTCCACGAGATTCCTCCTGCCGCGCGCAGCTTATCGGCTGAGCGGGCGCCTCACCATCTCCTTCGCGTGCCGGCGATGACGCGTCGAGCGCGGACGGCGGGTCTCGGATGCGAGTTCGGCAGCGTTCGGGCGCGGATGCGTCCGGTTCAAGCCAGTTGGCGCCGCCGCACGCGCCCTTGCACGCGCCGATCGACGGCGCGCAGCTCCACGTCGCGCGTTTCCGGCCCGAGCAGCGCGCCGACGACGATCAGGACGCCCGACAGGCCGATCAGCACCACGGGAGTGTAGGCGTAGGGCATGAACTGGCGCAGCGCGAGCAGATAGGCGCCGCTGAAGGCGGGGATGACCACCGCCAGGCTGTAGCCGATGCCGTAGCCCGATGCCCGTATCTGCGTCGGAAAGCGCTCGCAGATATAGGTCGTCACGATCCCCCAGGGCGAGACGACGAGCAGATAGCAGAGGCAGGCAATCAAGGTCGTCGCCACCGGGCCGCCGCCGGAAAGCGCGTTGGCCACCGCCGCGGCATACAGGCCGGTGCCGCCGATCAGGATGGCGATGCCGCCGAGCACGATGGCAGGGCGCCGGCCGATCGCCTGGCCCAGCACGCCGAATCCGACGAAAGCGAAGAACTGGACGAAGCTGGTGATCAGCAGCCCGTTGGTCATCAGCCGGCTGGGCACGTGCAATTGCTGGATCAGCACCCCCGGCATGAGACTGATCAGGGATTGCGCGCCGAACCAGAAGCCCACCATCATGACGAAGATCTGCGCCAGGCTTTTGCGATGCGGACCCGACACCACGTCCTTCAGCGGCGCGCCGCTCTTTTCACTTTCCAGCCATACCGGCGACTCCGGCACGCTGACATAGTAGAGCAGGAACAGGTAGGCGAGGACGGCGCCGAGCACGAAGGCGACGCGCCAGCCCCAGAGCAGGTACTGCGCCGGCGCGGTGACGCCGAGCAGGATGCTGGTCACCACCGAGACGAAGAAGAAGCCGAGAGGATAGGCACCTTGCAGAACGCCGCCGACGAAGCCGCGCCGTTCCTTGGGCACCATCTCGAGCGCCAGCGTGTTGTTCGAGGTGTACTCGCCGCCCATGAAGACGCCGCCGACGAAGCGGAACAGGATCAGCAGCGCCAGGGACGCCATGCCGATCGTGGCGTAGCCCGGCAGGCAGGCGATCAGGAAGGTGAAGGCGCCGAAGCCGACGATGCTGATCAGCGTCATCCGCCGGCGCCCGATCCGGTCGGCCCAATGGCCGAAGACCACCGCGCCGCACGGGCGGCCCAGCAAGGTCGCGGCGAAGATGAAAAAATAGATGGTCGTCGTCGCCGTCGAACTCAGCCCTGGCGGCTGGAAGTACGGCGTCACCGGCGCGAGCGCCAGAACCGGCAGATAGATGTCGAAGAAATCGACGGCGAAGCCGACGCAGCCGGCGATCATCGCCTTGCGGGAGGGGGGCGGCAGCGGCTGCGCGCCGGTCAGTCCAAAATTCATGGACAAGCTCCTCTCGCGAATTAGGAGCGACTCGCAACCGTATCATATCTTCTTACATTCTGCCGCCAATTTTCGGCCAGCGGCCGGACGGCGGACGGTCGGAGCGCGCCGGTTACCGCCGGCGCCCCAGCAGCAGTGGCGCGAGGAAGCGGTCGAGGGCGATCGGGCCGGGGCCGCGGGTCAGGATGAAGAGCAGGAACGAGGCCCAGCTCAGGTGCTCGATCCAGTCCTCGGGATAGACGAAGGCCTCGATGACGAAGGTCATGCCGAGCATCGGCAGCGTGGCGAGCCGCGTCGCCAGACCCAGCACCAGCAGCACCGGGCAGGTGAGCTCGACCGAGGCGGCCAGGCTCGCCGCCAGCTCCGGCGGCAGTACCGGCACTTTGTACTCGTCGCGGAACAGCACGATTGTGCTCTGCCAGCTGGCGATCTTGGTGAGGCCGGAATTCCAGAACACCGCGGCCACGCTGAAGCGGAAGAGGAATTGCAGGATCGCCGTCGGGAAGCGCTCGAGCAGCGCCAGGAGCGCGGCGATGCGGCCGCGCCAGGAGACGGGAGCGAGTGTCGCGGCATGATCGGTCATGGCATTGCCTCCATTGCGGGAAAGAGAACCTCGGCGGCGACCACCGCGCCGTCGCGGAAGAGATCGCCCAGCGCCCGGGCGAGATCGAAGGCGGGCTCGACGATCAGCGCCCGCGCCGCCGCCGCTTCGAGCGCCGCGCCCTGCGCCAGCGCCTGGCGGAAGGCGAAGCTCGCTTGCCCGAGCGGGCGCATCACCACTTCGCCGCCGCGACGGCCGAGCTCCAGCCGCACGCCGCCGGCATCGAGATCGACCGCCGCCGCGTCGCCCTCCGGGCGATTGGCGCGCCAGATCCGGTCGACGGGAAAGGGCGAGGCGAGATAGCCCAACGCGGGATGGAGCCACAGCCCCAAACGCGGCGTATCCTCCGGCGCGACCCCGGCGAGCGCCGCGGCGCCCAGCGGCTCGGCTTCGGCGGCGCGCGCGGCATGCGCCATCAGCCATTCGAGCCGCGCCACATCGGCGAGCCAGGCAAGCTCGCGGCAGGGCGGGAAATCGGCGAGGAAGGCAGGGAAGTCCGCGCCATAGTCCGCCAGCACCGCGCGCGCCGGCGGCCGAAGGCGGATGAATTCGTGCGCGGCGTAGGCGAAGAAGCGTTCGTCGACCAGCCGGCAGACCGCCGGGAAGGTGTCGCGCAGCGCCGCAGTGAGCGAGGCGAAGAGGTTGTTGCGATGGACGTCGAGGCGCTCCTCGGCGGAAAGATCGCCGGTCTCGATCAGCGCCGCGACCGCATCCGCCGCGCCCTCCAGCAGCGCCCGGCGGAAATCCTCCTGCAGCTCACGCAGTGCCGGCATCGCCGCCCCCCACATCCTGCGCCATGCCCTCGGCCCGGCGCGCCTCCTCGATCAGCACCGGCAGCGCCGGCAGGTTCCTGTCCCATTCGACCAGGCTCGGCACCAGGCCGAAATGGGCGAGCGCGCGGCGATAGAGCGCCCAGACCGGTGCCGCCACGCGGCTGCCATGGTCGTCGATCAGCAGCGTCCTGCCGCCGCGCTCCGTCGCGGCGTGGCCGGCGAGATGGATCTCGGCCACCGCCGCCGCCGGCAGCGCGTCGAGATAGGCCTTGGCATCGAAGCCGAGATTACTCGCGCTCACCACGATGTTGTTGACGTCGCAGAGCAGCCGGCAGCCGCTGCGCCGCACCAGTTCGGCGAGGAAATCGGGCTCGGCGATGGTGGAGTGGCGAAACCGCAGATAGCCCGAGGGATTCTCCAGCAGCAGCGGGCGGCCGAGCGCATCCTGCGCCTGCGCCAGATTGGCGGCGACGATGTCGAGCGCCTCCTCGGTGTAGGGCAGCGGCAGCAGGTCGTTGAGATAGGCGCCGCCGCTGACGCTCCAGGAAAGATGCTCGGAGACGAGGAAGGGTTCGAGCCGGTCGACGAGAAGTTTGAGCCGGCCGAGATGCGCCGCGTCGATGCCTTCGGCGCTGCCGAGCGACAATCCAACGCCGTGCAGGCTCAGTCGATAGTCGCGCCGCACCACCTCGAGCTGCGTCAGTGCGGGGCCGCCGCCCATGTAGTTCTCGGCATGCACCTCGAGCCAGCCCAAGGCGGGGCGGGTGGCGATGATCTCCGCGAGGTGCGGCGCGCGCAGGCCGATCCCGATCGCCGCCGGGATCGCGCTGTTGCCGTTCGCTTCGGAGATCATCGTCCCGCTCCGCCTGTGGGGCCCTGACCGGCGGTTACGCCTTGGGGCTGGTGCTGCCGCCCACGATCTTGCCGCAGGTGCCGACCGGCAGGTAGATCCAGGACTTCGGATCGGACGCCCGCTTCGCCTCGCCGGCGCAGGAATGGCTGTTGGACGAGGCGCAGTCGTTCTTGCCGGCGGCGTTGATGCCGTAGCACTTCTCCGCCTGGAAGGTCGGCATCGGCGCCGGACCGGCATTGGCCAGGAGCGGCAGCGCCACGGTGGCGGCGACGGCGGAAGCGACGAGGAAGCCGGTCTTGCTGATGCTGTTCATGAGTCTCTCCTGAGAAAGGGGCCGCGGACCGCGCCGTCTTGCCGGCCGCCCGCATCACCCTGTTCGCCCGGCCGCGTCATTGGTTACACTGCCCGGGTCGCATTTTCCGGTCGAGGCGAGGGTGGGCGAACAGCTCGAGGCGGATCGGCACTGGTCGCTGCTGATGGCGGCCGCCCAGGACGGCGATCGCGCCGCCTATGAGCGGCTGCTGCGCGAGATCGTGCCGTTCATCCGCGCCGTGGTGTCGCGCCAGCACCGCGCGCGCGACCGGGTCGAGGAGGTGACGCAGGAGGTGCTGCTCACCATCCACCGCGTCCGCCACACCTACGACCCCGCCCGCCCGTTCCGGCATTGGCTGGCGTCGATCGCCCGGCGGCGGTCGATCGACGCGCTGCGCCGGCGGCTGCGCACCGAGGCGCATGAGATCGCCGACGATACCGCCTATGAAACCTTTGCCGACCCGGCAGCGAACAGGGTAGTGGAGGCATCGGCGGCGCGCGACGGGTTGGGCGAGGCGATCGCCGGGCTCACGCCGCCGCAGCGCGAGGCGATCGAGCTGTTGAAGCTGCGCGAGCTCAGCTTGGCCGAGGCCTCGGGCTTGAGCGGCAAGTCGATCGCCGCGCTCAAGGTCAATGTCCACCGGGCGATCAAGTCGCTGCGCCAGCGGCTGACGGGAGCGGAGGAATGACGAGCGATACCGACCGGCTGATCGAGCGCCTGGCGGCCGAGGCCGAGCCGGTGCGCCGCCTGCGGCCGCCGGTGCTGCGCGCCGCGCTCTGGCTCGCCGCGGTGGCAGCGGTGCTGGCGGCCGCCATTCTGCTGTTCGCCAATCTCGACGTCTTCGCCCGCCGCGCCGCCGATCCCAAGCTGGCGCTGGAGCTGATCTTCACGTTGCTGACCGGCATCCTCGCCATCGTCGCCGCTTTCGAGCTGAGCCTGCCCGACCGCGCCGCCGCCTGGGCGCTGCTGCCGCTGCCGAGCCTGGCGCTGTGGATCGCCAGCAGCGGCTATGCCTGCTGGCGGCATTGGATCGTGTATGGCCCGGACGGCTGGGCGATCGGCGAGAGCGCCGATTGCTTCCGCTTCATCCTCGGCGTCAGCGTGCCGCTGGCGGTGAGCCTGGTGCCGCTGCTGCGCCGCGCGGCGCCGCTGGCGCCGGTGCGGGTGGCGGCGGTGGGCGGCCTCGGCGTCGCTGCCATCGCCGCCTTCGCCCTGCAGTTCTTCCACCCCTTCGACATCACCATCATGGATCTCGCCGTCCACGCCGCGGCGGTCTCGGTGGTCGTCGCGGCGGTGGCTGGCGCGGAGCGGGCGGTGGGCCGGCGGAAGGGGTGAACGGGCACCGATATCAATGATTGCAGCTCGGTCACTCGCCTCTCCCTTCGGGGGTTGACGATCTCGCGCGCGGTTTGCCGCCCTGTCTGATCGCGGATGCCGGCCCGGCCCACCCCTTGCCGCCGGTGGACCCGGCCTGTAAGGGTGGGACGCGGAGGAAATCCGGAGACGCGGGCACGCCGCGCGGAAGCACGAGGGATGAAGGCTGCGGAGTTCGATTACGCCCGGGCGGCAAGCGCGGACGAGGCCTGCCGGCTGCTGGCCGGCGCCGGCGGCGAGGGCCGGATCATCGCCGGCGGCCAGACGCTGGTGCCGCTGATGGCGATGCGGCTGGTGCGGCCGGCGCTGCTGGTCGACATCAACGCCGTCGCCGATCTGCGGGGCATCGAAGCCGGCGAAAACCACCTGAACGTGCAGGCGGCCACGCCCCAGGCCGACGCGCTGGCCAACCTGCTGCTGCGCCGGCGCCTGCCGCTGCTCACCAAGGCGCTGGGCTTCGTCGGCCACGTCCAGACGCGCAACCGCGGCACCATCGGCGGCAGCCTCGCCCATGCCGACCCCGCCGCCGAGATCTGCCTCGCGGCGGCCACCCTCGAGGCGGAGCTGATCGCGCGCTCGGCCCAAGGCGAGCGCATCATCGCCGCGCGCGATTTCTTCATCGGCGCGATGGCGACGGCGCTCGCCGAGGAGGAATGTCTGGTCGCCGTGCGCTTCCCGGTCTGGCCGACGGCGCCGCGATTCGGCACCGGCTTCCAGGAGACCAGCATCCGGCGCAGCGATTTCGCGCTGGCGGCGGCGGCGGCGCAGCTGGCGCTCGACGAGCGCGGCGTGTGCCGGCGCGCGGCGCTGGGGCTGGGCGGCGCCGCGACGACGCCGCTCGTGCTCGAGGAAGCGGCGGGGCGCCTCGTCGGCACGACCCTCGCCGAGGACGACGTCGCCGCCGCGCTGGCGCTCGCCGAGAAGGATCTGGCGCCGATCGCCGATCTCCATGCCTCGGCCGAATACCGCCGCCGCGCCGCCGGCGCGATGCTGGCGCGCGCCCTGGCCGAGGCGCGCGCCGAGGCCCTGGGCTGACCCCATGTCGCAGCACGAGATCACGCTCACCGTCAACGGCCGCCGCCATGCCGCCCGCGTCGCCGCGCGGCTGACGCTGGTCGATTTCCTGCGCGACGAGCTGCGCCTCACCGGCACCCATGCCGGCTGCGAGCACGGCGTCTGCGGCGCCTGCTCGGTGCTGCTCGACGGCAGGCCGGTGCGCTCCTGCCTGATCTTCGCGGTGCAGGCGGAGGGAGCGGCGATCACCACCGTCGAAGGTCTGGCGCCCGAGCCGGGCGCGCTCGGCGTGCTGCAGGACAGCTTCTGCGAGGCGCACGGGCTGCAATGCGGCTTCTGCACGCCCGGCATGCTGATCGCCGCCGAGGCGCTGTTGCGGCGGACGCTGTCGCCCTCGGAGGAGGAGATCCGCGAGGCGATCGGCGGCAATCTCTGCCGCTGCACCGGCTACAAGCAGATCGTCGAGGCAATCCGCATCGCGGCCGAGCGGCTCGGCGGCGCCAATCTCGCTCCCGGCACCGACCATGGCTGAGGGCGGCTTCCGCTATATCGGGCGCAAGCGGCGGCCGCGCGAGGATCGGCGCTTCGTCGCCGGCGCCGGCCGCTTCGTCGCCGATCTCGCGCTCCCGGGCATGCTGCATGTAGCGCTGGTGGCGAGCCCCTATCCGGCGGCGCGCCTTGTCGCCATCGACGCGCGCGCCGCGCTGGCGCTGCCGGGGGTGCGCGCGGTGCTCACCGGCGCGGAGCTGGCGCAGGCGACCGAGGCGCTGGCGTCGGGCCTCGACATTCCCCAGGTGCGGCGCTTTCCGCTGGCGGTCGGTCGCGCGCGCTATGTCGGCGAATGGGTGGCGGCGGTGGTGGCGGAGACGCGCGCCATCGCCGAGGACGCGGCCGAGCTGGTGGATGTGGCGTACGAGCCGCTGCCCTTCGTGATCGACCCCGAGGCGGCGATCGAGCCCGGCGCGCCGCCGGTTCATCCCGAGCACGGCTCGAACCTGCTCTATCGCCGCACCTTCACCTGGGGCCCGGTGGCGGAGGATTTCGCCGCCGCCGAGCACACGCTGTCGTTCCGCGCCCGCTGGCATCGCAGCGCCACGGTGCCGATCGAGACCTTCGGCGTGGTGGCGCGCTGGGACGAGGCGGCGCGGCTGCTCGATGTCTGGGCCTCGATCCAGATGCCGAAATACCCCGATCAGCTCGCCCGCGCGCTGCGGCTCCCGGGCAACGCCGTGCGCGTCCATTTCGACGTCGATGTCGGCGGCTCCTACGGCGTCAAGCGCGGCATCAAGCACAGCGTGCTGGCGGGATATCTCGCGAGGAAGCTCGGCGCGCCGGTCCGCCTGATCGAGGATCGGCTGGAGAACATGCGCGGCGGCGACGCGCATGGGCCCGACCGTCTGTTCGACGTGGCCTGCGCCTTTACATCGGACGGCATCGTGCGCTCGCTGCGCCTGCGCGCGCTCGACGATGCCGGCGCCTATGCCGGGCGGGCGCCGCTGCAGCTCGGCAAGCCGGTGGGCGCGATCGTCGGCCCCTATCGCATCGGCAGCGTCGAATACGAGGCGATCAGCGTCACCACCAACAAGACGGTGCAGGAGGCGGTGCGGGGATTCGGCCAGTCGCCGACCAATTTCGCGTTGGAGACGATGATGGACCGGGTGGCGCGCCAACTCGGCATCGACCGCGTCGAGCTGCGCCGGCGCAACCTCATCCGGCACGAGCAGTTCCCCTACACCATTCCCAGCGGCAGCACCTATGACAGCGGCGACTATCACGCCGTGCTGGCGAAGGCGCTCGACGCCGCCGGCCACGCCGATCTGCTGGCCCGGCGCGACGCGGCGCGCGCGGCGGGAAAGCTCGCCGGGATCGGCGTCGCCTGCTGCCTCGAGCCGAGCGGCGGCAACTCCGCCTTCGAGCCGCTGTTCAATCCCAAGAACGAGACCACGACCTGGATGGAATCCTGCACTGTCAAGGTCGATCTCTCCGGCGCCATCACCGCGGCGATGGGCACCTCATCCTCCGGGCAGGGACACGAGACGCTGGTCGCCACCATCATCGGCGAAGTGCTGGAGCGCGATCCCGAGACCATCCGCGTCGTGCATTCGGATTCGCTGACGGCGATGCCGAGCAACAGCCCGGTCGGCAGCCGCATGGCGATCATGCTGGGCGGCGCCGCGGCCGGCGCTGCGCGCACGCTCAAGGCGGCGCTACTGGCGGTCGCCGCGCATGATCTCGGCGTGACCGAGGCGGAACTCGAGTATCGCGACGGCGGCGTGCGGCTGCGGCGCGATCCCGCAAGCGGCCGCTCCTGGGACGCGCTGGTCGAGATCGCGCATCGCAAATTCCACAAGCTGCCGCCCGGCATGGCGCCGGGGCTGCAGGCGATGCATGTCTGGGAGGTGCCGACCGGCGGCGCCCTGCCCACCGCCGACGGGCGCGTCCAGATGTATCCCTGCTACGCCTTCGAGACGCATGTCGTCTATGCCGAGCTCGACCGTGCCACCGGCCAAGTGACGCTCGGCCCCTACGTCATCGGCCATGATTGCGGCACCATGATCAACCCCGACATCGTCCACGGCATGACCTATGGCGGTGCCGCGCACGGCATCGGCGCGGCGCTCTACGAGCGCTTCCGCTACGACGAGAACGGCCAGCTGCTCAGCGGCTCCTTCATGGACTATCTCATCCCCTCGGCGCATGAGGTGCCGGATATCGCCATCGTCGATCACTGCACGCCCTCGCCGCTCACCGCCTTCGGTCAGAAGGGATCGGGCGAAGCCGGATATCTCGGCGCGCCCGCCGCGGTGGCGAGCGCAGTCAACGACGCGCTGGCGCCGCTCGGACTGGCCGTCGCCGAGCTGCCGATGACCGCAACGGTGCTGGGCGAGCTGCTGGCGAGCGCGGAGCGATGAGAACGGCTCGTGCAGGGTTCCGCCGGATCGACGGGCCGCGGCCTTCGGCCTCTCGTTTCGCCCGCGCTCGGGACGAGGAGATTTTCTGTGCGCCCGAAAGACGCATGTCGGACGGCGCGCGGGAGCCGATGCAGCGAAGGAAAAGACGCATGATCTGCCTCTGGCACGGCCTCGTCCTGCTCCTGCTTGCGCTCGTCGCGCCCGCCGCGGCGGCCGAGCCGGTGTCGCTGACCATCGTCGTCTTCAACCCGCCCTCGGTGGGCGCGATCCTGCCTGCGGTCATCAAGCAGGAAGGGTTCGACCGCGCCAACGGGCTCGCCCTCGATTTCGTCGAGCGGACGCCCGATGCCTATGCCACCGAATTCAACAGCGGCGAGTTCGAGCTGGGCGGCAGCGCCTCGCTGCTGATCGTCGGGCTGGCCGACACGCGCGGCGTCGATGTCAGCTATCTCTTCAACCTCTTCGACTATTGGGGCGCGGTGGTGACCGACCGCCCCGACATCAAGACGCTGGCCGACCTCAAGGGCCGCGATCTCGCCGCGGCCAAGGGCACCACCAACTATGCCATGTTCGAGTGGTTCGCGCGCCGCCAGGGACTCGACCCCGCCACGCTCAAGGTGGTGAACACGGCGCCGCCCGGCCTCATCGGCTACGCGCTCGCCGACCGCGCCGATGCGGTGCAGCTGTGGGAACCCGCCTATGCGCTGTTGCTGGCGAAAAAACCGCAGATGCGCACCCTGCCCCTCGACATCGCCGCGCAATGGCGCGCCTATGCCGGCAGCGACCGCAGCCCCTATCTCGGCCTCGCCGCCCATCGCGGCTGGATCGCCGAGCACGAAGCCCTCATCCCGCGCCTCTACCGCAGCTACCGCGCGGCGGCGCAATGGGTGTTCGCGCATCCCGAGGCGGCGGCGGCGCTGATCGCGCCCAAGGCCGACGCCGCCGGACAGAAGGCGGTGGCCGAGCTGGTGCGCGACAACAGCCGCCTCGGACTCGACGTGGCGCCGGCGGCAGCGCTGAAGCGCGAAATCCAGGCGGTGTTCCGCGCCGGAATGTCAGAAGGCCTGCTCAAGACCATGCCCGGCGCCGCGACGATCTATGACGGGGCGATGGAGTGAAGCGTCTCGGCTTCCGGTTCGAAGGCATCGCCGCGATGGCCGGCCTCGCGCTCGCCTGGCAGATCGCGTCCTATTTCTTTCCGCCGTTCCTGTTTCCCTCGGTGCCGGCGATCGCGCGGCGCTTTGCCGGGATCTTCCTCGAGGCGGCGCCGCTCGCCGACGCGCTGTCGACGGCGGCGCGCATCCTGCTCGGCCTCGGCGGCGCCTTCGTGCTGGGGGCGGTGCTGGCGCTGCTGATGGGGCGCTCGGAACGCTTCCGCCGCTATGCCCATCCGCTGCTCAATTTCAATCAGGGAATCCCGGCGCTGTCCTGGGTCGTGATCTCGATCATCTGGTTCAAGGGCATCGAGTTTCGCATCTTCTTCATCATGGTGATGACGACGCTGCCGGCCTTCACCTATCAGCTGCTCGACGCCTATCGCTCGATGTCGAAGGAGCTGCTGGAGATGACCCTGTCCTTCCGGCCGAGCCGGCTCGACCTGCTGCGCGTGCTGGTGCTGCCGACGGTGATGCCGGGCATTCTCACCGCCTGGAAGGTCAATCTCGGCAACGCCGCGCGTGTCGTCGTCGTTGCCGAGCTGGTGGGCGCCACCGGCGGCATCGGCTACGAGCTGTTGCAGCAGCAGCAGCTGTTCGACATGGCGGGCGCCATCGCCTGGACCATCGTGCTGGTGGTCTTCGTCCTCATCGTGCAGTCGCTGCTCGGCCTGATCGAGCGCTGGTCGCTGGCCTATCGGCCGCTGGCGGAGCGCGGGCTGTGAGCGCGGCGGCGGCGATCACGCTCGACCGGGTCGCCAAGCGCTTCGAGCGCGGCGCGGCCGGCGACAGCGAGCTCTACGCCGTGCGCGAGCTCAGTTTGTCGGTGGGTGCGGGCGAGCTGGTCGCCATCCTCGGCCCCACCGGCTGCGGCAAGTCGACCACCTTCAACCTGATCGCCGGGCTGATCCGCCCGTCTTCCGGCAGCGTGCGGGTGATGGGGCACGACCCCTATGACGAGTTCGACTGGTTCCGCGGCAAGATCGGCATCGTCTTCCAGAGCGACCGGCTGATGCCGTGGCGCAGCGCGCTGGACAACGTGGCACTCGGGCTCGAGCTCAACAAATGCCCGCGCGAGGAGCGCCGCGCCATCGCCCGCGCCTGGCTCGAACGGCTCGGGCTCAAGGGACACGCGGACGACTTCCCGCACGCGCTGTCGGGCGGCATGCGCCAGCGTGTCGGCATCGCCCGCGCCTTTGCCGTCAGGCCGGCGCTCCTGCTGTGCGACGAGCCGTTCTCCGGCCTCGACGCGGTGACCGGCGACGCGCTGCGGCGCGAGTTCGTCGATCTCGTGCGCGAGACCGGCTGTACCGGCATCTTCATCACCCATTCGATCGAGGAGGCGCTGCAGCTCGGCCGCCGCATCCTCGTCTTCCAGCGACCCGCGCGCATCGTCTACGAGGCGGTGCTCGACCCCGACACGTCTCGCGACAGCCGCGCCGAGATCCGCGCCGAGATCCGCCGCGCGCTCGGCGGCGACGGCATTCCCTGAGGAGAATCCCCATGATCGTCGACAGCCATGCCCATTACGTCCCGAGCGCGCTGCTGGAAAGCCTCCGCACCGAGCGCCGCCTCTTTCCCTCGGTGAAGCTGCTGGCCGAGGGCGGCGGCACGCGCCTCGCCTTTGCCGGCCAGGCACCGACGCGCCCGGTCTCGCCCAAGCTCAGCGACCTCGCCGAGCGCCGCAAATGGCTGGCGGGCGTGGGCATCGACCGGCAGGTGGTGGGCGGCTGGCTCGACATGTTCGGCTATGAGCTGCCCGCCGAGGAAGGCGCCGATTGGTGCCGCTTCATGAACGAGGCGATGCGCGCCGGCGCCGCCGATCTCGCAGCCTTCGCGCCGCTCGCCACGGTGCCGCTGCAAAGCGGCCATTTGGCGGCGCGGGTGCTCGAGGAGGCGCTCGATGCCGGGTTCCACGGCGCGATGATCGGGACCCAACCCAAGGGTGTGGGCGGCGCGCTCGACGATACCGATCTGAACCCGTTCTGGGAGGCGGCCTCGGCGCGCAAGGCGACGCTCTTCCTCCATCCCATGTTCGCCTGCGGCGACGACCGGCTCGAAGCCTACGACCTCGTCAACGCCGTCGGCCGGCTCACCGACACGACGACGGCGGTGGCGCGGCTGTTGTTCTCGGGCCATCTGCAGCGCTATCCCGGCGTCAGCCTGATCGTCTCCCATGGCGGCGGCGCGCTGCCCTATGCGCTGGGGCGCCTCAAGCGCAACCATGCCGCCCATCCCGGCAAATATGCCGACCCGCTCGAGGGCTTCCGCCGGCTCTATTTCGATACCGTGCTGTTCGAGGCGCGCGCGCTGCGCTTCCTCTGCGACACCGCCGGCGCCGACAAGGTGCTGCTGGGATCCGACCATCCCTTCCCGATCGGCGACAGCGCGCCGCTGCGCGTCATCGACGAGGCGCCGCTCACGGCGCCGGAGCGGCACGCCATTCTGGGCGAGACGGCGGCACGGATCTTCCATCTCGACGGCTGCTGCGGCGCGCACCCGGGCTGATCGCCGACCGCGGCGCCGGGCCGCCCGATCACGCCACCGGCGGGCCGCAGGTCTCGAGGTTGCGCAGCACGCGGCGGCCCTCGTCCCACACCTCGGCGGCGAAGCACTGCCGCTGACGCTGCAGCTCCAGTGCCAGGCGGCGCGCCTCGTCGTCGTCGGCGCAGTCGAATATCTCGACCGAGGTGACGTGACCGGCTCGATCGAAGAAAAAACACCGATAGGGTCGCATGCTGTGCTCCTTGCGGCTGGCGGCTGGCGGCTTAACGCTCCGGCGGGGCAACGACAGACTGCGGTCGCGACATCGCGCGCAGCATCGCACAGTGTCAAAGCGTGCACCTTAACCTGGATCACTTATTTGCGGTGCTGACACCGAAATTTTCGCGCTTCATGGCAACCGCCGATTGACGTTGCACGTGTCACCGTCCTGCCACACTTGCGCCGAAGCACGCGCTGGTTGTACGACAAACGGCCTCCCTCGGAAGAGGGAAGCGACGGATCGAAGGCGTCGGCCGAGAAGCCCAATACCCGCGAGTCTAGGCGGAAGGGGGGAACCGTCGGAGTCACCACCGAACCTTGGGTGCCGCGAGGCCCTTGGCCGCGGACCGGTTGCGCGCCGAGGGGCCGTGGATGAAGCCGCAGAGCGGCGGGCGCAGCGCGCTCGTGGCCAAGCTCTCGCATTTCGCCGCATTGTCGGATGCGGATGTCCGCGTGCTCGATGAGCTCTGCGCGGGCGAGGAGCCGTTTCCCGCGCGCGTCGACATCGTCGTCGAAGGCACGGCGCCGCGCGCCGGCTTCGTGCTCACCCAAGGCATGGCCTGCCGGTATCGCCTCCTGCCCGACGGAAGGCGCCAGATCCTGGGCTTCCTGATTCCCGGCGATTTCTTCGATCCCTATGTCTTTCTGCTGCGGACGATGGACCATTCGATCGCCACCCTAATGCCGACGCGCCTCGCCAGGGTCGAGCGCGAGCGGGTGATCGCCGTCTTCGCCGGCCGGCCGCGCCTTGCCGCGGCCTGTTGGTGGAGCGCGCTGCAGGACGAGGCGATCCAGCGCGAGCGCGTCGTCGCGCTCGGACGGCGGGACGCGCGCGGCCGCGTCGCCTACCTGCTGTGCGAACTGGTGTGGCGGCAGACCGCGATCGGCGCGAGTGACGACCATGCCATCCGGCTGCCGCTGACCCAGGTCGAACTGGCCGACGCGCTCGGCCTGACGCCGGTGCATATCAACCGCGTGCTCCAGGAGTTTCGCAAGGCCGGGCTCATCGCGCTCGAACGCCGCCGGCTTCGCCTGCATGACATGGCGACGCTGCAGCTCATCGCCGGATCCAGCAAGGCCTACCTTCACCTCGACGGCGCGCCTGAGGAGGTCGCGCGCTACATCGACCGGCTGGAGCGGCACCGCGACGGCTCCGCTCCGGACGCCGAGCGCCCGTGACGCGGCAAGCCGGCGGGGGCAGTCACGGGCGAAACGCCCGTGCATTTTGCACGGGCAATCCGCCCCTGCCGGACGCCGGGTGGACGGGCGTCGCGGAAACCCGCCCTTCGGGCGTTGGCATGGCGCTTGAAACGGCGGCTGCGTCACAGCCCCGGGGGTCGCCGATGTCCGCTCAGATCATTTCTCTTGCCGAGTTTCGCACCCGCCGCGAGCAGGCCGCGGCGCCCGACCAGGCCGACGCCCTCGCCGCCGCCAGCCGCGCGCTGACGGCAAGCATCGAGATAGCGCGCCGGCAGGCGCTGCTGCTCAGCCGCACCCGCGCGCGTCATGCGCGCTGTCTTCACGATGTCGGCGAGTAGCCCCGATCAGGTGGCGCGAAGGCAGTAGCCGGCGCCGCGCACGGTGTGCAGCAGCGGCGCAGCGAAGCCGCGGTCGATCTTCTGTCGCAGGCGCCCGACATGCACATCGATAACGTTGGTCTGGGGATCGACGTGGCTGTCCCAGACCTTTTCCAGCAGCATCGTCCGCGTCAGCACCTCGCCGGCGTGACGCATGAGGTATTCGAGCAGGCGGAACTCGCGCGGCAGCAGGTCGAGCGGCCGTCCTGCGCGCGTCACCGTACGCGACAGAAGATCCATTTCGAGGTCGGCGACGTTAAGCCGCGAGGCCGAGGTGCCGCGCCGGGTCAGCGCCGAGACCCGGGCCAGCAACTCCGAGAGCGCGAAGGGCTTGACGAGATAATCGTCGCCGCCGGCGGACAGTCCCTGCACCCGGTCGTCGACGTCGCTGAGCGCGCTCAGCACGAGAACCGGCGTGTTGATGCCGGCGCTGCGCAGGGTGACGATGATGGAGAGCCCGTCCAGCTGCGGCAGCATACGATCGATGATCATCGCATCGAAGGTGCCGCGCTGCGCCCGGTCGAGACCCTGATAGCCGTCCGTGGCGAGGTCGACGACATGGCCACGCTCCGTCAGGCCCTTGGTCACGTAGGCGGCGGTTTCGGTATCGTCTTCGACGACAAGAACGCGCATGCTTGCGGTTGGGGTATGGGCCGGTCGGTTGGCGTCGCCGGCCTTCCGTCTCCAGGAGGCCGCGGGTTGAATTCTACGCAGCCGGAAATCGGGCGGTTAGTTAAATAAAAGTCATCTGCCGCCGGAGGCGCGGCGCAGCGCAGCCGGGCGATCGGAGGCGGCGGCCTCGCGCGGCATCGCCTGATCGTCGAGCGCCGCCAAGGTCAGCACCGCCCGGAGGCCGGGATCGTTGTCCTCGAGCCGGACCTCGCCGCCGTGCAGCTTGGCCACGGCCCGCACCAGGCTGAGGCCAAGTCCGTTTCCCGGCGTGCTGCGGCTGGGCTCCAGGCGCACGAAACGCTCGAACACCGCCTCGCGCTGATCGACCGGAATGCCGGAGCCGCTGTCGGCGACCTCGATGCGCGCCGTCGTGCCGTCGCGCCGCGCGCTCAGCGTGACGGTGCCGGCGGCGGTGTATTTGATCGCGTTGTCGAGCAGGTTGGCGATCGCCTGCGATAGCAGGTGCTCGTTGCCCTTCACAGGCAGGACGGGATCGCTCGATACCGTCAGCATCAATCCCTTCTTCTCCGCCACCGGCTCGTAGAGCTCGGCCATCGACAGCGCGATCCGTGCGAGGTCGACGACCACCAGCAGATCGCGCCGCGACCCGGCCTCGGCCTTGGCGATGCTGAGCAGCGCGTTGAAGGTGGCGAGCAGATGGTCGGCGTCGTCGATGCCGTCGCGCAGCGTCTTGACGTAGCGCGTCGCAGTCGGGCGCTCCAGCAGCGCCATCTCCAGCCGCGCCCGGAGCCGCGCCAGCGGCGTGCGTAAATCGTGCGCGATATTGTCGGTGACCTGCCGCATGCCGATCACCAGTTGCTCGATGCGTTCGAGCATGGCGTTGAGGTTGGTGGCGAGCTGATCGAACTCGTCGCCGCTGCCGTTGAGCGGCACGCGCTGACTGAGGTCGCCATGGATGATGCCGGCGCTGGTGCGGTTCACCAGTTCGACCCGGCGCAGCATGTTGCGCGTCATCAGCACGGCGCCCGCGATCCCCAGCGCGAAGGTCAGCCAGCCGGCCCAGGCGAGGGTGTGGTTCATGCGCGCCCGGAACGCCTCGGCGTCGCTGAGGTCGCGGCCCACCAGCAGGCGATATCCGCCGGAGAGGACAAACACCGAGGCGAGCGCGCTGTCGGTCTCGGAGGTGCCGTCGCCGCGCGCCTCGACGGGAAAGCGGATCCAGCCCGGCCGCAGCGGCGAGGCGCTTGGCCAGAAGGTGAGATTGCCGGCGAGCGGCTGGAGCTGCTGATCGGTGACGAGATAGAGCGTCGCATGCACCTGCTGGCCGGCGATGCGCGCGTGGATGGTATCGATCAGGCCGGGCAGCCCGGCACGCTCGTATTGATCGGCGAGTCCTCTGATCTCGGCGCGGATGATCGCCTCGGTCTGGCGGTCGACGAAATTGGCGATGGAGAAATAGATGAAGGCCAGCAGCGCCAGCACCGAGACCGCGAACAGCGCGAAATAGACCGCAGCAAGACGCAGCGCGTTGGTGCGGAGCAGCCGCAGCATGGCCTCAGCCGCCGGCCGGATCGGCGGCGCCGTGCGTCTCGCCGGACGAGGCGGGGCCCGGCACGACGTCGAAGGCGATGCAAATGCGATCCTCCGCGCCCTCGAAGGCGACGACGCGGTGCCAGAACGAGGAGGGGAAGAGGACGAGCATTCCCGCCTCGGGCTTCACCGCGATGGTCAGCAGCGGCTCCGGCGGCTCGGCCTGGAGCGCCTCGGCGACCGGCTCGCCGAATTTGAGGAAACCCGCCTCGGCGACGCGCTCCGCGGCGATGGTGGCGGGCACCTGCACGTAATAGACGCCGCTGACCAGAGAGCCGGGATGGCAGTGCGCGAGCTGATAGCCGCTGGAGCGCAGGATGACCGCCCAGGCTTCGAGATGCCAGCGCACCGGCGGCGGCACCGCGAAGGGTATCCCCGGGTCCGACAGCGTGGCCGCGATGTAATCCGCCACCGACGCCTCGAAGAACCGCCGCAGCGCGGCGATCGCCGGCGCATCGCCATTGAGGATCTCCAGCGTCTGCCGGCCCGACCGGATCGCCTTGCCCGGCGGATCAGGCATCAGCGTCGGATGGCCGTAGATGTGGCGGGCGAGATCGGCGTTGAACGCGGCCACGCTCGGCCAACCATCGACCGGTCCGAGCCGCGGCATGCGCAGCAGGCGGGAATAATCGAGCAGCGCTTGCGCCTCGGCGCGCTTGCCGATCTCTTGCAGGAAGATCGAGAAATGGCCCTTCGCGAAAGCGTGCGCGGGGTCGAGGGCAAGCGCCTGGCGGAAGGCCGCCTCGGCGCCGTCGCGGTCGCCGGTCTGGCGCAGCATCTGCGCCAGGTTCGCGGCGATCTGCGGGTTGCGAGCGTCGAGCGCCAGGGCGCGGCGCATCGCCGCCGCGCCCTCTGCCGCGTCGCCGCGGACGTGGAGCGCGGTGCCGAGATTGACATGCGCCTGGGCCAGGGACGGCGCCAGCGCCACGGCGCGCCGGTAGAGCGCGATTGCCTCGTCGAGCTTTTCCTCGACCTGCAGCAGCGACCCCAGATTGAGGCAGGCGGCAGCCGAGCGGGGATCGAGCACCAGGGCAGCGCGGTAGGCTGCGATGGCCTCGGTGTTGCGGCGCTGCGCCGCGAGCGTCACGCCGAGGTTGTACTGGACCTCGAAGGAGCGCGGCGCCGCCGCGGCGCCCTGGCGCAGCACCGCCACCGCCTCGTCATACGCCATGGTCTCCTGCAGCGTGATGCCGAGATTGATGTAGGGATGCGGCACCGAGGGGTTCAGAGCGACGACGCGCCGATAGGAGGCGACGGCATCGTCGAGCGCGCCCAGCCGGCGCTGGAGATTGCCGAGCTGGAAATGAACCGCGCCGAGATCGGGCCGCAGCGCGAGCGCGCGGCGCAGCGCATCGGCCGCCTCCTCGAGCCGTTCGGCGACGGCATAGGCCTGGCCGAGCTCGGCGAGGGAGAAGGCGTTGCCGGGCGCCATCAGCGCGGCGACGGCGAAGTGATCAACCGCCTCGCCGGCACGGCCGGCATCGAGGCAAAGCTTGCCGAGGCGGCGATGCGGCTCGGCCAGGCCTGGCCAGCGCTGGATGGCCTCGGCGTAGAGCGATTCGGCGACGGCGAGGCGGCCGGCGCGCTGATGCAGGCCGGCACGCAGCAGAAACTCCCCCGCATCGCCGGTCGCCGGCCGGGTGGCCCCGTCGCGTGCGCCGATTGCGGTTTCAGATTTTTCCTGCGCCATCTCCGGCCGTGACCGCCGCCCTGTGCCCAAGCGCATGACGGGCTCAGCCCGGCCGTGTGCGGCC
>DAHUYF010000023.1 GCA_027315365.1 Rhodospirillales bacterium | reverse complement strand
GGCCGCAGCGCCTGGTGCCGGGCTCGCTGATGCCGATGAGCATCGACGACGCCGAGACGCGGCAGGACATCATCGCCTATCTCGAGGCGCAGAGCGGCAAACCCGCCGCCGCTCCGGAGGAGCACGCGCGCAGCGAGTAGCGGCCGCGAGGGCCGGGCAGGGCCGCCGGCGCCACGCCGCGCAAAATCTGTCGAGACCGCGTATCCTGGGGCGGAACGGTCCGCCAACCCAGGGGACACCGCCATGCTCTGGCTGCAGCTCGCCATCGTGTTCCTGCTCATCCTGCTCAACGGCTTCTTTGCCATGGCCGAGATGGCCGTGGTCTCCGCCCGCAGGGCGCGGCTGCAGCATGCCGCCGATCTCGGCCGCAGCGGC
The DNA here is from genome assembly GCA_027315365.1 of Rhodospirillales bacterium. Lineage (GTDB taxonomy): Bacteria > Pseudomonadota > Alphaproteobacteria > ATCC43930 > CGMCC-115725 > DAHUYF01. Next base: position 2,250 of record DAHUYF010000023.1, on the reverse strand, counting down.
GCTCGGCTCGCGCTCGAGCTGAAGCGCGATCCCGGGCGCTTTCTCTCGACGGTGCAGATCGGCATCACCGTCATCGGCGTGCTGGCGAGCGCGCTCGGCGGTGCCACCCTCGCCGAGACGCTGGCCCGGCGCCTGCATGCCGTGCCGGGCGCGATCGGCACCTATGCCAATTCGCTCGCCTTCTTCGTCGTCGTCGTCCTCATCGCCTATCTGACGCTGGTGCTGGGCGAACTGGTGCCGAAGCGCCTGGCGCTGAGCCGGCCGGAATTCTTCGCCGCCCGCCTGTCGCGGCTGCTGCGGGCGCTCTCCGCCGTGGCGCGGCCCGTCGAGCGCCTGCTCAGCGCGTCCAGCGGCCTGGTGCTCCGCCTGGTGCCGATGCGCGCCGGCGAGCCGCAGGCGGTGACCGAGGAGGAGATCACCCTGATGCTGCGGGAGGCGACCGCGGCCGGGCATTTCCAGGCGGCGGAGACGGAAATGGTGCAGATGGTCTTCCGCCTTGGCGACCGCCGGGTGAGTGCGGTGATGACGCCGCGCACCCAGGTCGAATGGCTCGACGTCACCGACAGCGAGGAGGAGAACCGCCGCAAGGTCCGCGACAGCGACTATTCGCGCTTTCCGGTGGTCCAGGGCAGCCCGCAGCAGGTGCTGGGCGTCGTCCAGGTGAAGGATTTGCTTACCGCGCTGCTCGCCGGGCGGCCGTTCGACATCAAGGGCGCGGTCAAGCCGCCGATCTATCTGCCGGCGGCGGTGACGGCGCTGCGCGCGCTCGAGATCTTCAAGAAGTCGGGCGCGCCGATGGCGCTGGTGGTCGACGAGTACGGCGATTTCGAGGGAATCGTCACCCTGCACGACATCCTGCAATCGCTGGTGGGCGACATCGCCGACCCGGCCATGGGCGAGAGCCGGACGGTGGTGCGCCGCGACGACGGCTCCTGGTCGGTCGACGGCATGGTGACCGTCGACGAGATCAAGGACCTCACCGGCCTGGCGCAGCTTCCCGGCGACGACAGCGGCGATTTTCAGACGCTCGGCGGCTTCATGATGGCGCGCATCAATCGCGTGCCGCAGGTCGGCGACCACGTCATGGTCCAGGGCTTCCGCTTCGAGGTCGTGGACATGGATGGCCGCCGCGTCGACCGGGTCCTGGTCATCCCGCTCAAACCCGCGCGGGCCTTGCGCAAAGAGCCCGAACGGCCCACCTGATCCGCGACACCGCAGCCCGAGGTTGACGATGACCGCCCCTTCTTTGCCCAGCCTGTTCCTGTCCCACGGCGCACCCACCCTGTCGCTCGACCCCGGCGATACCGGCGCGCGCTGGCAGCGCCTGGGCCAGGAGCTGCCGCGGCCCGCGGCGGTGCTCTGCGTCTCGGCCCATTGGATGACCGAGGCGCCGGCGGTGTCGGCGCCGCCGCGCAACGAGACCATCCATGATTTCTACGGCTTCCCCGAACCGCTCTACCGCCTGACCTACGCCGCCCCGGGGGCGCCGGCGCTGGCCGGCCGCGTCGCGGCGCTGCTGGGCGAGGCCGGCATCGCCACCGCCACCGACACGGAGCGCGGCCTCGACCACGGCGCGTGGGTGCCGCTGCGCCTGATGTATCCCGAGGCCGACATCCCGACCCTCCAGCTCTCGATCCAGCCCCATCGCGATGCCGCCTGGCATCATCGCCTGGGCGCGGCGCTGGCGCCGCTGCGCGACGAAGGGGTGCTGGTGCTGGCGAGCGGCGGCGCCGTGCACAATCTGCGCGCCGTCGCCTGGCAGGGCGGCCCGGCGCCGTCCTGGGCGCAGCAATTCGACGATTGGCTGGCGGCGGCGCTGGCCGACGGCCGCGAAGCCGACCTCCTCGCCTGGGCCGAGCGCGCGCCCCATGCGAGGGAGGCGCAGCCGAGCCCCGACCATCTGCTGCCGCTGTTCGTGGCGCTGGGCGCCGCCGGCCCCAATGCCCGCGGCGAGCGCATCCATCAGGGCTTCACGCTCGGCAGCCTCAGCATGGCGGCGTTCAAGTTGGCCGCCTGAGCCGCCGGGTCGCGGCTCCTCGTCCCCTCTACGCCGTGGTGGTCTTGCTCGGCGGCCGGCGAGCGAGTAGAGGGCTGGCGTCGTAAAAGGCAGTTCGGGGAGGGTGCCGATGTCGTTCCGCTCGTTGTCTCTGGCCGTGCTCATGCTGGGGCTGGCGGCGCCGCTGGCGCTGGCGCAGCAGAAGCCGGTCAAGATCGCCTTCATCCAGGACAAGACCGGGCCGCTCGAACCCT
>DAHUYF010000019.1 GCA_027315365.1 Rhodospirillales bacterium | reverse complement strand
GGGCTTGACTGCAAATCGAACATGTTCGACGATCGGGCGAAACAGCGGGGAGCGCCATGTCCGATCGCAAGACCGCCCTTGTCACCGGCGCCTCGAACGGCATCGGCCGCAGCGCCGCGCTGGCGCTGGCGCGGGCGGGCTATGACGTCGCCATCAACTACCGCAGCAGCGACACCGAGGCGCGCGAAGTCGCGGCGGCGGCGGAGCGGCTGGGCGCGGCGGCGCTGCTGTGCAAATGCGACGTCTCCGACGATCACGGCGTGCGCGCCATGCTGCGCGCGGTCGAGGCGAAATTCGACCGGCTCGACGCACTGGTCAACAACGCCGGCACCACGACCGAGACGCCGGCGCGGGATCTCGATGCGCTCTCGGTCGAGGAGTGGGACCGCGTCTTCGCCGTCAATGTCCGCAGCGTGTTCCTGGTGACGCGCGCGGCGCTGCCACTGTTGCGCAAGGCGCCTGCTCCCGCCATCGTCAACACCGCCAGCATCGTGGGTCTCCGGCCGGGGCCGCAGCCGCTGCCTTACGCCGCCAGCAAGGCGGCAGTGATCAACCTGACCAAGACGCTCGCCTATAATCTCGGCCCCCAGATCCGCGTCAACGCGGTGGCGCCGGGATGGATGGAAGGCGGCTGGATGAAGCGCATGCTTAGGGACAAGTACGACGAACTCATGGGCCGCCGCGCCAAGCTCACGCCGCTGAAGCGTGTCGTCACCGCCGACGACGTGGCGGAAACCATGCTGTCGCTGATCGAGGGAAACCGCTTCGTCACCGGCGAGGTCGTGGTCATCGACGGCGGCTTCTCCAGCTCGACCTGAGGCGGCCCATGCTCGACGGCGTCGTTCCCTTTCCGCTGGATTTCGCGCAGCGCTACCGCGACAAGGGCTATTGGCGGGACCGGCCGCTGGCGCGGGAATTCGCCGACGCCTTTGCCGCCTTCGGCCCGCGGGTGGCGGTGATCGACGGCGAGCGGCGGCTCAGCTATGCCGAGATCGACCGGCTGAGCGACAATCTCGCGCTCAACCTGCTGGCGCTCGGCCTGACGCCGCTCGACCGGGTGGTCCTGCAGCTGCCCAACGTCGCCGAATTCGCGGTGCTCTATTTCGCGTTGCAGAAGCTCGGCGCCATCCCGATCGCCGCGCTCGCCAGCCACCGCTACGCCGAGGCGAGCCAGTTTACCCGCCTCGCCCAGGCCGCGGCCTGCGTCTATCCCGAGCGCCAGGGCGACTTCGCCTTCGCGCCAATGATCGCCCGCGTCAAGGCGGAGAATCCCTGCCTGCGCTGGCCGATCGTGCTGGGCCGGCCCGGCCCCGGCGAGCTGTCGCTCGGCGAGTTGATCGAGCGGCCCGCCACCCTGCCCAAAGCGGCGCTCGCCGCGCTCGCCCTCGATCCCGTCGATCCCTGCATCTTTCAGCTCTCCGGCGGCACCACCGGCGTGCCGAAGCTCATCCCGCGCACGCACAACGACTACGTCTACAACTCCCGCACCGCGGCGGAGGTCTGTGGCGTCGAGCGCGACTCGGTGCTGCTGCTGGCGCTGCCGATCGCGCACAATCTGCCGCTCGCCTGTCCCGGGCTGCAGGGCTTCCTGCTCAGCGGCGGCCGCGTCGTGCTGAGCGCGAGCACGCGGCCCGAGGAGCTCTTCCCGCTGATCGAGAAGCACCGCGTCAGCCATCTCAAGGTGGTGCCGGCGCTCCTCATTCGGCTCATCAGCCATCCAGCGGTGACGCAGTACGACACCTCCTCGCTGCGCTACATCCAGAGCGGCGGCCAGCGGCTGCAGCCGGAGGTGCGTCTCAAGACCCGCGCGCTCATTCCCTCCTGCTTCGTGCAGGAGAATTTCGGCATGTCGGAGGGTACGCTGTTCTTCGTGCGCCGCGACGATCCCGAGGAGGTGCGGCTCGAGACGGTGGGGCGGCCGATCTCGCCCGACGACGAGGTGCGCCTGCTCGACGACGACGACAACGAGGTGCCGGACGGCGAGGTCGGCGAGCTCTGCGTGCGCGGTCCCTATACCTTGCGCGGCTATTACGGCGCCGCCGAGCACAACGCCAAGGCCTTCACCCGCGACGGCTTCTATCGTTCAGGCGACCTGATGCGCCGCCACCCCTCGGGCAACTACATGGTCGAGGGACGCAAGAAGGATTTGATCAATCGCGGCGGCGAGAAGATCAGCGCCGAGGAGATCGAGAACCTGATCCTGTCGCATCCCGCGGTGCAGAACGTCGCCTGCATCGCCATGCCCGATCCGCAGCTTGGCGAGCGCATGTGCGCCTGTGTCATCCCGCGCGCCGGACATAATCTCACCCTCGACGAGCTCCTGTCCTTCCTCTCCGGCAAGGAGATCGCCAGGTTCAAGCTGCCGGAACGGCTGGAGCTGATGAGCGATTTCCCGCTCTCCACCTTCGGCAAGGTGTCGAAGAAATCGCTGGTCGAGATGCTGGGCGGACGCCCCTGAGGGGCGGTCGCCCGCGGCGGCGCCAGCGGTTGCGTCAGCATCCGCGAACACCGCTCATAGCAAGAGCATGAGGAACATCCAGGAGACGCCATGCGTATCATAGACCTCCATTGCTATCCCAACACCGAGCCCTGGATCCACTGCCAGGGGCCTTATGTCGAAGCGCTGGCGAAATACTGGAATCGCGCCTGGACCTGGAAGCAGGAGGACGAGGTCGTCGCCGAATTCGCCGCCGCCGGCGTCGAAGCGGTGCTGGTGGCGCTCGATCTCGAGACCACCACCGGCACGCCGCCCTGCACCAACGATTACGTCAAGGCGATGCAGCAGCGCCATCCCGACCGCATCATCCACGCCTGGGCGGCGGTCGATCCCTTCAAGGGCGAGATCGCGATCCAACAGGCCGGGCACGCGATCACCGAACTCGGCATGCTCGGCTTCCACTTCCATCCCATCATGGGCCATTTCGCGGTCAACGACCGGCGGCTCTACCCGCTCTTCGAAGTCATCAACGCGCTCAAGGTGCCGGTGATGATCGATGTCGGCACCACCGGCATGGGCGCGGGCATGCCGGGCGGGCTCGGCGCCAAGATCCGCCACGCCCATCCCTCCTGCATCGACGAGCTCGCCGCCGATTTTCCCGACCTCAAGATCATCGCCGCGCATCCCGGCTGGCCCTGGGTTGACGAGATGACGGCGGTGGCGCTGCACAAGGGCAATGTCTATTGGGAGATGTCGGGCTGGGCGCCGAAATACTTCCCGGCGCAGCTCAAGACCGATATCCGCGCGCGGCTCCAGGACAAGGTGATGTTCGGCAGCGACTATCCCAGCATCCCCTATGACCGGCTGCTGCGGGAATGGCGCGAGCTGGGATATGCCGATGCGGTGATGGAGAAAATCTTCCACGCCAACGCCGAGCGCATCCTGGGGCTGTAGCAGCGTTCAGCCGCCGCGCGGGGCGAGGCCGGCCAGCAGCAGACGGAAATGGCGACGCAGCGCGGCGAGGCCCTGGTCGAGATCGGGCTGGGCGGCGTCCAGCCAGTGCCGGATCGCCGCGGCATAGATCGAGAAAACGGTATCGGCGATCTCGTGGGGATCCTCGACGCTGCCGATCTCGCCGGTGCGTTGCGCCTCGGCCACGATTTCGGCGAGCCGCGCCAGCACCTGCGTGCGCCCGTTCTGGAAGCGCTGCGCCTGCGGTCCCGCGGAGTAGAAGGTCAGCTCCTTGAGGATGATGCGCGACAGATTGGGCTGCTGGCCGAAGAATTCGAAAAAGCGGCGGAATATCCCGGTCAGCCGGTCGAGCAGCGGCACGTCCCGCGGCGCCTCGGCGAAGGCGCGGGCGTTCATCGCCTCGATGTCGTCGTTGATGATGAGGAACAGCAGGTCGCGCTTGTCGGTGGCGTAGGAGAACAGCGTGCCGAGCCCGACATCGGCCTTGGCTGCGATCTGACGCAAGGTGGTCGCGTCATAGCCGCGGCGGACGAACAGCGTGCGGGCGGCACGGCTGATTTTCTGCAGCTTGCGCGCCTTGTTGCGCTCGCGCAGGCTCGGCTCGTGGCGTCGAAGCTGCAAAGGCGACCTCGCAGACGGGCGTCCGACCTAGCATTTCGTGCCGCGCCCGGCAAGCCCCCGGCGTTGACGGCAAGAGAGGCCGATCCTAGGCTGAACGCGTTCGATTTTACCGGCAGGCAGGCCGGCGATCGCAGGGAGGCAAGGCGCTCATGAAAAAGACCATCGAGGTCGAGACCGTCGCCGAGGCCTATGTCAGCCTGCTGGCCGAGCGCGGCATCGACTGGCTGTTCGCCAATGGCGGCACCGATTTCGCGCCGATGGTCGAGGGCCTCGCCGCCGCCGAGGCAAAGGGCCGCACGCCGCGGCTGAAGGTCGTCTCGGTCGCGCACGAGAATGTCGCGGCATCGATGGCGCATGGTTACTACCTGCTGACCGGCCGGCCGCAGGCGGTGATGTTCCACGTCAATGTCGGCACCGCCAACGGCATCAACGCGCTCGCCAACGCCGCGCGCGACCAGGTGCCGATCCTGTTCACCGCCGGTCGCAACCCGCTGACCGAGCGGGGCATGCGCGGCTCGCGCGACACCGGCATCCATTGGGGCCAGGAGATGTTCGACCAGGCCGGCATGGTGCGCGAGCTCTGCAAATGGGATTACGAGCTGCGCAACGGTGAGCAGCTCGAGGACGTCGTCGACCGCGCGCTGGAGATCGCCACCACCGAGCCCTGCGGCCCGGTCTATCTCAGCCTGCCGCGGGAGGTGCTGAGCGCGCCGATGGCGCGCTTCAGCTTCGAGGCCGCGCCGCGCCGCGGGTTCTACACCCGTTCGGGCGCCGCGCCGGATGCGCTGGAGCGCGCCGCGGCGATGCTGGCGACGGCCGAGCGGCCGCTGATCTTCGCCCGCGCCGCCGGGCGGCTCGCCGCCAACGCGGCGGCGCTGGCCGAGTTCGCCGAACGCTTCGCCGTCCCCGTGATCGAGTTCCGCGCGCTGACCAACTCGCTGCCGAGCGACCATCCGATGCTGCTGGGATACGATCCGCTGCCGCATCTCGGCGAGGCCGATGTCATTCTCTGCATCGATAGCGACGTGCCGTGGATCCCGCTGCACCATGGCGATCCCGCCCCCGGCTGCAAGGTGATCCAGCTCGGCGTCGATCCGCTGTGGCAGCGCCTGCCCATCCGCGGTTTTCCCTGCGACGTGGCGGTCACCGGCCCAGCCGCCATCGCGCTGCCGCAGCTCGCCGCGGCGCTGGCCGGCAGGATCGCACCGGTCGCGGTGGCGGCGCGCCGGCAGCGCCTTGCCGCCGGCCGCGAGCGCGGCGCGGCCGAGACCACGCAGCGGCTGACGCGCGCGGCCGCGGCAAAGCCCATCCATCCGGCCTGGGCGAGCCATTGCATCTCCCGCGCCAAGCCTGCCGATGCAATCCTGGTCAACGAATATCCGCTGATCCAGCGCTATGCCGCCTTCCCGCAGCCGCGCAGCTATTTCGGCACGCCGTCGGGCGGCGGACTCGGTTGGGGCATCGGCGCGGCGATCGGCGCCAAGCTGGCCGCGCCGGACCGGACCGTCATCGCCACGCTCGGCGACGGTGCCTACATGTTCGGCAACCCCACCGCCGGTCATCAGGTGCTGCGCGCGCTCGACCTGCCGGTGCTGTTCCTGATCTTCAACAACGCCATGTGGGAGGAGGTCGAGCGCGCCGCGCTCAGCGTCTTCCCCGACGGCCACGCGGCGCGCGCCAACCGCATTCCGGTGGCGCATCTCGGCCCCGCCGCCGCCTATGAGCACATGATGGCGGTCTATGGCGGCTATGGCGAGCGGGTGGAGACGGCGGAGGCGCTGCCCGGTGCGCTCGAGCGCGCGCTCCACGCCGTCACCGTGGAAAAGCGCCAGGCGCTGCTCAACATCATCGTCGGACCGCGCGGGGCCCAGCCATGATCGTCGACATTTTCACCCACGTCCTGCCGAAGGAATTCACCGGCGCGCTGGAAAAGGGCGGCGCGCGCTTCGGCCTGGTCAAGCGGCTGATGCAGGTGCGCGAGCTGCACGATCTCGATCAGCGCTTCCGCGCCATGGACGAGGTCGGCGATTATCGCCAGATCGTGGCGCTGCCCAATCCGCCGATCGAGGATTTCGCCGACGCCGCGACGGGCGCCGCACTGGCGCGCCTCGCCAATGACGGCATGGCCGAGCTGGTGCGGCGCCATCCGGACCGCTTTCCGGGCTTCGTTGCGGCGCTGTCGATGGCCGATATGGACGCGGCGCTGCGCGAGATCGACCGCGCCATCGCCGAGCTCGGCGCGGTCGGCGTGCAGATCTTCACCAACGTCCAGGGCAAGCCGCTCGACCGGCCGGAATTCGCGCCGCTCTTCGCGGCGATGGCAGGCCACGGGCGGCCGATCTGGCTGCATCCGGCGCGCACCGCCGAGACCACCGACTATGCCGCCGAGAGGCACTCGCGCTTCGAGCTCTGGTGGTGCTTCGGCTGGCCCTACGACACCTCGGTGGCGATGGCGCGGCTGGTCTTCGCCGGCCTCTTCGACCGTCATCCCGGGATCGACATCATCACCCATCATCTCGGCGGCATGATCCCGTTCTTCGACAAGCGCATCGAGAGCGGGCTCGCGGTGCTCGGCAGCCGCACCCGCGAGGAGGACTATTCCGGCGTCCTCGCCGGGCTGAAGCGGCCGCATATCGAGTATTTCAAGATGTTCCACGCCGATACCGCGCTGTTCGGCGCCTCGCACGGCCTGCCCTGCGGCCTCGGCTTCTTCGGCGCCGAGAAAATCGTCTTCGCCAGCGATGCGCCCTTCGGCCCGATCGCCGCCACCCGCGACGCGATCGACGCGGCAGGCCTTGATGCCGCCAGCCGCATGCTGATCCTTCGCGGCAATGCCGAGCGGCTGCTGCAGCGCAAGATCGCCTGAACTAGCGCTTCTCCAGTCCGCACCAATCGGCGATGAACAGCGCCATCGCCTGGGTGATCCGGCGCACGGAGTCCAAGTCGACGCGCTCGTCGAAGCCGTGGATCGATTCCGAATTGGGCCCGTAGACCAGCGCCGGGATGCCGGCATAGAGACCGAAGAAGCGCGCATCGGTCGTCGCGGTCGTCGCCACCTCATCGAGCGCGCGGCCGAAGACGGCGCGGTGCGCGGCGCCCAGCCGTTCGACCGGCTCCCCCGCCCCGGCGAGCACGTAGCCTTCCGCCTCGAAGCCGTGATAGACGATCTCCGGCGGAGCATTGTCCAGGAAGCGGTTCTGCCGCGCCGCCGCCAGGATCGCCTGCTCGATCTCGCGCTTCGCCTCGGCGATGCCCTGGCCGGGATAGATCGCCACCCGCACGTCGAAGCTGCACCAGGCGGGGACGCTTGAGGGCCAGTCGCCGCCGGCGATCTTGCCGATGTTCAGGTTGATCGGATGCTCGACCGCGTCGAAGGGCGGAAACGCGCTACGCCGGCCGTTCCATTCCTCCTCCAGCCGGTGCAGCGCGTGCATCAGCCCGTAGGCCGCCTCTATGGCGTTGGCGCCGGCGCCGGCGTCGCGGACATGCACCGGAATGCCGCGCACCCGCACCTGGAACCAGAGCACGCCGACCTGGGCACGGACCAGCTTGTTCCACGTCGGCTCGGGGATCAGCACCGCATCGGCGCGATAGCCGCGGGCAAGGCAGGCAAGCGCGCCGTTGCCGGTGCATTCCTCCTCCACCACCGACTGGATGATGACGTCAGCCGCCGGCGCGCAGCCGATCCGGGCAAGCGCCGCGAGAGCGGCAAGGCAGCCGGCGAGCCCCGCCTTCATGTCGGCCGCACCTCGGCCATAGAGCCAGTTGCCGTCGCGCCGCGGCTCGAAAGGCGGCGTCGTCCACATGTCGAGCGGCCCGGTCGGCACCACGTCGATATGACCGTTGAGGATGAGCGAGCGGCCTTTGGGATTGTCGACGCGCCGGCAGCCGACGACGTTGAAGGCGTTGTCGTAGGCCACGTGCACCGGCGAGAAGCCGGGCAGGTTGCGGATGTCGTCGACCTTGACCTGGAAACGATCGACCGCAAGGCCACGGCGGCGCATCTCGGCGGCGACGAAATCCTGCGCGGTGTGCTCGGCGCCACGCAGCGACGGAAACCGCACGAGCTCTGCGGTGAGCTCGACCTGCTCCTCGAAGCCGGCATCGACGGCCTTCACGATAGCGGCAGTGATCTCCTGATCGAGCATGCTGAACTCTCCGGTCGCGACAGAAACCTTTCGGATGGCGTGCCGCCGGCCGAGCCGCGTCAGCCGGCCGCGGCGCCGCTCGGCGCGAAATCAGCTTGCCCCGACCGTCCCTGGCGCCGGCGCTCGGCGCGGCCGAGGGCGAAGGTCGCGGCCGCGGTACAGAGCGCGGGCAGCGCCGCCAGCGTGAAGACCGTCGGAATAGGCAGATGGCGCGCGAGCAGCGCGCCGCCCATCGCCGAGCCCGCCATGGTGCCGATGCGGCCGATGCCGAGCGCCCAGCCGACCCCGGTCGAGCGGATGGCAGTGGGATAGAGCGTCGCGGCGAGCGCGTTCATTGCGTTCTGCCCGCCGACAATGCAGAAGCCCGCGGCGAAGACGGTCAGCATGATCACCGGCGCGAGCGTGCCGGAAATGCCGACCAGCGCGACGAAGACCGCCGCGCCGAGATAGGTCACCGACAGCACGGCGAAGGCACCGAAGCGATCAACCAGCGGGCCGAAGCAGAGCGTCCCGGTGCAGCCGCCGATTTGCAGCAACGCGGTGGCGACCGCCGCCGTTGCCAGCGACAGGCCCTTGCCATGGATCACCGTGGGCAGCCAGGTGGCGAGGAAGAAGAGGCAGAGCAGGTTCATGAAGAACATGATCCACAACAGCACGGTCGAGAGCGCGCGGCGCTCGCGGAAGAGATGCAGCAGCGGCAGGCCGCCGGCCTCGTTCTCCTCGGCGATGACGAAGCGCGCGCCCGCGGCGGGCGACCGTGCCGGGTCGATGCGCGCGAGCAGCAGCGCGATACGCGAGGCTTGCGTCCCGCGCAGCGCCAGCACGCGGATCGATTCCGGCAGCGCCGCCGCCAGCACCGGCGCAAACAGGATCGGCAGCGCCGCGCCGGAATAGAACACCGCCGGCCAGCCGAAGCGCTCGATCAGCGCCGCGGTGGCGAAGCCGGCGACCGCCGCGCCGAAGGAGAAACCGAAGAACATCATCATCACCATGGTGGCGCGGCTGCGCCGCGGCGAATATTCCGCGGTCAGCGCGATCGCGTTCGGCATCGCGCCGCCGAGGCCGAGGCCGGTGAGAAACCGCCAGATGCCCAGCCCCGCCACGGTGTCGGCCGTCGGCGTCAGCAGCATGGCCAGGCCGAAGAAGACGAGGCAGAAGATAATGACCGATTTGCGCCCGATGCGATCGGCCACGAGACCGAAGATCAGCGCGCCGGCCATCAGCCCGACGAGGCCGCTGACCACCACCGAGGTCAGGGCGGCGGGCTCGATCTGCAGCGAGCGCGCGATCGCCGGCAGCACATAGCCGACCATCTGCGTGTCGAAACCATCCATGAACACGGCCAGCGCGCAGAGCACCGCGACGAACAGCTGGAACCGGCCGACCCCGCGCTGATCGATGAACTGCGAAACCTCGACGATACCGTCCTGGGCCATCCGACTCCCCTCCTCTGCCGCTCGGCCGGCCCGCCGTGATCGGCACGGCGTTTCTTTTCCGCGCCAGCTTAGCCCCGGTCCGAGACCGGTCAACCGCCGCCACCAAGCCCCCGGCCGGGCAAGTTGCACCGCCTCCGGATTTCTGGTGGAATCCGCCGCCTGTGCCAACCCCTTGCGTGTCCCGGCCGCTTTGCCCCAGGTCAGCGTCGTCATCCCCGTCCACAACCGCGAAGGGCTTGTCGACCGCGCGGTCGACAGCGTGCTACGGCAGACCCATGGCGATTTCGAGCTGCTGGTGGTCGATGACGCCTCGACGGACGGCACCGCGGCGCGGCTGCTGGCCCGGGGCGCCGATCCGCGTCTGCGCCTCCTGCGCCATGAGGTCAACCGCGGAGCGGCGGCGGCGCGGAACACCGCCATCCGGGCCGCCCGCGGCGAGTTCATCGCCTTCCTAGATTCCGACGATGAATGGCTGCCCGAGAAGCTCGAGCGGCAGGTCGCCTGCCTGGCGGCGGCGCCGGAAGAGGTGCTGATGTGCTGCAGCGGCTACTGGATGATGCGCGAGCGCTCGCGCGAGGTGACGGCGAGAATCCCGCAAAGCAGCGCACCCTGGCGCGACACGCTGTTGGGCGGCTGCACCTTGAGCCCAGGCTCGACCGCGTTCATTCGCCGTCGCGCCTTCGACATCCACGGCCTCTTCGACGAGAGCCTGCGCCGGCTGGAGGATTGGGACTGGCTGCTGCGCTACACGACGCAGCACGATCTGGTTGTCGTCGGCGAGCCGCTGGCGCGGGTCTTCATCGCCGAGACGGTGAACGCCGAGTCCGTCCATGCGGCGCTCGGTCGCCTGCGCGCCAAGCATCTGGCGGCGATGCGCCGGCGCGGATTCTGGGCCGCCGCCCGTTTCAAGGCGGGGCTTCGCATGGAAGAGGCGGCCGCCCGCTTCTATGCCGGACGCTATCCGAGCGCGGTCGTCTATCTGGCGGGGGCGCTGGTCACCTATCCGCGCCGGCCGGCCGCCTTCTTCCGCCAGGTCGCGCGCCGCGGCCTGCGGCTCCTGCGCCACCGCCCGGTCGAAGAGGGCGTGCCGCCGGCGCGCGGCATTCCGGCGACCGACGACTGGCTCTACCGCAAGAAGCCGGAGCTTTGAGCCTTCCGGCGGCGCCGGCGATCAGCTGTTCTCGAGGCCCGAGGGCTCGTAGACGACGATCTTGCTGCCGGCGCTGCCGATCTCGACCGACACCTCGATCAGCGTGCCGAGCCGCTCGCGCAGCGCCGCCCGCTTCGCGGGATCGATGAAGAACAGAAGGAAGCCGCCGCCGCCGGCGCCGAGCAGCTTGCCGCCGAGCGCGCCGGCGGCGCGCCCGGCCTCGTAGATATCGTCGATCGCCGGCGTCGACACGGCATCGGCGAGCTGTCGCTTCAATTGCCAGCTCTCGTGCAGCAGCGTGCCGATCTCGCTGAGCGGCCGCCGCTCGTCGCCGAGGATCGCAACCGCCTCGGGCACCATCGACGCCATCGCCCGCAACTGTTGCTCGCGGGCGTCGAAATTGGCGATCTGCTTGGCGGCGATGCTCGGCGCGAAGCGCGACAGGCCGGTGAAATAGAGCGCCAGCGACGCCTGCAGCTCCTTGCGTCGCTCGGCGCTCATGATCAGGGGCGTCACCTGGAAGGTGCCGTCCGGCAGGAAGTTGATGACGCTGGTGCCGCCATAGGCCGCCCAGACCTGGTCCTGGGACCCGACGCTTTCCTGCAGCACCTCCTGCTCGATGCGGATCGCCTCGGCGGCCAGCTCGCGCGCCGTGACCATCCGGCCGCGCAGCGCCGAGATCGCGTTGAGGAGGCCGACGGTGAAGGCCGAGCTCGATCCCAGCCCCGAGCGCGCCGGAAGATCGCCGTCGTGATGGATCTCGAGGCCTTCCTTGACCTCGAGCTGTTGCAGCACGGCGCGCACCGCCGGGTGCTGGATATCGGCGATCTCCCTGACCGTCTCGATCTTGGAATAGGCGATGCGATGGCGGTGCTCGAAGAAGGGCGGCAGCGCCCTGAGGCTGATGTAGCAGTATTTGTTGATCGTGGTCCCGACCACCGCGCCGCCATTCCGGCGGTACCAGGCGGGATAGTCGGTGCCGCCGCCGAACAGCGAGATGCGGAAGGGGGTGCGGCTGATGATCATCGCGCGTCAGGGCTTGCGGCGTAGGCGCCGACGCCGTCGCGCACCAGCGCCAGCGTCTCCGGCGTGCCGATATCGAGGAAGCGCCCGGCGATGCGAAAGGCGAAGAGAGAGCCCGCCGGCCGGCGCTCGAAGAAATCGTGCTCGAGCGAGCCGCGGCCCAGTGCGGCGATCTCGTCGAGCGTCGCCCGGTCGAGCAGGTATATCCCGGCGCTGATCCAATAGGGCGGCGCCTCGGCCTGCGACTTCTCGCGAAAGCGCAGCACCCTCCCGTCGCCGTCGATCTCGATCCTGCCATAGCGGCCGGGCTCGTCGACCGCGGCGCTGACCAGCGCCATGCCGGCGCGCGCGGCGCGGTATGCGGCGAGAAACGCCGCGAGATCGACCTCCGCCAGCGTGTCGCCGTTCATCGCCAACACGGGATCGCTGGTCAGCAGCTTCCGGGCGTGGGCGAGGGCGCCGGCGGTGCCCAGCGGTTCGGGCTCGACGCTGCAAACGACCTCGATGCCGGCGGGCGGCGAGTGCCGGAGATGGTCGAGGACGGGGGCGGCGCGATGGCCGAGGCAGAGCACGACGCGGTGCACGCCCTGGCCGGCGAGCCAAGCGAGGAGATGGTCGAGGAACGGACGCCCGCCCGCCGGCGCCATGATCTTGGGCAACTCGCCCAGCCGCGTCGCCAGGCGCGTGCCGAGCCCGCCTGCCAGCACCGCGACGTCGACGCGAGAGAGCTCCGACGCGGGCCGCGCCGCATCGCCGGACGCCGCTTCCCTCACGCGACCTCCGCCGCGGGCTCCAGCAGCTTGCGGCGGAGCTTGTGCCGCGTCATCGCCTCGAGGTGGCGCCGCGTCTCGAGGCCGAAGCGCTGCGCGACCATGTCGAGGTAGCGCGGGTTGGTGAAATACTCGTCAAACGCCGCGTCGCGAAAGCGCAGCACCTCCGCGGCGGGAAGGTGCTTGGTCGGCAGCGGCTGGGCGTCGTAGGCGTGCTGCGAGTAGCCGCTCCAGCTCTGCGGCAGCTCCCAGTGAAGCTCCAGCGCCTGATCGTAGAGCCGCGAGCCCGGATAGGCCATGCCGGAATAGAAATTGGCGAATTCGGTGTTGAGCTCCTTGGCCAGCTCCAGGGTCTCGCGCATGGTGTCGAGATCGTCCTCGGGCAGGCCAAAGATGTAGTTGCCGATGATGTGGATCCCGGCCTTCTGGATCTGCTCGACGATGCCCTTGATGTCGTCGCTCTTGAGCGATTTGTCGGCGTCGTCGCGCACCTTCTTGCTGCCGGATTCGATGCCGAGCGCGAGCCAGCGGATGCCGGCCTTGCGCAGCAGCGCAAGCTGCGCCGGCTTGATCGTGTCGGGCCGCGCATAGGCCCAGATGTTGAGCTCGTCGGCGAATCCCCGCGCGATCAGCCCCTCGCAGACGCCGCGGACATGGCGGTCGTTGAGCACGAACAGCTCATCGATGATCTTGAAGGTGCGCACGCCATAGGTGCGGTAGAGATGCTCGATCTCGGCGACCACGGCTTCGGCGCTGCGCATACGGTAGTTGGACTTGCCGAACGGCGCGTTGATGCAGCAGAAGGAGCATTTATAGGGGCAGCCGAGCGAGGTGTAGATCGAGGCGTAGGGCACGCGCCGTGCCAGATCGCCGAAGCATTGCCAGTTGTGGGCGCGGTAGCGCTGCATCGGCAGCAGGTCCCAGGTGTCGCCCGGCAGATCGGCGTCGAGATCGGCGATCAGCGGCGGCATCGGGTTGAGGACGACCGCACCATCCTTCCAATAGGCGAGCCCGGCCACCCCTTCCACCCGCTCCGGCTCTGCCGAGCGCAGCACGTCGAGGAGCTGCTGCAGCGTCTGCGGGCCTTCGCCGATCGCCGCGAAGTCGACCCGTTCCTCGCGCAGCGTGCGCTCCGGCAGCGCCGATACGTGGCCGCCGAGGATGATCAGCTTCTGCTCCGGGGTGCGGTCTTTGATCGCCGCACAGGCCTCGCCGGCGCCGGCCATCATCTGGGTCGAGGCGGAAGGCTGGTGGCCGAAGACGACCATGCCGACCAGAAGCGGGTTGAGTCGCGCCACCGCTTCGGCCACCGTCTCAGGCCCCCAATTCTCCGCCTCCGAATCGATGATGCGGACGCTGTAGCCGCGATGGCGGACATAGCTGGCCAGCAACCGGCACCACAGCGGCGGCTCGACCGCGGTCAGCTCGGTCCCCAGCGCCTGATAGACCTTGTCGCGGCCGCCTGGATTGATCAGGACGAGATCCGGCCGATCGCCCTCCGGGACATAGACGCCACTCTCCGCCATCCGACCCCTCTACCCTTCTCCCCCGAATCCCAACCGGTCACACATTGCCGTAGGCCGCGTTCCGGATCATCCGGTAGCCTTTGATCAGCTCGCGGATGCCGTCATCGAGCGAATGGCGCGGCCGGAAGCCGGTGGCTTCGATCCGGGCATTGGAGACGATATAGTCCCGCTTGTCCGGGTCCTCGCCGATCGGCGCCTCCAGGAATACGAATTTCGGCACGTGGGCCTGTATCCGCTGGCATAGCTCGAGCTTCGACAAATTGGCATCCGACAATCCGACATTGTAGGGCCGATCGCGCATGGTTTCAAAGTGCTCGATTCCATGCAGGAAGGCGCCGGCGACGTCGCGGACATGGATGTAGTTGCGCTTGAAATGCGCCTCGAACAGCACAAGGGCGCGGTCGGTGACGGCGCGATAGACGAAATCGTTCACCAGCAGGTCGATGCGCAGGCGGGGCGACATGCCGAAGACGGTGGCAAGCCGGAAGCTGATGGCGTTGCCCCGGTCGAGCGCGGCGCGCTCCGCCTCGACCTTGGTGCGGCCGTAGAGGCTGATCGGCCGGAGCGGCGTCTCCTCGGTACAGTGCTGGCCGGGCTCGCCGATGCCATAGCCGCTGTTGGTGGTCGGCAGCAGGATGCGCTGCTGCGGGCTCATCAGGGCGATGGCGGCGCGCACCGCGCCGAGATTGATGCTTTCCGCCCCCTGCTTGTCGTTGTCGCAGAGCGGCGCACCCACCAGCGCCGCCAGCGGGATGAAGATGTCCGTTTGCCGCAGCAGCGGGCGCAGCACCGCGTCGTCGCGCGCGTCGCCGCGCACCACGTCGAATCCGGGTTCGGCGCAGAGCTGGTTGAGCGGGCTCTGCCGGAACATGAAATTGTCCAGCACGGTCACCTTGTGGCCGGCCGCCAGTAGCGCCGGCACCAGCGTGGAGCCGAGATATCCGGCGCCGCCGGTGACGAGAATCGAGAAGCTCATCCTGCTGTCCGCCTCAGTTGCATATGCCGTCCAGGACCGCGTGCAGCCGCTCGATCTGCGGCGCGAGATCGTGCGGGTGGTTGCCGACGAAGAAGCCGTAATCGTGGGCGATGTCGGCGTTCCGCATCTCGCCCACGGTGGTGTAGTCGTAATACTTGATCACGTCGTGGCGCAGGAAGTTGCCGCCGGTGATCATGCGGAAGCCGATATCCGCCTCGCGCAGTGCCGCGAACACGCGCTCGCGGTCGACGCTGCGCTCGGGGTTGAGGATGATGGTGAAGGCGAAGGTCGAGCTCTTGCCGTTCTCGCGCTGGATAATGAAGCGGCGGTCGCCGGCGAATTTGGCCTGGAACAACGCCAGATTCCGCCGCCGCTGCGCCGTCATGCCGGCAAGCTTGCCGAGCTGGATCAGGCCGATGGCGGCGGTGATCTCGAGCGGGCGGACATTGTAGCCGGGCAGGATGAAGCGATAGGCCTCGAAATGCTCGTTGGCGCCGCGCTCGAACAGCGTCGTATCCGCCGGCAGGTCGCGCGTCCAGCCATGGTTGCGCAGGCTGCGCAGCAGATCGAACAGCTCCCGGTCGTCGGTCAGCACCATGCCGCCTTCCATGGTGGTGATGTGATGCGAGAAGAAGAAGCTGAAGCTGCTCATGTCGCCGAAGGCGCCGGCCTTGCGGCCGCCGAGCTCGGCATCGGCCGACTCGCAATTGTCCTCGAAGAAATAGAGCCCGTGCCGGTCGGCGAATGCCTGCATCACGTCGAGCGCGGCAGGATTGCCGAGAATGCTGACGCCGACGATCGCGCGCGTGCGCGGCGTGAGCGCGCGCTCGAGCTGGCTGCAATCCATGTTGAGCGTGTCCAGCTCGACGTCGACGAAGCGGAGCTTGAGGCCGTACTGGTGCAGCGGGTGATACGTCGTGGCCCAGGAGATGGCCGGCACGATGACCTCGTCGCCGCGCTGCAGCGGCCGTTCGCGCCTGTGGCAGAGCGCCGCGATGGCGACGAGATTGGCCGAGGAACCGGAATTGACCATGACGCCGTATTTGCGGCCGTGATAGCCGGCGAACGCCTCCTCGAAAGCCGCCACCCGGCTGCCCATGGTGAAGCGTCCGCTGTCCAGCACGGCGAGAATCGCGTCGCGCTCTTCCTCGCCCCAGGTGCTCGCCGCCAGCTCGTAGAACATCGCGTCGTGATCCCGCTCAGAAGGGGCCGCGGAACTGCAGCTGATAGGCGAGCGCGGCATCCTCGGCGGCGGGACGCCAAGCCGGCGCATCCGGCCGCACCAGCAGATGCGCGCGCTCGGCGATGGTGGCGGGGTTGGGATAGAACTCCCGCTCCAGCGCCGGCGTCGTCGGGCAGGTGGTCGGCGCAAAGCCCATGCGGCCGACCGACTGCAGCGCCCTGGTGCCCAGCCGTTCGAGTACGCGCGCGACGATCTCGGCGCTGGCGCCGCAGGTCATCCAGGCGTTGTCGACGACCAGCAACCGTCCGGTGCGGCGCGCCGAAGCGGCGATGGTCTCGATGTCGAGCGGCACCAGCGAGATCGGATCGATGATCTCCGCCGCGATGCCGGCCGCCGACAGCAGCTCGCGCGCCCTCAAGCACTCGACCGCCATGTTGGAGATGCCGACGATGGTGATATCGTCGCCGCGACCCATGATGCGCGCCTGGCCGAATGGCGTGGCGTAAGGCACCTCCGGCACCGCCGCCTCGGTGCCGTAGAGCAGGCGATGCTCGACGAAGATCACGGGGTTGTCGTCGCGGATGGCGGCGATAAGGCAGCCCTTGGCGTCATGCGCGTTGGACGGCGCCACCACTTTGAGCCCCGGCACGTGCATGAACATGGCATGGAGCCCCTGGGAATGCTGCGCCCCCTGGCCCCAGGACTTGCCGATCATGCTGCGCACCACCAGCGGCACCTTGACCGCGCCACCATACATGTAATGCGCCTTCGCCGCCATGTTGACCAGCTGGTTCATGCACAGCATCAGGAAATCCATGCGGATATGCACATGGATCGGCCGCATCCCGGCCATCGCGGCGCCGATGGCGACGCCGGTCATCGCGTCCTCGGAGAGCGGCGTGTTGAACACGCGGTCGCGGCCGAAGCGCTGCTGCAGCCCGACGGTCGAGCCCTGGATGCCCTTGTGGTCGTCGACATCGAGTCCGAAGATGAAGACGCGAGGATCGCGCGCCATCTCCTGCGCTACCGCCTCGTTCAGCGCCTCGACATAGCGCAGCCGGCGTTCCGGCGCCGCCGCGCGCAACGGGGCCGCGGCCTCACTCCGCGAAGACATGAGCGGTGAGCTCCTCGGCATCCGGGAAGGGGCTGGCCTCGGCGAACGCCACGGCATCGGCGATCTCGCGCTCGATCGCGGCGTCGACGGCGGCGCGGACGGGCGCGGCGATGCGTCCGCCGATGCGCTCGACCGGGTCGTTCTGCTGCCAGGCCGCGAGATCGGCGCGCGCGCGGTAGCCGGCGTCGTAATCCTCGCCCGGGCCGACGTGCTCGCGCCAGCGCCAGGCGTGGCATTCGAGGAAGCGCGGACCGGCGCCGGTACGCAGCGCCGCGGCGCTTTCCGTGGTCCAGGCATGGATCTTGATCACGTCGCCGTCGCTGATCTTGGTGGTCGGAATGTCGTAGGTCGCCACCCGCTCGCACAGCCGATCGGTCGCCCAGCGCTTCTCCAGCGGCGTGTGGATGGCGAAGAAATTGTTCTCGCAGACGAAAAGCAGCGGCAACCGATGCAGGGCGGCGAAATTGAGGCTCTCGTAGAACACGCCTTCCTCGGTCGCGCCGTCACCGAAGAACGCCACCGCGATGCGGCCCTTGCCCTCGCGCTTCAGCGCCAGGGCAAAGCCCAGCGCCAGCGGGATGGTGGTGCCGACGACGGCGGAGGCGCCAAGGATGAAGCGCTCCATGCCGATCAGATGCATCGAGCCGCCCTTGCCGCGGGCGCAGCCGCCGACCTTGCCGTAGAGCTCGGCCATCATCCCGTTGAGATCGCCGCCCTTGGCGAGATAGGCCGCATGGCCGCGATAGGTGGGCGCCACCACATCGTCCGCCCGCAGCGGATCGCAGACGCCGACGGCGATCGCCTCCTGCCCGATCGAGAGGTGGACGGGGCTCTTGATCTTGTCGCTGGGATAGAGCCGCGCGACCTCTTCCTCGACCCGGCGGATGCGCCGGAGGCCGCGATAGAGGCGCTCGAGCGTCCCGGCGTCGACATCGACATTACCTTGCAACGGCACGTCCCCTTGAGGTGCCATACTTGGCACTCCGCGTAAAATATCCAAATCCGAGGGGTTCGCAAGCCTGCGTTCAGGCCGCAGCATGCATCTAAGCTTTTGAAATTCCTGAAAAGGCACATTCGGCCGCGGCCGCGCAGCCCGGCGCGTCAGGGCGCGGCCTTGCCGGCGAACGCGGCGATGGCCGCCAGCTCGCCCGCCTCGGGCGCCGCGGCGCCCGCCGCCAGACGCTGGTAGAGCCGCGCCATGGCGCGATAGAGCTCCTGCGCCGCCGCGTCGCCGGCGAGGAAATCGGCGATCTCCTCCATCTCGGCAACCCAGCGATAGGCCTTGGGGAAGAGTGTCGGAAGCCGCGCCAGATAGGGCAGCAGATGCGGCTGGCTGTCGCGCAGCTCGGCGATCAGCGCGTCGGTCGTGCCGTCGCGCGCCGCGCCCAGCGCCATGGCCGATCCCAGCGCGGATATCCCCTTGGTGAGGCCGGCATAGGACATCTTCAGCGCCGAGGCGGCGCCGACCGGGGCGGCCAGCACGCGCAGGTCGAGGCCGAGCGCGCCGAGCGGCGCGAGATCCGGCGCCGCCTCGCCCGAGGCATAGAAGACGGTCCGCGCCCCGGGCGAGGGCGGCGGGCCGATGATGCCGGCATCGGCAAAGCGGCACCGGGCCGCGGCGATGACGGTGCCGATGCGCCGCGCGGTCGCAGGCGAGACGGCATTGCAGTCGACGAAGACCGGCTTGCGCCGCGCCGCGGCGAGCACCGGCGCGAAGCGCTCGGCCACGTCCAGCGCCTCGCCCGGCGGCACGATCGACAGCAGTAGCGCCGATTCCTCCACCATAAGCGCGGGGTCGTCGATGACCACAAAGCCGGCCCGCGCGGCGCGCGCCGCGCTCGCGGGGCTGCGGCCGGCGAGCGAGGTGAGGATGCGGGCGCCGTGTTCCCTGAGCCTTCGGCCGGTGGCGCCGCCCATCTCGCCCGGGGCGATGATGGCGATGGTCTCTGGCATCGCTGTCTCCTCGCGCCGGCGGGACATCGCCGCCGGCCGGAGAGGCTAACCTCCGCCGCCGCCCGGTCGCAAGGACGGCTATGCGTCGCTGGCGTCGAGGGCGTAGCCGGCGGCGCGGACGGTGCGGATGACGTCGCTGCGGCCGCTGTCGTTGAGCGCCTTGCGCAGCCGGCGGATATGCACGTCGACGGTGCGCAGCTCGACCTCCGCCTCGCGCCCCCAGACGCCGTCGAGCAGCTGTTCGCGCGAGAAGACGCGGCCCGGCCGCTCCAGGAAGAAGCGCAGCAGGCGGAACTCGGTCGGGCCGAGATGGATCGCCGCGTTGGCGCGCGCGACGCGATGGGCGGACAGATCCATGACGATGTCGGCAAAGCGCAGCGTCTCCGCCGTCGTCACCGGCCGCACTCGGCGGATGACGGCGCGCAGGCGGGCGATGAGCTCGCCCGGCGAGAACGGCTTCACGACATAGTCGTCGGCGCCGCTGTCGAGGCCGCGCACCCGGTCGCCTTCCTCGCCGCGCGCGGTCAGCATGATCACCGGCAGGTCGCGCCAGGCGGGGGCCCGACGGATCTGGCGGCACACCTCGAGACCGGAGATGCGCGGCAGCATCCAGTCGAGCAGCACCGCGTCGGGCTTGCTTTCGCGGAGCTGCAGCAGGGCTTCCTCGCCGTCATGCGCTTCGCTGACGGCGAAGCCTTCGCGCTCGAGATTGTAGCGCAGCAAGGTGACGAGCGCCGGCTCGTCCTCGACCACCAGCACCAAGGGCCGCATCAAGCGTCCTCCTCCTTCTCGGGCTCGCCTCTGACCGGGCCGCCGCGCACGACGGCGAGGCTCGAGCGGTCCCCCTTGGGCCGCGCCTGGGCGAGCGGTGTGCCGTGCACGAGGAAGTAGAGCGTCTCCGCGATATTGGTGGTGTGGTCGCCGACGCGCTCCAGATTCTTGGCGATGAACAGCAGATGGGTGCAGGCGGTGATGTTGCGAGGGTCCTCGATCATATAGGTCAGGAGCTCGCGGAAGAGGCTGGTGTACATCTCGTCCAGCTCTTCATCGCGCAGCCACACCGCCAGCGCCTTGTCGGCGTCGCGCTCGACATAAGCGTCGAGCATGTCCTTGATCATCGCCTGGCAGAGCTTGCCCATGCGCGGCACGGCATAGACGGGCCGCACCGGCGGCGTCTGGTTGAGCGCGATCGAGCGCTTGGCGACGTTGGCGGCATAGTCGCCGATACGCTCGAGGTCGCTGGCGATCTTGAGCGCGGCGATCGACTGCCTGAGGTCGCGCGCCATGGGCTGGCGCAGCGCCAGGAGACGCACCACCAGGGCCTCGATCTCGCGCTCGAGCGTGTCGACGCGGACGTCGCCCTCGATCACCTCGGTGGCGAGGTCGCTGTCGCGCTTGACCACCGCCTCGATGGCGGCGCCGAGCTGGCTCTCGGCGATGCCGCCCATCTGGGTCAGGGTGTTGTCGAGGCGCTGCAGCTCCTCGTCGTAGCTCTTGATGATATGCTCTGAGGCCATGGGATCCTCCTCAACCGAAGCGGCCGGTGATGTAGTCCTCGGTCTGCTTCTCCCGGGGGTGGGTGAAGATCGTCTCCGTCTCGCTGTATTCGACGAGCTCGCCCAGATACATGAAGGCGGTATAGTCGGAGCTGCGCGCCGCCTGCTGCATGTTGTGCGTGACGATGGCGATGCAGTAGTCGGATTTGAGCTCGCCGATGAGTTCCTCGATGCGCTGGGTCGAGATCGGGTCGAGCGCCGAGGCGGGCTCGTCGAGCAACAGGATCTCCGGTTTCACGGCGATGGCGCGGGCGATGCAGAGTCGCTGCTGCTGGCCGCCGGAGAGCGAGAGGCCGCTCTGGCGCAGCTTGTCCTTGACCTCGTCCCACAGCGCCGCCCGCCTGAGCGCGTTCTCGACGCGCTCGTCGAGCTCGCTCGTCGAGGTTCGCTCGTAGAGGCGGATGCCGAAGGCGACATTGTCGTAGATCGACATCGGAAACGGCGTCGGTTTCTGGAACACCATGCCGATCTTGGCCCGCAGCAGGTTGAGGTCCTGACCGGGGTCGAGGATGTTGTTGCCGTCGACCAGCACCTCGCCCGTGGCACGCTGGCCGGGATAGAGCTCGTAGATGCGGTTGAGAATGCGCAGCAGGGTCGACTTGCCGCAGCCCGAGGGGCCGATGAAGGCGGTGACGCGCTTGTCGTGCAGCGCCAGGCTGATGCCTTTGAGCGCTTCGTAGGCCTTGTAATAGAAATGGACGTCCTTGATCACGACCTTGGGGGCGGTCTGGGCCACGGCGGCAGGCTCCTGCGGACGGACGACGGGACGGCCCAGGGTCGGCGCGCGCGGCGGCGCGGCGGTCAGCGAGGTGTCGGCGGTCATGGCGAGCGATTGCTCCAGCTGGCGAGGGCGCGGGCGAGGATGTTGAGCATCAGGACGGCGATGGTGATCAGCGTCGCGCCGCCCCAGGCGAGCACCTGCCAATCGGCGTAGGGGCTGAGCGCGAATTGGAAGATGACCACCGGCAGGTTGGCCATCGGCCCGTTCATGTCGGCGGACCAGAACTGGTTGTTGAGCGCGGTGAAGAGCAGCGGCGCCGTCTCGCCGGCGATCCGCGCCACCGCCAGCATGACGCCGGTCAGCATTCCCTGGAGGGCGGCGCGGTAGATCACCGCCGCAATCACTTTCCATTGCGGCGCACCGAGCGCCGCGGCGGCCTCGCGCAGGCTCCCCGGGACCAGACGCAGCATGTCCTCGGTGGTGCGCACCACCACGGGCACGACCAGGATGGCGAGCGCCGCCGAGCCGGCCCAGGCCGAGAAATGGCCCATCCGCACCACCATCAGCTCGTAGACGAAAAGGCCGATGATGATCGACGGCGCGCTCAGCAGGATGTCGTTGACGAAGCGCACCACCGGCGCGATGCGGCTGCCGGCGCCGAACTCGGCGAGGTATGTGCCGGTCAGCACGCCGACCGGGGTGCCCACCAGCGTCGCGACCAGCGTCATGACGACGCTGCCATAGATCGCATTGGCGATGCCGCCGCGGCTGCCTGGGGGCGGCGTGGTCTCGGTAAAGAGGTCCGAGCCCAGCGCCGGGATGCCGTTGCGCAGCAGCGTCCAGAGGATGAGGAACAGGACGGCGAGACCGGTCGCCGTCGCCGCCACGGAGAGGGCGAGATAGACGCCGTTGACCGCGCGCCGGCGCGCGTAGAGGCCGCTGATGCGCATCATTTGGCCGCGCGGCGCTCGAGCCGCAGCAGCATCAGCTTGGCGGCGGCGAGCACGATGAAGGTGATGACGAAGAGGATGAAGCCCAGCGCGAAGAGCGAGGAGGTGTAGAGATCGCCCACCGCCTCGGTGAACTCGTTGGCGAGCGTCGCCGAGATCGTCGTCCCCGGCGCCAGCAGCGAGGCCTTGATGCGGTGCGCGTTGCCGATGACGAAGGTGACGGCCATGGTCTCGCCCAGCGCGCGGCCGAGGCCCAGCATGATGCCGCCGATGACGCCGACCCGCGTATAGGGCAGCACGATATGGCGCATCACCTCGGCGGTGGTGGCGCCGACGCCGTAGGCGCTTTCGCGCAGCATCGGCGGCACGGTCGAGAACACGTCGCGCATCACCGCGGCGATGAACGGCAATACCATGACCCCCAGGATCAGGCCGGCGGTGAGAATGCCGAGGCCGAGCGGCGGCCCGGCGAAGAGCGCGCCGATCATCGGCACTTCGCCCAAGGTGTCGACCAGGAACGGCTGCACGGTGTTTTGCAGCACCGGCGCCAGCACGAACAGGCCCCAGATGCCGTAGATGATGCTGGGGACCGCAGCCAGCAGCTCGATCAGCGTGCCGATCGGACGGCGCAGCGGCAGCGGGCAGAGTTCGGTCAGGAAGACGGCGATGCCGAGCGCCAGCGGGATGCCGATCAGCATGGCGATGAAGGAGGTGACGAGCGTGCCGTAGATGGCGGGGAGAGCGCCGAACTTCTCCGTTACCGGGTTCCAGGCGTCGCTCGTCAGGAAGGACCAACCGAATTTGGCGAAGGCCGGGATCGCGCCGGCAGCCAGCGCCGCCACCACCCCGCCCATCAGCACCAGCACGCCCAAGGCGAAGAGGCGGGTGGTGCCGCGGAAGGCGGCGTCCTGCACGCGCTGGCGGTCGAGCCGGCGGCGGAGGGTGACGGTCAGTGTGCTGGTCATGCCGGCGCGCCGGGATCGACTACTGCGCCTGCCAGACGGGCTTGCCGGCGGCGTCCTTTATGTTGGCGGACCACGAGGCCTCGATGACCTTCACAACGGTGGCGGGCATCGGCACGTAGACCAGTTCCTCGGCCATCTTCTGCCCGTTGGCGAAGGACCAGGCGAAGAAATCGAGCACCGACTTGGCGACCTGCGGCTTCGCCTGCTGCTTATACATCAGGATGAAGCTCGCGCCCGAGATCGGCCAGCTCTCCTTGCCCGGCTGGTCCGTCAGCAGCAGATAGAAGCCCGGCGCCTTCGCCCAATCGGCATTGGCCGCCGCCGCCTGGAAGGTCTGGCTGCTGGGCAGGAGGGCGCTGCCGTCCTTGTTGATGAGCTTGGTATAGACGAGCTTGTTCTGGACGGCATAGGCGTATTCGACGTAGCCGATGGCCCCCATGGTGCGCGAGACGAGCGCCGCTACGCCCTCATTGCCCTTGCCGCCGATCCCCGCCGGCCATTCGACCGAGGTGTTTTCGCCGACTTTGTCCTTCCATTCGGAGCTCGCCTTGGAGAGATAATCGGTGAAGATGAAGGTCGTGCCCGATCCGTCCGAGCGATACACGACCGCGATGGCCGTGGACGGCAGCTTGACCCCGGGATTGAGCTTGGCGATCGCCGGATCGTTCCATTTCGTGATCTTGCCGAGGTAGATATCGGCAACGGTCGGACCGTCGAGGGTCATTTCGCCGGCCCTCAGTCCGGGCAGATTGATCGCCAGCACCTCGCCGCCCATGATCGCGGGAAACTGGGTCAGGCCATGCTTCTCGAGTTCCGCCGGCTGCAGCGGCATATCCGAGGCGCCGAAATCGACGGTCTTCGACTCGATCTGCTTGATGCCGCCGCCGGAGCCGATCGACTGGTAGTTCATGCTGACGCCGGTCTTGGCCTTATAGGCCTCGGCCCATTTGGCGTAGATCGGGAACGGAAAGGTGGCGCCGGCGCCGGCGATCTCGGCCGCCCGGGCCTGGAGCGTAGGCTGGATCGCCGCGCCCAGAAGGGCGAGAGCGCCGAGCCAAAGCGTCATTCTGCTACGAGCCTGCACGGGTGTTCTCCTCACGGGGTGGGTTGGCGCCACCGGATTTCCATCCCGGCGCGGCGCTTCGCTGCCCTTGGCTACAGGCACCCGGTTGCATGCTTACGACTATTTTGTTGCAATTTTATGACGGATCGGTTTAACCCTAGGGCATCGGTAGATGGACCGTAAATATCGAGCCCTCGCCCAGCTCGCTGTCGATATCGAGCGCGCCGCGGTGGTGGTTGACGATGTGCTTGACGATGGCGAGGCCCAACCCCGTACCGCCCAGTTCGCGCGAGCGCGCGGCATCGACCCGGTAGAAGCGCTCGGTCAGCCGCGGCAGATGCTCGCGCGGAATGCCGTCGCCGTGATCGCGGACCATCACCGCGATCGCCGCCGGCCGCTCGCCCGGCCGGGCGCCCATAAGGAAGCGCGGCGAGGGGCGGGTGGTGACCTCGATCGGCGTGCCGGGGCGGCTGTATTTGATGGCGTTGTCGAGCAGGTTCTGGAACACCTGGGCGAGTTCGTCGGCATCACCCAGCACCTCGCACGCCCCGCGCGGCAGGTCGAGCACGATGCGCATGTCGCGCGCCTCGGCGCGCTGCCCCAGCAGGTCGGCGACGGTGCGCAGCACGCCGCCGAGATCGATGCGTTCGGTCGGCGGGCGGTGCTCGTTCATCTCGATGCGCGACAGCGACAGCAGATCATCGACCAGCCGCTTCATGCGCTGCGACTGCTCGGCCATGATGGCGAGGAAATGGTCGCGGGCGGTACCGTCGTCATGGGCGGGACCGCGCAAGGTCTCGATGAAGCCGATGAGCGAGGCGAGCGGCGTGCGCAGCTCGTGGCTGGCGTTGGCGACGAAATCGGCGCGCAGCCGTTCGCTGCGCTTGGCGGCGGTGAGATCGTGGAGCGTCAGCACCGCCGCCGCCTCCTCGGCGGTGTGCGGGCGCAGCGCGGCCAACCGCGCCGAGAGATGGCGCTCGACCGGCGTGGTGATGTCGAACTCGACGATGCGCGCCTCCTCGCCGCGGAGCACGGCATCGGCGGCGGCGAGCACCGCCGGATGGCGCAGCGCCACGGCGAGGTCGCGATCGACCAGCCGCATGCCGAGAAGCTCGTTGGCGGCTAGGTTGGCGCGCACGATGCGCCGGCGCTCGTCGAGCAGGATCAGCGGGTCCGGCAGCGCCGTCAGCACCGCCTGGGTCGAGGCAAGCTCGGCCTCGCGCGCCGCGAGCTTCTGGCGCGAGGCGCGCGCCCAACGGCCGACGGCGAGCCAGAGCTCGCGCACGGTGGGCGACAGGGTCTCGACATCCGACGTCGCCGCCTCGCCCGCCGCCATGCGGTCGACGGCGGCCTGCACCGCCGCCACGCCCAGGATCAGCGGCCGCGCCAGCAGCAGCACGGCGAGATAGAGCGCCAGCGCGGCGAAAAGGGTCCAGCGCCCGCCGATGTCGCCGGCGGCGGCGAAGGCGGCGAGCGCGACAACGCCGGGCGCGGCAAACACCAGGGCGCCCAGGAGCCATCGCGCGATCGGGGTCATCGGCAGCGGGCCTCCTCGGTTGCGTCATCGATCTTGGCGCAATCGCGGCCGAGGTTCCAGAGCGGGGGTTGGAGGTGCGGCGCGCTGGTCCAAATGGCGCGGCTTTCGCGGTTGCTGGCGCAACCGCCGGCGCCGCCGTCGACGGGCGCTTCGCGCTCGCGACTTATCCGATGGCCTCGTGGGCGGCCAGCGCGGCGAGGTTGACCATGTCGGAAACCGTGCCGCCGATGTCGAAGATCTGCGCCGGCTTGTCGAGGCCCATGAGCAGCGGGCCGACGCGCTTGCCGCCGCCCATCTCCTCGAGCAGCTGGGTGGCGATATTGGCGGCGTGGAGGCCGGGCATGATCAGCACGTTGGCCGGGCCGCGCAGGCGGCAGAAGGGATAGCGCTCGCGCATCAACGCATGATTGAGCGCCACCTCGACGCTCATCTCGCCGTCATACTCGAAATCGGCGCCGCGCTGATCGAGGATCGCCACCGCGTCGCGCGTCCGCTGGTCGACGTGGCGTAGCGGGTTGCCGAAGGAGGAGTAGGAGAGGAAGGCGACGCGCGGCTCCTGCCCCATCATCTGCCGCGCGCGGCGCGCCGATTGCACTGCGATGTCGGCGAGTTGCGCCGCGTCGGGGCGCGAATGGGCGGTGGTGTCGGCGACCAGCACCGAGCGGCCGCGCGACAGCAGCAGCGCGTAACCGAAGACCTTGCTGTCATCCTTGGGACCGAGTACGCGCATCACCTCCTCGAAGGCGGTGAAGTAGTTGCGCGTGGCGCCGGTCACCATGGCGTCGGCATCGCCGCAGGCGACCATGCAGGCGGCGAAGATGTTGCGATCCTGATTGACCATGCGCTGGCAGTCGCGGTGCAGCGCGCCGCGGCGCTGGAGCCGGGCATAGAGGAAATCGGTATAGGTCTTGTTGGAACGCGAGAGCCGCGCATTGTGCATCTCGAGATCGCCGGCACCGCCGAGGCCCATGCGGCGCATGGTCTCGCGGATGCGCTCCTCGCGTCCGATCAGTACCGGCGTGCCGTAGCCGTTGTCGCGGAAGGAGAGGGCGGCGCGAATCACCTTCTCCTCTTCGCCCTCGGCGAAGACGACGCGCTTGGGATTGGCGCGCACCTCGTCGAGCGCGCGCTGCAGGCTGGCGGCGGTGGGATCGAGCCGGCCCCTGAGGCTCGCCTTGTAGGCGTCCATGTTGGCGATCGGCTTGCGCGCCACCCCCGACTCCATCGCCGCCCTGGCCACTGCCGACGGCACCGCCCAGATGAGGCGCGGATCGAAGGGGGTCGGCACGATGTAGTCGGGGCCGTATTGCAGCCGCTGCCCGGAATAGGCCGCCGCCACCTCGTCGGGCACGTCTTCGCGCGCGAGCTTGGCGAGCGCGTGGGCGGCGGCGATCTTCATCGCGTCGTTGATGGTCGAGGCGCGGACGTCGAGGGCGCCGCGGAAGATATAGGGAAAGCCGAGTACGTTGTTGATCTGGTTCGGGTAGTCCGATCGGCCGGTGCAGATGATGGCGTCCGAGCGGACGGCGAGCACGTCCTCGGGGGTGATCTCGGGATCGGGATTGGCCATGGCGGCGATCATCGGGTTCTTCGCCATCGACTTCACCATCGCCTGGCTGACCGCGCCCTTGACCGACAGGCCGAAGAAGACCTCGGCGCCCTCCATTGCCTCCGCCAGCGTGCGCCGCTTGGTGGCGATGGCATGCGCCGATTTCCACTGGTTCATGCCGTCGGTACGGCCCTGATAGACCACGCCCTTGGTGTCGCAAAGGATGACATTGTCATGCGGCAGCCCCATGCTTTTCAGCAGCTCGACGCAGGCGATCGAGGCGGCGCCGGCGCCGTTCACCACCATCCGGATGGTCTTGAGGTCGCGGCCGGTGAGGTCGAGCGCGTTGAGCAGCGCCGCGGTGGCGATGATGGCGGTGCCGTGCTGGTCGTCGTGAAAGACCGGGATGTCGAGCAGCTCGCGCAGGCGCTGCTCGATGATGAAGCATTCCGGCGCCTTGATGTCCTCGAGATTGATGCCGCCGAAGGCCGGATGGAGATAGCGCACGCAATTGACGAAGGCGTCGACATCCTTGGTGTCGATCTCGAGATCGACACCGTCGATGCCGGCGAAGCGCTTGAACAGCACCGCCTTGCCTTCCATCACCGGTTTGGCGGCGAGCGCACCGAGATCGCCCAGCCCGAGCACCGCCGTGCCGTTGGAGATCACCGCGACCAGGTTGCCCTTGGCAGTGTAGTCATAGGCCAGCGCCGGGTCGCGGGCGATATGCAGGCAGGGAAACGCCACCCCCGGCGAATAGGCCAGCGACAGATCGTGCTGCGTGGTCAGCGGCTTGGTCGGCGCGATCTCGAGCTTGCCGGGAGAGCCCTTGGCGTGGAACTGCAGAGCTTCTTCCTCGGTGACGCGCGTATCTGGCTTGTCCGGAGATGACAAGGGATGAGGTTCCTCTTCTAGGCGGGGCAGCCCGGGGGCGGCCCTTCTCGTTATGTTGCCGGCCAGTCTAAGGACCGCCGTGCGGCGCGTCAAAGCGGCCGCGCGCCGCGGCAATGGCGCCGGTAAACTCTCACATTCCGAGGAGGTGCCGCGCGCTATTCTTCGCGCGCGCCGGGCCGCGCAGCTCGAGCGGATATCGGGAGAACTGCCTGGTCGGCGCGGGTTCCCGCGGCTGCAAGAGCAACCGCCGCCGCCCGTCGGCGACGACGTCCGACGTTGCGTCGACTACGCCGGCACCTTCACCTCGGCCTGCCACTGCACCGCTTCGAACTGGCTGACATCGCTGAGGAAACGCTGCCCGCCATGGTCGATGAAGACCTGGCAGGCGAAGCGGTACCAGAGGCCGTCGAGCACCAGGATGCCTTCATAGGCATTGGCCAGCCCGCCATCTTCCTCGCGCGTCGAGCGGATGAGCCGCGCCATCAACCGCGCGCGCTCGCCGAACTGGGTGCTGAGCCGGCCGATCAGGCAGCCGTCGCACAGCACATCCTCGAGATGCCGGTGATAATTCGCCACCAGGAACTCGTCGACCTTGTCGTAGCTGTCGTCGAAGCCGCTCATCGCCGTCCCTCGCGCTTGAACCCGTGAAGGGAGCTTAGGGCGGCGCCAGGAACATTTCAAGAACAATCATCGGACGGCGGGCCCCGCTCAAGGGTTGGCGGCGGTGACCAGCCAGATGGCGGCGGCGAGCGGCACCGACGCGCCGCGCAGATGCGGCGCCAGCAATTTCCGGATCGACCCCGCTACCGCGTCGCGCACCGATGGCGGCTGGTCATCGATGGCGCGGCTGGTCGGACCGATGTCGAGCGCCGCCGCGACCGCGGCATCGAGACCGCCGCCGGCCGCGAGGTCGAGCGTGAGGTCCAGCGGCTCCAGCCCGGGGGCGGCAAAGCCGGCGGCGCCGAGGATGCGGCGGACGCGCTCGGCATCGGCGAAGGAGAACGGGCCGGGATCCTCCGGTCCGAGCTTGGGCAGCGGCGGCACATGCTCGTAGGCCCCCTGCAGCGGCAGCATCAGCCAGGGATTCTCGCGCGGCGCCCGCCAGCAGGCGAAGGCGAGGCGCCCGCCGGGCCGCAGCGCGCGGCGCAGATTGGCGAAGGAGCGTTCGGGTTCGGCAAAGAACATGACGCCGAAGCGCGAGAACAGCAGGTCGAACTCGGCCGCCGGAAAGGCATGGGTCGTAGCATCGGCCTGCGCCAGCTCGACCGGCAGGCCCGGCGGCAGCCGCTCGGCCGCCCGCGCCAGCATCGGCGCGGAGACGTCGATGCCCAGGACGCGGCCGGCGGCGCCGACCCGCCGGGCAAGCTCGACCGTGGTGGCACCGCAGCCGCAGCCGACATCGACCACGCGCTCGCCCGGACGCGGCGCGGCGCGGTCGAGCGCCGCGGCCAGCACCGGCGCCAGCACCACGTCCTGGGCCTGCTGCCGATCGACCCAATGGCGGCCGCCCGGTCCGTTCCAGAAGGCGATCTGGTCGGCGTTGCGTTCATCGGCCTTCATGCTGCTCATCCCCGGCTCCTCGCCTGCCTCGCCGACCGGCCAGCCTCCGGCTCCGGTCCTGGCGCAGCATAATGGCAGTACCCGCCGCTGCCCACGGCCCTCGAGCGGCAGGCTCGATTTTGGGACGGATCGGCCGGCGCGGCGTTAACGATCGCTGAGGAGAACGCCATGCGCTCGCTGCCAATTGTCGCCGCTCTGCTGCTGACGGGTTTCGCCGCCAGTGCTCAGACCGCCCGCACCGAGCCACCCACCGCGGCCGCCGAGGACATCAGCACCACCTTCAGGCGCGGCGTCGAGCGACTGGCCACCTCGGCGAAGGAAGGCGCCGGCGATCTCTGGGAGGCCGGCAAGGCCGCCTATGCCGCCGGCGCCCGCACCCTGCACGAGCGCGAAGCGGCGCGTGACCAGCCGCAGGCGCCCGCCATCGCCGGCCGATAGCACCGTCGCGCGGTCAGCTTTTGCGACCGAGCGCCCGCGCATTGACATGCGCGTCCTCGCCGCCGGCCTCTTCCAGCAGCCGCACCGCCATCGCCTCGAGCTCGGGCTCGTCCACCCGCACCCAGAGCAGCACCGCCCCGTCCTCGAGCGCATCGGCGAACTCGTCGCTGTGCTCGTTGGCGATGAAGCGGTCGAGCACCTCCTTGAGCGCAACGCCACCGAGCCCGGCCGCAACCACCGCCGCCAGCGCGACCGCGATCGGGCCGCCCGACAGCAGCACGATGCCGGCGACGGTGAGCGGCGACAGGAAGGCCACCTCGTCGGTGAGCCCGGCCAGCAGGCTCTCGCCGGGCTTGCCGGGATAGGCGGGCAGGTCGCCCGCCACTTCCAGCGAATCGTGACCCGCCAGCAGCGACAGGTCGGTCGGCCTGAAGCCCGCTTTGAGCAGCGCCGCCACGCCACGGCGCAGGGCCGGCTTGTCGGCGAACGCGGCGACCGCCTCGCGGATCACCGGAAAAGGCGGCTTGTTGGAGGTGTCGGCCATGATTCTGTCTTGATCCCTTTACATCTGCTAGGTTGCGGCGGCGCAACGCCGTTCGCAACCCCATCCCGTCTGGCGATGAACGATAGCTTACCGCGCCTTGCTCCGGACAGTGTCATGGGCGCGGCCGCCGCGCCGGCGACGCCCGAGGCGGCGACGCCGGCCATGGCCCAGTATCTCGAGCTGAAGCGCCAGCATCGCGATTGCCTGCTGTTCTACCGCATGGGCGATTTCTACGAGCTGTTCTTCGAAGACGCCGCGAAGGCGGCGGCGGCGCTCGACATCCAGCTCACCAAGCGCGGGCGGCACGAGGGCGAGGACATCCCGATGTGCGGCGTGCCGGTCCATGCCGCCGAAGCCTATCTCGCGCGCCTCATCCGCCAGGGCTTTCGCGTCGCCGTCTGCGAGCAGATGGAGGATCCGGCCGAGGCGAAGAAGCGCGGCAGCAAGGCCGCCATCCGCCGCGCCGTCGTCCGTATCGTCACCCCCGGCACGCTGACCGAGGATTCGCTGCTCGACGCCCGGCGCAGCAACTATCTGGCGGCGCTGGCCGATGCCGCCGGCGAGCTGGCGCTGGCCTGGCTCGAGCTGTCGACCGGCGCCTTCCGGCTGCAGAGCGTGACGGCGGCGGGCATCGGCGCGGCGCTGGCGCGCATCGCGCCCGGCGAGGTGCTGGTGCCCGAGCGGCTGCTGCAGCGCCCCGACCTGGCCGAGCTGCTGGGCGATTGGAAGCGCCGGCTGACGCCGCTCGCCGGCGCGCGCTTCGACAGCGAGAACGGCCGCAAACGGCTCGAGACGCTCTACGGCGTGCGCGCCCTCGACGGATTCGGGAGCTTCGGCCGCGCCGAGCTGGCCGCCGGCGGCGCGCTGGTCGACTATGTCAACCTGACGCAGCAGGGCAAGGCGCCGCTGCTGCTGCCGCCGCGGCGGCTCGGCCCCGGCGCGGTGATGGAGATCGACGCTGCCACCAGGCGCAATCTGGAGCTGACCGAGACGCTCTCCGGCGATCGCCGCGGCAGCCTGCTCGCCACCATCGACCGCACCGTCACCGGCGCCGGCGCGCGGCTGCTGGCCGAGCATCTGGCGGCGCCGCTCACCGATCCCGGCGCGATCGCCCTGCGGCTCGACGCGGTGGGATTCCTCATCGGCGAGGCGCGGCTGCGCACCGATCTCGGCGCGGCGCTGAAGCGTTCGGCCGATATCGAGCGCGCGATGGCGCGCCTGGCGCTCGGTCGCGGCGGCCCGCGCGACCTCGCCGCGCTGCGCGACACGCTCAGGGAGAG
This sequence comes from Rhodospirillales bacterium, assembly GCA_027315365.1. Classification (GTDB taxonomy): domain Bacteria; phylum Pseudomonadota; class Alphaproteobacteria; order ATCC43930; family CGMCC-115725; genus DAHUYF01. The sequence continues at coordinate 32,156 of DAHUYF010000019.1, read as the reverse complement.
CGCGCATCTCCGGCGACTGCTGCAGGATGCGGCGGCCAAGCCCCTGCTGCTCGAGCGCGCGATGCGCGATCTCGGCGAGCACGGCGAGTTCGTGGCACTGCTCGCCCGCGCCCTCGGCGCCGAACTGCCGGCGATCACGCGCGAGGGCGGCTTCGTCGCCGCCGGATATTCGCCCGAGCTCGACGAGCTGCGCCAGCTGCGCGACGAGAGCCGGCGGACGATCGCCGCACTCCAGGCGCGCTACTCCGAGGAGACCGGCGTCGCGTCGCTCAAGATCCGCCACAACAACGTGCTCGGCTATTACGTCGAGGTGACGGCGGCGCAGGCGGCGAAGCTCAAGGAGCGCTTCATCCATCGCCAGACCATGGCGAACGCCATGCGCTTCACCACGGTCGAACTCGGCGAACTCGAGAGCCGGATCGCCTCGGCCGCCGACCGCGCGGTGGCGCTCGAACTCACCGTGTTCGAGGAGCTGCTCGCCGCGACGACGGCGCGCGCCGGCGAAATCGCACGCACGGCCGCCGCGCTGGCGCGGCTCGACGTCGCGGCGGCGCTGGCGGAGCTGGCCGAATCCGAGCGGTATTGCCGGCCGGCGGTCGATGACAGCAGCGATTTTTCGGTCGCGGGCGGCCGTCATCCCGTGGTCGAGGCAGCGCTGCGCGCGGGGCCGGCGCAGCGCTTTGTCGGCAATGACTGCGAGCTGAAGCCCGGCCAGCGCCTGTGGCTGCTGACCGGCCCCAACATGGCAGGCAAGAGTACCTTCCTGCGTCAGAACGCGCTCATCGCCATCCTGGCGCAAGCGGGCTCCTACGTTCCGGCCGAAGCAGCGCGCATCGGCGTCGTCGACCGGCTGTTCAGCCGCGTCGGCGCGGCCGACGATCTCGCCCGCGGCCGCTCCACCTTCATGGTGGAGATGGTCGAGACCGCTGCGATCCTCAATCAGGCGGGCGAGCGCGCGCTGGTCATTCTCGACGAGATCGGCCGCGGCACCGCCACCTTCGACGGGCTGTCGATCGCCTGGGCCGCGGTCGAGCACCTGCACGGCGTCAACCGCTGCCGCGCGCTCTTCGCCACCCATTACCACGAGCTCACCGCGCTCGCGGCCAAGCTCGAGCACCTTGCCTGCTACACCATGCGCGTCAAGGAATGGCAGGGCGAGGTGGTGTTCCTGCACGAGGTGGCGCCGGGCGCGGCCGACCGCTCCTACGGCATCCATGTGGCGAAGCTGGCGGGGCTGCCGCCGGCGGCGGTGGCGCGCGCCGAGGAGGTGCTGACGCTGCTGGAAACGGGCGAGCAGAGCGGCGCGCTGGCGCGGCTCGCCGACGATTTGCCGCTGTTCACCGCCGCACGTCCGGCCGGCCGCGTCGAGGCCAGGCCGTCGGCCGTCGAGGCAGCGCTGGCCGAGGTGCAGCCCGACGCGCTTACCCCGCGCGATGCGCTGGAGCTGGTCTACCGGCTGAAGGGGTTGTTGCCGTCCTAGCGGCACGGCATCATCCTGTCTTGCCGGAGGTTACCGAGAGCGGAGAAATCCCCCCGGAGGTCGTGCGCGATGGATCTCTTCGTTACCAAGCGCCTGCAGCGCCTCGCGGGGGAGGATGGCAGCGGCGGGCCCGGCCTCAAGCGGCATCTCGGCCCCTTCGGCCTCATCGCGCTCGGCATCGGCATGATCGTCGGCGCCGGCCTGTTCTCGCTCACCGGCATCGCCGCCGCGGAAAATGCCGGGCCGGCGGTGACGCTCTCCTTTCTGGTCGCTGCGCTGGGCTGCGCCTTTGCTGGCATGTGCTACAGCGAGCTCGCCACCATGATCCCGGTGGCGGGCAGCGCCTATACCTATGCCTACGCCACGCTGGGCGAGATCGTCGCCTGGATCATCGGCTGGGACCTGGTGCTGGAATATGCGGTGGGCGCCTCGGCGGTGGCGGTGAGCTGGTCGCGATACGCGCTGTCGCTGCTGCATGATCTCGGCATCGACTTTCCCGCGCGGCTCGCCGCCGGACCCTTCGAGACGGTGACGCTCGCCGGCGGCGGCGCGGTCGCCGGCAGCGTCAACCTGCCGGCGATCTTCGTCATCGTCGCGCTGTCGCTGCTGCTGATGCGCGGCATCCGCGAATCCTCCGGCGTCAACAACGCCATCGTGATCGTCAAGCTGGCGATCGTCGCGATCTTCATCGCCGTCGGCGTCTCCTACATCGACCCGCGCAACTACACGCCGTTCATTCCCGCCAATGCCGGCGCGTTCGGCGTCTACGGCTGGAGCGGAGTGCTGCGCGGCGCCGGCGTCATCTTCTTCGCCTATATCGGCTTCGACGCGGTCTCGACGGCGGCGCAGGAGACCAAGGACCCGCAGCGCACCCTGCCGATCGGCATCCTGGGCTCGCTGGCGGTCTGCACCGTGCTCTACATCGCCTTCGCCCTGGTGCTCACCGGCATGGTGAACTACGCGGCGATGAAGGGCGACGCCGCGCCGGTGGCGACGGCCATCGACCGCACGCCCTATCCCTGGCTGCAGCTGCTGATCAAGTTCGGCATCGTCTGCGGCTTCACCTCGGTGATCCTGGTGGCGCTGCTGGGACAGTCGCGCATCGCCTTTTCCATGGCGGAGGACGGGCTGCTGCCGCGCTTCTTCGCCCGCATCCATCCGCGCTGGCGCACGCCGTGGTGCGCCAATCTGGCGTTCATGGTGTTCGGCGGCCTGCTGGCGGGATTCGTGCCGATCTCGCTGCTCGCGCATATGACCAGCATCGGCACGCTGCTCGCCTTCGTCATCGTCTGCGCCGGGGTCTTGGCGCTGCGCCGCACGCGGCCCGACCTGCCGCGGCCCTATCGCACGCCCTTCGTCCCGCTGGTACCGATCCTCGGCATCCTGACCTGCGCCACCATGATGTATTCGCTCGGGCCGGAGAACTGGTGGCGGCTCATCGTCTGGCTGGCGATCGGGCTCGCAATCTATTTCGGCTACGGCCGCGCCCGCAGCCGCGCCCGGCGCCACGCGGCGGCGGAATAGCCCTCGCCGCCGCGCTTCCCGCGCCGGCGCCGGCGCGGTATAGAGGCGCGCCAATAGTCGAGGGGAGGAACCTTATGCGTAAATGGGTCCATGCCGCCTGCGCGGCGGCGATCGTCGGCGGCGCGGCGACCGCGATGCTGAGCCAGGCAGCCGAGCCGGTGGCGGTCAAGCCGACCGAGCTGATCTCGACGCCGCTCACCGGCGATGCCACGCGCGAGGTCAGGATCCTGAACGTCGCCATCCCGCCCGGCGCCGATAGCGGCCGCCACTTCCATCACGGCGACCAGTACACCACGGTACAGGAAGGCGAGATCGAGATCACCGTCGACGGCTCGGGCGCACATCTGCTGAAGGCCGGCCAGGTGCTGCACATCCCGCCCATGGTGGTGCACGAGACGCGCAATCTGAGCAACCAGCCGGCGCGCACCACCGAGTTGTTCATCGTCGCCAAGGGCCAGCCGCTGACCGAGAAGGCGAAGTAGGCTAGCGACGACGCTTCGCGCCGCGCTGCTCTTACGCCCGATCGATGCGCGCCAGATAGCAGCCGCGCGGCGCGAAATGGGCGTGGAGATAGGCCACGTCGCCGCGTCCCAACAAACGCTCGATCACCGGCACGGCACCGCTTCCCGGCACCAGCTCGGCATCGACCATCATATCGCCGCGGTCATAGGCGCGCAGCGACAGCGCGCCGCTGTCGGCGATCGCTTGCGGCAGCGCGTCGACGCGGTCGAAGGTCTCGCGTGCGGCTTCGCGCACGAAGACCGGGCCCGAGGCGCGGAAGGGCGAGTGCGGCGCGGGCAAGTGCGCGTAGGCCAGCAGGATCGCAGTTTCGCCTGCCGGGGTGAAACGCAGGCTGACGCGACAGGGCATGCGCGCCCCGTCCATCGGCGCACGGCAGCGCCGGGCGCCCCGCGCGGCGAGCGCGGCGTCGTCAAGCTGGAACAGCGGCGCGAAGTCGGCGACGGAAAGGCCGGAGACACGGAAGCTCATGGGGACGCTCCTTCATTGGGTGGCGTCGCCATTCTTGCGCCGGCGCGGCGGCGCGCTCTATCCGATTTCCCGAGGCAAATTCCGTGCCGAAGTTCGCTTCAAAACATGCCGTTTCCGTTGGCTGATTGCTCGGGGATCGGCTCCACCACGTCCCAATGCTCGACGATCTTGCCGCGCTCGAGCTTGAAGATGTCGACGATGGCGCTGCCGCGCGTGCCGGGCTCGCGCACGGCATGGACGTGCAGGATGACGTAGTCGCCATCGGCGAAGGCCTGCTTGATCTCGCTGTGCGATTGCGGGAATTTCGCGCGCAGGAAGTCGATGAAGCGGTGGAAACCTTCCGGCCCGTCGGCGGCGTTGGGATTGTGCTGGGTGTAGCGGGAGCCGATATACTGCGCCGCCTTGGCGAAGTCCTTCTGGTTGAGGCCGGCCTCGTAGAACGCGATCACCGTTGCTTTGTTGGCCTCCTGCTCGGGCCCGGCAAAGGCCGGCGATGCCGCGAGCAGCAGCACGGCGAAAGCCAAAACCGACGAGCGCATCTTTCCTCCGGGATCGCTGTGGCGGGGTGGCGGCACTCTAGGGCGGTCCGCGGCCTCCGGAAAGCCGGCGGTGGCGGTTCGCCGGCGCGATGGCTAAACTGCGGCTCATGAGCCACCAGGTCCAGCGCCAGCGCGAGATCGTCGACCGGCGGGCGGTTCTCGCCGCGCTCGAGGCGCTGGCCGAGGATGCCGCCGAGCCGCCGCGGCCACGGGTGGTGGAGGTGCTGCGCCTGGCCTTGCAGCACGGCCGCGACGCGGTGCGCCAGCGCTTCGAGCAGAGCGGCGACGGCAGCGAGACGGTGCGCGCGCTGAGCTTCCTCATGGATCAGCTCATCCGCGCGCTCTACGACTTCGTCGGCAGCCACATCTATCCGCTCGCCAATCCCACCGCCGGCGAGCACATGGCGGTGCTGGCGGTGGGCGGATACGGCCGCGGCGAGCTGGCACCCTATTCCGACATAGATCTCCTCTTCCTGCTGCCCTACAAGCCGACGCCGCATACCGAGCAGGTGGTGGAGTACATGCTCTACACCTTCTGGGATCTCGGGCTCAAAGTCGGGCAGGCGACGCGCTCGATCGAGGAGACGCTGCGCCAGGCGCAGGCCGACCTCACCATCCGCACGGCGGTGCTCGAGGCGCGCTACATCTGGGGCGATCAGAAGCTGTTCGCCGATATGAAGCGTCGCTTCGAGAGCGAGATCATCAAGCGCACCGCCGCGGAATTCGTGCAGGCGAAGCTCGCCGAGCGCGACCAGCGCCACCAGCGCATGGGCGACAGCCGCTATGTCGTCGAGCCCAACGTCAAGGAGGGCAAAGGCGGCTTGCGCGACCTGCAGACGCTGTTCTGGATCGCCAAGTACATCTATCGCGTCGACGATGTCGAGACGCTGGTGGAGCAGGGCGTGCTGTCGGGCAAGGAGGCGCATCGCTTCGAGCGGGCGCAGAATTTCCTCTGGACGGTGCGCTGCCACCTGCACTACCTCACCGAGCGCGCCGAGGACCGGCTCACCTTCGACCGCCAGGGCGAGGTCGGCCGGCGCATGCGCTACACCGACCATGCCGGCTCGCGCGGCGTCGAGCGCTTCATGAAGCACTATTTCCTCGTCGCCAAGGATGTCGGCGACCTGACCCGCATCTTCTGCGCCCAGCTCGAGATCGAGCAGGAGCGCCGGCCGCGCTTCAGCTGGCGCCCCTGGGGGCTGCGCAAGCGCGCGATCGACGGCTTCGCGGTCGATGCCGCCCGGCTCGACGTGGCGAGCGAGCGTTGCTTCCGCGATGATCCCATCAACCTGCTGCGCCTCTTCCACGTGGCGCAGCAGCACGGGCTCGACATCCATCCGCATGCGCTGCGCCTCGTCACCCAGTCGCTGAAGCTGATCGACGCGAAGCTCCGCGCCGATCCCGAGGCCAACCGCCTGTTCCTGGAGATGCTGACCTCGCGCAAGGAGCCGGAGATCGCGCTGCGCCGGCTCAACGAGGCCGGCGTGTTCGGCCGCTTCGTCCCGGATTTCGGCCGCGTCGTCGCGCAGATGCAATACGACATGTATCACGTCTACACTGTCGACGAGCACACCATCTTCGCCATCGGCATCCTCGGCAAGATCGAGGCCGGCGAGCTTGCCGAGGAACTGCCACTCGCCACCGAGATCGTCCGCACCATCGACAGCCGGCGCGCCCTCTACGTCGCGGTGCTGCTGCACGACATCGCCAAGGGCCGCGGTGGCGACCATTCGGAGCTGGGCGCGCAGGTGGCCGAACGGCTGGGGCCGCGGCTCGGACTCAGCGCCGAGGAGATCGAGACGGTGGCGTGGCTGGTGCGCTTCCACCTGCTGATGAGCAACACCGCCTTCAAGCGCGACATCGACGACACCCAGACCATCCGCGACTTCGCCGAGCGCGTGCAGTCGCCCGAGCGGCTGAAGCTGCTGCTGGTGCTCACCGCCGCGGACATCCGCGCAGTCGGACCCAAGGTGTGGAACGGCTGGAAGGCGACGCTGCTGCGCGAGCTCTATCACCGCGCGGTGGAAGAGATGTCGGGCGGGCTCGTCGCCGACAGCCGCGACCAGCGCATCGCCGCGGCGCAGCGGGCGGTGCGCGAGCTGCTGACCGATTTCACGCCGGCCGAGATCGACGCCTTCATCGCCGAAGGCTATCCCTCCTATTGGCTCTCCTTCGATCCGCAGGCCCAGGCGCGGCACGCGCGGCTGACGCGTGAGGCCGAGCGCAGCGGCGCGCCGCTGACCGTCGACACCCGCGTCGACGCGCACCGCGCGGTCACCGAGATCACGCTCTACACCGCCGACCATGCCGGGCTGTTCTCGCGTATCGCCGGCGCGCTGGCGCTGGCCGGAGCCAACATCGTCGATGCCAAGATCCTGACGCTGTCGAACGGCATGGCGCTCGATACCTTCACCGTGCAGGATCAGGCCGGCGGCGCCTTCGACCGGCCGGACAAGCTCGCCAAGCTCGCGGTGCTGTTCGAGAACGTGCTGTCCGGCCGCATCAAACCGCATCTCGACCTGGCCAAGCCCGGCGCCATCCCGAGCCGCACCCGCGTCTTCACCGTCTCGCCGCGCGTCCTCATCGACAACCGGGCGAGCCTCACCCATACCGTTATCGAGGTGAACGGCCGCGACCGGCCGGCGCTGCTGTTCGAGCTGACGCGCGCGCTCACCGGCCTCAACCTGCAGATCGCGAACGCCAAGATTTCCACCTACGGCGAGAAGGTGGTGGACGTCTTCTACGTGAAGGACCTGTTCGGCCACAAGGTCGAGCACGAGCAGCGGCTCAAGGACATCCGCGAGCGGCTGCTCGATGTCATGGCCGACCGCGGCGCGGCGCAGGCGGCGGCGGAATAGGGGCTCCCGCGAGTCGACGGCACGGCGCGGGCTCTCGCGGTTGCTGACGCAACCGCTGGCGCTATTCGCGCGCCGGCGCTACTCGCGCAGATCCTCGAAGAATTCCTTCACCCGGGCGAAGAAGCCTTCGCTCTCGGGATGGGTGGGCTTGCTGTCGCCGGACTTGTCGAACTCGCGCAGCAGCTCCTGCTGGCGCTTGGTGAGGTTGACCGGCGTCTCGACCACCACCTGCACGTACATGTCGCCGCGCGAGCCCGAGCGCAACACCGACATGCCCTTGCCTTTAAGGCGGAACTGATGGCCGCTTTGCGTGCCGGGCGAGACGTTCACCTTGGCCCGGCCGCCGTCGATCGTCGGCACCTCCACCGCGCCGCCCAGCGCCGCGGTCGGCATCGAGATCGGCACGTGGCAATGGATGTTGGCGCCGTCGCGCTGGAAGAAGCGATGCGGCTTCACCGCCAGGAAGATGTAGAGATCGCCCGCGGCGCCGCCGCGCAGCCCCGCCTCGCCCTCGCCGGCAAGCCGGATGCGCGTGCCGTCCTCGACCCCCGGCGGGATGTTGACGGAGAGCGTCTTCTCCTTGCGCGCGCGGCCCTGCCCGCCGCAGTGCCGGCAGGGGTTCTCGATCACCCGGCCGGCGCCATGGCAGGAGGGGCAGGTGCGCTCGATGGTGAAGAAACCCTGCTGCGCGCGCACCCGCCCATTGCCGTAGCAGGTCGGGCAGCTCACCGGCTTCGAGCCGGACTCGGCGCCGCTGCCGCCGCAGTGCTCGCACGGCGCCATGGTCGGCACGCGTACCGTGGTCTGGCGTCCCTTGAACGCCTCCTCGAGCGTGATCTCGAGGTTGTAGCGCAGATCGTTGCCGCGGGCGTTGGCACCCTGGCCGCGCCGGCCGCCCATGAAGTCGCCAAACATCTCGTCGAAGATGTCGGCGAAGCCGGCGGCGAAGCCGAAATTGTCGCCGCCGCCGCCGCGGCCGCCATTTTCGAAGGCGGCGTGGCCGAAACGGTCATACGCGGCGCGCTTCTGCTCGTCCTTGAGGATCTCGTAGGCCTCGCCGCACTCCTTGAACTTCTGCTCGGCCGCCTTGTCCCCGGGATTGCGGTCCGGGTGATATTGCATGGCGAGCTTGCGGTAGGCCTTTTTCAGATCCTCGGCCGAGGCGTCCTTCGCTACGCCGAGAAGCTCATAAAAATCCGTCTTCGCCATACGCCGCGCAGTCCCTCACATGCCACCGCCCCGGCGCGAAGATCGGCTCCTCGCGGCGGGGCGGTTCGTCCAAACCCGTCTCGGTCCGGGCCTCGGCTCAGCCCGATCCGCGCTTCTTGTCGTCGACCTCCTCGAAATCGGCGTCGACCACCTTCTCGCCGCCTGCCGCGCCGGGACCGGCGGCCGCAGCGCCGGGCTGCGGACCGGTTTGCGCGCCGGCCTGCGCCTTGTACATCGCCTCGCCGATCTTCATCGAGGCTTGGCCCAGCGTCTGGGTCTTGGCCTTGATCTGATCGAGATCGCCGCCCTCGATCGCCGCCCGGACCTCGCGGATCGCCGCCTCGACCGCCTCGCGCTCGCCCGCCGGCAGCTTGTCGCCGGCCTCGGTCAGCGTGCGCTCGGTGGTATGGGCGAGGCCCTCCGCCTGGTTCTTGGCCTCGATGAGCTCGCGGCGCTTCTTGTCCTCTTCGGCGTGCACCTCGGCATCCTTGACCATCTTCTCGACATCCGCGTCGGAGAGGCCGCCGGAGGCCTGGATGCGGATCTGCTGTTCCTTGCCCGTGGCCTTGTCCTTGGCCTGGACCGAGACGATGCCATTGGCGTCGATGTCGAAGGTGACCTCGACCTGCGGCACGCCGCGCGGCGCCGAGGGAATGCCGACCAGGTCGAACTGGCCGAGCAGCTTGTTGTCCGCCGCCATCTCGCGCTCGCCCTGGAAGACGCGGATGGTGACCGCGGTCTGGTTGTCCTCGGCGGTGGAGAAGACCTGGCTCTTCTTGGTCGGGATCGTGGTATTGCGATCGATGAGGCGCGTGAACACTCCGCCCAGCGTCTCGATGCCGAGCGACAGCGGCGTCACGTCGAGCAGCAGCACGTCCTTGACTTCGCCCTTCAGCACGCCCGCCTGGATGGCGGCGCCGACGGCGACCACCTCGTCCGGGTTGACCGAGCGGTTGGGCTCCTTGCCGAAGAACTGCTTCACCACCTCGATGACCCTGGGCATGCGTGTCATGCCGCCGACCAGGATCACCTCGTCGATCTCCGACGCCTTGAGGCCGGCATCCTTGAGCGCGTTGCGGCAAGGTTCGACTGTGCGCTGGATGAGATCGTCGACCAGCGCCTCGAGCTTGGCGCGGGTCAGCTTGATGTTGAGATGCTTGGGCCCGGTCTGGTCGGCGGTGATGAAGGGCAGATTGACCTCGGTCTGCATCGAGGAGCTGAGCTCGATCTTGGCCTTCTCCGCCGCCTCCTTGAGGCGCTGCAGCGCGAGGCGATCGCTGCGCAGGTCGATGCCCTGCTCCTTTTTGAACTCGTCGGCGAGATAGTCGATGATCCGCTTGTCGAAATCCTCGCCGCCCAGGAAGGTGTCGCCGTTGGTCGATTTGACCTCGAAGACGCCGTCGCCGATCTCCAGCACCGAGATGTCGAAGGTGCCGCCGCCGAGGTCATAGACCGCGATCGTGCCGGCGGCCTTGCGTTCGAGGCCATAGGCGAGCGCCGCCGCCGTCGGCTCGTTGATGATGCGCAGCACCTCGAGTCCGGCGATCTTGCCCGCATCCTTGGTGGCTTGGCGCTGGCTGTCGTTGAAATAGGCCGGCACCGTGATCACCGCCTCGCTCACGGGCTCGCCGAGATAGGCCTCGGCCGTCTCCTTCATCTTCTGCAGCACGAAGGCGCTGATCTGGGCGGGCGCGTACTTCTTGCCGCGGCTCTCCACCCAGGCGTCGCCATTGTCGCCCTGCGCGATCCGGAAGGGAACGAGCTCCATTTCCTTGCGGACCATGGGATCGGTCATGCGCCGGCCGATCAGCCGCTTGACGCCATAGAACGTATTGTCGGGATTGGTGACCGCCTGGCGCTTCGCCGGCTGGCCGACGAGTCGCTCGCCGCCCTCGGTGAATGCGACCATTGAGGGCGTGGTGCGCATGCCCTCGGCGTTCTCGATCACCCGTGCGGTCTTGCCCTCCATCACGGCGACGCAGGAATTCGTCGTGCCGAGATCGATACCGATTACCTTTGCCATAGCCACCTCTTGTTGCAGCAGGGTCCGGCAGCCCCTGGTGGCACTGCATCGAACCCCCTTGGATTTTGCCCGGCGCACCCGTTTCCCTGTGCCGGGCAGGGTTTATATATGAACGGCCATGCGTCGCTGCAACCGTGCAGACGGCCGTTCCGGCAAATGTCACGCTGGGCCGGGATATGGGGAGAGCGAGGGCGAAAATGCAAGCCGCACGACAGCTCGCGACCACCGGACGATGATCGTTTCGGCGAGCTATCGGACAGATATCCCCGCCTTCTACACGCGCTGGTTGTTGGCCCGGCTCGCCGCCGGCTTCTGCAGCGTGGCCAACCCCTATGGCGGCCCGGCCTACCGGGTGTCCCTAGCGCCCGGTGCGGTCAGCGGCTTCGTCTTCTGGACGCGCAATCTGGGGCCGCTGCTGCCGGAGCTTGCCGGCATCGCGGCGCGCGCCCCATTCATCGTCCAGTACACGCTGACCGGATACCCGCGCGCGCTCGAGCCGGGGGTGATCGCGCCCGACGCGGCGCTGGCGCAGCTTTGCGAGCTCCGTCGCCGCTGGGGCCCGCGGGCGGCGGTGTGGCGCTATGACCCGGTGGTGCTGTCGTCGCTGACGCCGGCCTCCTGGCATCGCGCCAGTTTCGCCGCGCTCGCCGGCGCGTTGCGCGGCGGCGTCGACGAGGTCGTGCTGTCCTTCGTCCGGCCCTACCGCAAGACCGTGCGCAATCTCGATGCCGCGGCGCGGCGCCACGGCTTCACCTGGCGCGATCCCGAGGCGGCGGAGAAGCGGGCGCTCGCGGCGGAGCTCGCGGCGATCGCCGCCGATCACGGCATCCGGCTGACGCTCTGCACGCAGCCGGAGCTCCTCGCCCCCGGTCTCGCGGCGGCGCGCTGCATCGATGCCGGGCGGTTGAGCGAGGCGGCGGGAAGGCCGGTGGCGGGGCGCGAGAAGGGCAATCGCCCCGGCTGTCTCTGCGCCGAGAGCCGCGACATCGGCGCCTATGACAGCTGCGCCCAGGGCTGCGCCTATTGCTATGCCGTGGCGAGTCCGAATGCAGCGCGGCGCCGCCTCAAGGCGCATGATCCCGAAAGCCCGTTCCTGATCGCGCCGTCCACGCTCAATTCGCCGGCGCGGCGCAGGCCTGCGGCGACGGCATCGCCGCCTCGACCAGCGCGCTGCCGCTGAACGGCTTGGGCAGGGCGGCATCGGCGCCGAACAGCCGGGCAAGGCGGAGATATCCCGCTTCGGGCCCGCGGCCGTCGCCGGAAACGGCGACGATGCGGAGGCCGGGAAAGCCGCGTTTGACCAGCTGGATCAGCTCCAGTCCTTCGATTTCCGGCATGATGAGGTCGGTCACCAGCACGCTCACCGGCCGCTCTTCCAGCACGCGCAGCGCCTGGCGCCCGTCGCTCGCGACGATCACGACGAAACCGGCAAGCTCGAGATACTGGCGCATCAGGATCCGATAGGAGGGGTCGTCGTCGACGACGAGGGCCGTCGGCCGCGGTGTTGTCTCACGCATGCGCGGGCTCGCCCGACGAGCGGCTCACGCCGGTCAGCGCCTGCGCCGCTTCGAGGAGGGCGCCGCGCTGAAGCCGCTCCAGGTCGGCACGGATCGCGGCGCTATGCTGCCGCACCCGGTCCAGGCTGGTGGTCAGGGCCCGGCAGGCGGCGGCAAAAGCGGTACCCGTGGCGGCGAGGTTGCCGGAGGAGAGCGGCGCGGCGACCGCTTTGCGGTGGTCGGCGAGGGTGATGATCTCGGCGCTCATGGCACGGTTCCTTGATGGCCTGCCATCCCATCATCAAGCTTCGTGCCAAGAGCAAATACCGCAGAAAACCTTGGTTTTTTGTCGGCCCGGCCGAGCCCGCGAGGGGCCGGACGCGAACCGCCCGTGCACTTTGCCCGGGGGTTTTGCGCGTTCGCGCCGGCGATGCGCGAAAAATTAACCAGCCGCGGCCAGATTCGGGCGCTTCGGGAGACGGATCATGCGCTGGCGCCTTATCACCGATGCCTATCCGGACACTGCCGTGCCCGACCGGATGCTCCTCGCCTTCGCGCTGTGGCCGTTCCTCGCCGCGGCGCTCGCCGGCCTGGCGGCGGTTGTTTGGGCGCCGGCCGCGGCGACGCCGGCGAGCGACGAGACCGGCCTGGTCGCGCTGCTGGCGCCCGGAGCGACATTCCTCGTCGGCGCAATCGGGCGACACGAGCGCGTCCGGGAGACCACCGATTTCGACCCGACGCGCGCCAAGCGGCTGATCGACGAGATCGGCGCCGAGACCACGGGCGAGCTGGTCGAGGTCTTCCTCGGCGACGCCCAACAGCGCCTGGCAGCGATGCGGCGGTTCGCTGCCGCGGGCGAGCGCAAGCCGCTCGAGCGCGCGGCGCATTCGATCAAGAGCTCGGCCGGCACCTTCGGCTTCGAGCGCGTGGCGGCGCTCGCCTGCGAGATCGAAAGCCAAGCCGCCGCCGCACCGGAGGCGCGGCTCGTGGCGCTGGTCGAGGCGGCGGCCGAAGCGCTCGGCAGCGGCAGCAGCGCCTGGCGCGCGATAAGCCGCCCAACGGCCTAGCGGCTATTCCGCCGCCCGGCCGAGCCAGCTCTGCCGCTTGCGATAGATGGTGGAGACGTTGACGCCGAGGCGGATGGCGGCCTCGGTCATGTTGCCGCCGCACAGCTCGATCGCGCGCTCGATCGCGCGGCGCTCGAGCAATGCCAGCGGCACGATCTCCTCCGCCGCCCCTGGCCGGGGCGCCGCAGCCGGCTTGGCCGCAACGCGGGGCGCCTCGCCATGACGCTCGCCCTCGAGATCGGGCAGCATTGCCTCGGTGACGAGGCCGCCGTCGTGGACGACCACCGCCTGGCGCAGGACGTTCTGCAGCTGGCGCACATTGCCGGGCCAGGGCGAAGCGCCGAGTCGCGCCTCCGCCTCGGGCGTGAAGCCCTGGAAATCGCGGCCTTCCTCGTGGCTGAAAGCGGCGAGGAAATGCCGCGCCAGCAACAGCACGTCGCCGCCGCGCTCGCGCAGCGGCGGCAGCTGGATGGGAATGACGTGCAGGCGGTAATAGAGATCCTCGCGCAACCGGCCGGCCTCGACCTCGGCCAGCGGATTGCGGTTGGTGGCGCAGATGATGCGGGCGTCGACCTTGCGGCTCTTGTCGCTGCCGACCGGCTGCACCACGCCGGTCTGGACGAAGCGCAGCAGCTTCACCTGCAACGCCAGGTCCATCTCGCAGAGCTCGTCGAGGAAGAGGGTGCCGCCATCCGCCCGGATCGCCGCGCCCTCGCGATCGGCGGTGGCGCCGGTGAAGGCGCCCTTCACATGGCCGAAGATCTCGCTCTCCATCAGCTCCTTGGGCACCGCGCCGCAATTGATCGCGACGAAGGCGCCGCCGCGGTGCGGGCCGCGGCGATGGATCGCCTCGGCGCAGACCTCCTTGCCGGTGCCGCTTTCGCCGGTGATGAACACGGTGGAGCGGCTCCGGGCGGCGAGGTCGATGACGCGATAGACCGCCTGCATCGAAAGATCGGTGCCGATGAAACCCTCGAAGCCGCCGCCCGTCAGCTCGGTGCCAAGCGTCTCGACGATGCGCGAGAGGCGGCGGCGCTCGAGCGCGTTGCGCACCGTGGTGGCGAGGCGCTCGGCATTGAACGGCTTCACCAGGAAGTCCTGGGCGCCGGCGCGCATCGCCTCAACCGCGGCGTTGATCGAGCCATGCGCGGTGATGACGATGAAGGCGGGATCGAGTCCGGCACCGTGCGCCCAGTCGATGAGGTCGAGGCCGTTGCCGTCGGGCAGTTCGAGGTCGAGCAGCACCGCCGCCGGACGCAGCGAGGACAGCGCCTCCTTGGCCTCGGACAGGCTCGCGGCGGCGCGCGACCGGACCGCGGCACGCCGCAGGTATTCGAGATAGAGCTGGGCCAGCGGGACGGTGTCTTCGACCAGCAGGACCAGCGGCTTGGCGTTTTCCGACACGGCGACTTCACGCGCTGGGAGCGATGAGGCCGAGCATGCCGGAAAGCGGTTAATATTCGTGAAACGACGCCCGCTCGGGGCGTTACACCACCTGGTCGACGCGCTGCGCCTCGGAGGGCGCACCCTTGGCGACGCCGACCATGGCCGGCCGCAGCAGCCGATCGTGCATGACATAGCCGGGCTGCAGCACCTGCACCACCGTACCCGGCGGGGCGGCGCTTTCGACCTCGAAGATCGCCTGGTGGAGATTGTGGTCGAACCTCTCGCCGGCGGGATCGATGCGGCGGATGCCGTGGCGCTCGAACACCGCCAGCAGCTCGCGCTCGGTGGCGGCCACCCCCTCGAGCAGGGTCTTCACGCGTTCGTCGGCCTGGTCCGCCGGCATGCTGTCGAGGGCGCGGCGCAGATTGTCGGCGACGTTGAGCAGGTCCTTCGCCAGCGTCGTGCCGCCGTACTTCTGAGCATCGGCGCGCTCACGCTCGCCACGGCGGCGCACATTCTCGGTCTCGGCCAGCGCGCGCAGCAGCCGGTCCTTGGTCTCGGCCAGCTCGGCCTCGCCGCGGGCAAGCCGCTCCTCGGCGGTCGGTGCCGCCCCGGCGCTCTCCGGCATCGATGGAGCCTCGTTCCTGTCGTCGCTCATGTCGCTCGTTCCCACCCTATCCCAAGAGTTTACCGATCATCTTCGCGGTGTAGTCGACCAGCGGTATGATCCGCGCGTAGTTGATGCGCGTCGGGCCGATCACCCCGATCGCCCCGACCACCTGCTCGCGGCTGTTGGCATAGGGCGCCACGATCATCGAGCAGCCGGCGACGCCGAACAGCGGATTGTCGGAACCGATGAAAATCTGCACGCCGGCGCCCTCGCGCGTCGCGTCGAGCAGCCGCAGCATGGACTCCTTGGCCTCGAGCATGTCGAAGAGGGCACGCAGCCGCTCGAGATCGGCCAGCGCCGTCACGTCCTCGAGCAGATTCGCCTGGCCGCGCACGATGAGCGCGCTGCCTTCGCCGCCGCCGCCCCAGGAGGCAAGCCCGGCCTCGACCAGGCGGCGGGTGAGCTCGTCGAGCTGGGCGCGGTTCGAGGCGATCTCGGTGGCGATCACCGCCTTCGCCTCCTCGACGGTGTGGCCGACGAGGCGCGAACTCAGGTAGTTGCTCGCCTGCACCATGGTCGATGGCGGCGTGCCCAGCGGTACCTCGATCAGCCGGTTCTCGACCAGCCCGTCCTCGGTGACCATGACCACCAGCGCGCGGCCGGGCGACAGCGACACGAACTCGATATGCTTCAGCGCGCGGCGCTCGGTCTTGGGCGCCACCACCAGCCCGGCGCAGCGCGACAGGCCCGACAGCGCCGTGGTCGCTTCCTCGAGCGCCTGCCCAAGGCTCTTGCCGGCAGCGGCCAGCCTTCCATCGATGCTGGCGCGCTCGCCATCGCTCAAGCCGCCGAGTTCCAGCAGGCCATTGACGAACAGCCTCAGCCCTGCCTCCGTCGGCAGCCGCCCGGCCGAGGTGTGCGGTGCGAAGAGCAGCCCGGCCTCCTCGAGATCGGCCATGACGTTGCGGATGGTGGCGGGCGAGAGATCGAGGGCGCCGCGGCGCGCCAGCGTGCGCGACCCCACCGGCTCGCCGGTCTCGACATAGGCGTCGACGATCAGCCGGAAGATCTCACGGCTGCGCTCGTTGAGCTCCGTGATGATCGGTTTGGGGACGGGCGGCGGCCGCTCCGCAGTCATATT
This sequence comes from Rhodospirillales bacterium, assembly GCA_027315365.1. GTDB lineage: Bacteria > Pseudomonadota > Alphaproteobacteria > ATCC43930 > CGMCC-115725 > DAHUYF01. The sequence goes on along the minus strand of DAHUYF010000019.1, from coordinate 15,833 downwards.
TCTCTCAGACATCTCTGGGGCGAGGAAATGTAGGTAGGCCGCCGCACAGCGTCAACCGCGGTCCGGGAGCCTGGACGGCGGCGCGGCGGCGCACTAGCCTGCCGGCCCGACACGCAAGGCAAGAAAGGCATCCCTTATGTCGCGCCCGTCCGGCCGCGCCCCGCATGAGCTGCGCCAGGTCCGTCTCGAACCGGGCTTCGCCAAATACGCCGAAGGCTCGTGCCTCGTCCGCTTCGGCGACACCCATGTGCTGTGCGCCGCCACGGTCGAAGAGAAGGTCCCGCCCTTCCTGCGCAACACCGGCCGCGGCTGGATCACCGCCGAGTATGGCATGCTGCCGCGCTCGACGCATGAGCGCACCGAGCGCGAAGCGGCACGCGGGCGCCAGAGCGGCCGCACCCAAGAGATCCAGCGGCTGATCGGCCGCTCGCTGCGTGCCGTGGCCGATCTCAAGGCGCTGGGCGAGCGACAGATCCGCGTCGACTGCGACGTGCTTCAGGCCGATGGCGGCACCCGCACCGCCTCGATCACCGGCAGCTATGTGGCGCTCCACCTTGCGCTGCAGCGCCTGGTCGCCGCCGGGAGCCTGCCGGCGCTGCCGCTGCGCGACGCGGTGGCGGCGATCTCCTGCGGCATCCATGGCGGCCAGGCGGTGCTCGACCTCGACTATGCCGAAGATTCCGCCGCCCAGGCAGACGCCAATTTCGTGCTTACCGGCGCCGGCGGCATCGTCGAGATCCAGGCCACAGCCGAGCACGAGGCCTTCGCCGAAGCGCGTTTCGCCGAGATGCTGGCGCTTGCCCGGCTCGGCATCGGCCAGCTCGTGCTGATGCAGCGCCGGGCGCTCGGGCTCGCCTGATGGCGCGCCGCTTCGCGGGCGAACGGCTGGTCATCGCCACGCACAACCGCGGCAAGCTGGCGGAGATCGAGGCATTGCTGCACCCGTTCGGCGTCGAGGTCGTCGGCGCCGGCGCGCTGGGTCTCGCGGAACCTGAAGAGACCGGCGCGACCTTCGAGGCCAATGCCGCGCTCAAAGCCGAGGCCGCGGCCCAGGCGACCGGCCTGCCGGCGCTGGCCGATGACAGCGGCCTTGTGGTGCCGGCGCTCGACGGCGCCCCCGGCATCCATTCCGCGCGCTGGGCGGGCCCCGAGCGCGACTTCGCCCGCGCCATGGCGTTGGTCGAAACGCGGCTCGCGGGCCGGGCCGGCCGCAGCGCCTGCTTCGTCGCGGTGCTGGCGCTGGCCTGGCCCGACCGCCATGTCGAGACCTTCCGCGGCGAGGTGGAGGGCCGGCTGGTGTTTCCGCCGCGCGGCACGCGCGGCTTCGGCTATGACCCGATCTTCGTGCCGGCCGGCGGCAGCGAGAGCTTCGGCGAGATGGCGCCGGCGGCCAAGCACGCCATCAGCCACCGCGCCGACGCCTTCCGCAAGCTGGTGGCCGCGTGCTTTGCGCGCGCGGGCGGAGCGTGACCCCCGCCCCGCCGGGGGACGGGCTGGACGACCTCGCGCTCTACATCCACTGGCCGTTCTGCAAATCCAAATGCCCCTATTGCGACTTCAACAGCCATGTTCGCGAGGCCGTCGACCAGCGGCGATGGCGCGATGCGCTGCTGGCCGATCTCGATCACGCCGCGGTCGCGACCGGCGGGCGCCGGCTGGGCTCGATTTTCTTCGGCGGCGGCACGCCCTCGCTGATGGCGCCCGACACGGTGGCGGCGCTGCTGGCGCGCGCCGCGCGCCACTGGCGTTTCGCCGACGACATCGAGATCACGCTCGAGGCCAATCCGAGCTCGGTCGAGGCGGCGGCATTCGGCGCGCTCGGCGAGGCCGGCGTCAACCGTCTGTCGCTGGGCGTGCAGGCGCTCGACGACGACGCCCTGCGTTTCCTCGGACGCGCGCACGATGCCGCCGACGCGCTCGCCGCGATCGAACTGGCGCGACGGCATTTCCGGCGCTTCTCCTTCGATCTCATCTACGCCCGGCCGGGACAGTCGCTTGCCGCCTGGGAGGCGGAGCTCGCGCGCGCGCTGGCGCTCGCCGGCGATCATCTCTCGCTCTATCAGCTCACCATCGAGCCCGGCACCGCCTTTGCCACATCCTACGCGCGCGGCGCCTTCGCGCTGCCCGACGACGAGCTCGCCGCGGCGCTCTATGAAGCGACTGCGGCGGCGCTCGCCGCCGCCGGACTTGCCGCCTATGAGATCTCGAACTTCGCGCGCTCCGGCGGCGAGAGCCGCCACAACCTGGTCTATTGGCGCTACGGCGATTATGCCGGCATCGGCCCCGGCGCCCACGGGCGGCTGACGCGCGCTGCCGACCGCATCGCGACGCGCCAGTATCGCGCGCCCGAGACCTGGCTCGCCGCGGTCGAGCGCCAGGGTCACGGCCGCGACGAGAGCCTCGATCTCGCGCCCGAGGAGAGCCGGCGCGAGGCGCTGATGATGGGGCTCAGGCTTGCCGAAGGGGTGGAGCGCCGCCGCTTCCGCGCCCGAACCGGGAGCGAGCTCGACGCGGCGCTCGACCCGGCGCGCCTGCCCGATCTCATCGAGGCCGGGTTCATCGAGCTCGACGCGCGCGGCCTGCGCGCCACCCCGGCGGGCCGGCAGCGTCTCAACGCCGTGCTGACGGCGCTGCTGGCGCCGTGAGGCACCAACCCCGCCGGCAGACGGCACTGCCCCGGCGGATAAACCCTAACCCACTATTATGAAAGAATTATTCTTCGCTCGAGCGTTGCCGCGGCGAGGCCGGCATCGCATCGGCGCCGGCACCGCGGCATTTCCTAAACTTGTCGCTAAAAAACCAGCGAAATCGGGCGAATTGCCGTAGATTGGCGGCCTAATGCAGCGGTCGAAACCGGCAGAGCCGCCCGTCGCGGTGGTGGTGGCGCGCGCGCCGAGCGACGCTCCGCGCGGCCTGCTCGAGCCCGGATGGCTCGAGCGGCCGGCGGGGACGGCGGTGCTGCTCGCCATCGTTCTGGGCTTGGCGCTGTCGCTCAGCGTCCTCACCTGGCGATTGCTGTTCGGCCCCGTGCCGCTCCAGGTGCCGATTGCGGCCGCCATCGTCGCCCCGATCGTTGGCCTGCCGCTCATTCTCTATCTGCAGCACATCATCCACCGCTTGGCGCAGTCGCAGCGGGCGTTGACGCGGCTCACCGCCCAGCTCACCGCCGCCACCGAGGAAGCGGAGACGGCGAGCCGGGCCAAGAGCGAGTTCCTCGCACGCATGAGCCACGAGCTGCGCACGCCACTGAACGCGGTGATCGGCTACAGCGAGATGCTGCTCGAGGACGCCGATGCCGGAAACGGCGTCGACGAGCAGCACGCCGCCGATGTGAGGCGCATCCGCAGCGCTGGACGGCATCTGCTGTCGATGGTCAACGACGTGCTCGACCTCTCCAAGATCGAGGCCGGGCGGATGGACGTGCAGGCCCAGCCGATCGACCTCGTTCATTTCCTCGACGACATCGCCGCGACCGGCCGCCAGTTGATGGCCGCGCGGCGGAACGAACTGCGGATCGAGCGCGCGCCCGATCTCGGCACCATGGTCGGCGACGCGACCAAGCTGCGGCAGGTGACGCTCAACCTGCTCGGCAACGCCGCCAAGTTCACCGAGAACGGCCGCATCACGCTCGCTGTCGCGCGCGAGCCCAAGGCGGCCGGCGACTGGATCCGCATCGCCGTCAGCGACACCGGCATCGGCATCGACGCCGACACGCTGGACAGGCTGTTCACCAACTTCACCCAGGCCGACGCGTCGATCGCCGCGCGCTATGGCGGCACCGGTCTCGGCCTCGCGCTCAGCCGCAAGCTCTGTCGCCTGATGGGCGGCGACATCAGCGTCATAAGCGAGCCCGGCCGCGGCTCGCAATTCACCTTGAGGGTGCCGGCGGGATAAGGGCAGCCGTCAGCACCGCCGATAGCTGACGGCTTTTAGTTCCCCGTCGCCTGGAAGGTCTCCGGCGCGGGATCGACCACGGCGTTGCCGTCGCGACGGACCTCGAGCACGGCGAGTCCGCGCTGGACGAGGCCGTCCGGAAGGAGGCGGAAGATGCCGTCGACCCCGACGAAGCCGCTGGGATTGGTGAGCGCCGCCGCGGAGAAGTCGGGACCGTTTGCCCCGTGCGCCAGCACCGCGGCAAGCGCCGTGGCGTCATAGGCAAGCGTCGCCAGCCGCGGCGGCGGCCGGCGGTAGAGGTCGCCGAAGCGCTTCTCGAAATCGGCGCGCGCCGCCGGCGGCGGCGCCGCGTACCAGCCGCCGTCGAGCGACACCTCGCTGCCGATCCCGGGCTCGTCCCAGAGGCCGGTGCCGAGGAAGTGCACCTTGCCGGGGTCGATATTGTAATAGGCGAGCAGCGGCGCCAGCGCCTTGAGCCGCGCCCCGCCTTCGGGCAGCAGCACGGCATCGGCGCCCTGCGCGGCGGCAGCGAACGCCTTTACCGCCGGCGCCGGGTCCGGCACCGCCGGATCATAGAAATCGATGCGCTCGAGGCTGGCGCCTTGTGCCGCGACCGCGCCGCGCAGCGCTTCCACCGCGATCTCGCCATAAGGAGTTCGCGGCGCCAGCACGGCGAAATGCGCGGCGCCCTTGGCATGGGCGAAGGTGGTGACGCGCTCAATCTCCTGACGCGGCAAGAAGCCCATGAGATAGGTGCCGTCGCCGGCGAGCTGGGCCGAGGTCGAGAAGGCCAGCACCGGAACGCCCTTCGCATGCGCGATCGGCTTCACCGCCTCGACCTCGGCGGCGATAAGCGGACCGATGATCAGCTGGGCGCCGGCGGCGAGCGCCGCCTGCGCGGCGGCCGCGGCGCCTTGCGGCGTTCCCCGGGTGTCCTGCGGCAACAGCTCGAGCGTCTCGTCGGCGACGTCGTAGAGCGCCATCTGCGCCGCATCGAGCATGGCGCTGCCGAGCGCGGCATTCGCACCGGAGAGCGGCAGCAGCAGCGCCACCGGCGTCTTGCCGGCGGCGGCCGCCGGCGACACCGCGGCAGCGGGCGGCGGCGCGGCGGGCTGGGCGGCGGGCGGCGCGGGCACGGCCGGGGCGGTCGCTTGCGGGCCGCCCGGGGCTACCGGTATGGTCTTGGCGCAGGCGGAGAGCGCCAGCGCGGAGAGGACAAGCAATGCCGCGACGGCAAGGCGCGGACCGAAGAGACGCCGATCACACCGGCCCAACACGCACACCCTCCGTCACCGCCACGGGCGGCGAGCCTAATCCCGCCCCGGCGGGAAGTAAACCGCAGGCGACGCCCGGCATCGCGCCGGGACTTTATCTGGTGGCGACGCCGATCGGCAATGCCGAGGACATCACCCTGCGCGCGCTCAGGACCCTCGGCGCGGCCGATGTCATCGTCTGCGAGGACACACGCGTCACAGCCAAACTGCTCGCGCGCCACGACATCGAGCGCCCGCTCCTCGCTTATCACGAACACAATGCCGAACGCATGCGGCCGCTGCTGCTGCTGCGGCTGCGGCGCGGCGAGGCGGTGGCGCTGGTTTCGGATGCCGGCACGCCGCTGGTCTCCGATCCCGGCTTCAAGCTGGTGCGCGCGGCGGTCGCCGAGGGCCTATCGGTGACCACGCTGCCCGGTCCGTCGGCGGCGCTGGCGGCGCTGGTGCTGTCGGGACTGCCCAGCGACCGCTTCCTGTTTGCCGGGTTCCTGCCGCCGAAGACGGCGGCGCGGCGCCGCGCCCTCGGCGAGCTGCAAGGGGTCAAGGCGACGCTGATCTTCTTCGAGGGCGCCTCGCGGCTCGCCGCCACGCTCGCCGACATGGCGGCGGTGCTGGGCAAGCGGCCGGCGACGGTGGCGCGCGAGCTCACCAAGCTCTACGAGGAGGTCCGGCGCGGCGACCTCGCCGAGCTTGCGGCGCACTACGACGCCGCCGGACCGCCGCGTGGCGAGCTGGCCGTGGTGGTGGCGCCGCCCGAGGCGGACGCGGACGCGCTGTCGGAAGAGGCGCTCGACCGGCAGCTTGCCGCGGCGCTCGCCGCCATGAGCATCCGCGACGCCAGCGCCGCAGTCGCGGCGGCCACCGGCAAGCCGCGCCGCGAGATCTATGCGCGGGCGCTGCTGCTCGTCGGGCGCGGCGGATGAGCGTCGCGCGCAAGCGCCGGGCGTTCCGCCGCGGCCATGCCGCGGAGCTGAAATGCCTCTGGCACCTGCGGCTCAGCGGCTGGCGCGTCCTGGCGCGGCGCTTCCGCGTGCCGTCGGGCGAAATCGACCTGATCGCCCGTCGCGGCCGCGTGCTGGCGGCGATCGAAGTGAAGGCGCGCGACAGCCTCGCCGCCGCCGTCGAATCGATCTCGCCGCGGCAGCGTCGGCGCATCACCCGCGCGCTCGATCATTTCCTGGCGCAGCGCCCGGATCTGGCGCGGCTCGACATCCGGTTCGACGTCATGGTGGTGACCCCCCGACGCTGGCCGCGGCGCATCGCCGATGCCTGGCGCAGCGAGAGCGGTTCGTCCTAAGAGGCGCCCCAGATATCGCCTCTTCGGGCGGCCCCGGTCTCGCCATAAAGCGACCCTTGCGTCGCCGCGATCGGCCACGACAATAGGCAAGCCCTTCCTGCCAGGAGATCGCCTTGCCCCAACTCCGTTCCCGCCGTCGCGCCCTGATCCTCGCCGGCACGCTGCTGGCGACGGCGCCTTCGCTCTCCGGCTGCCTGGTTGCCGCCGCCGGCGCCGGCGGCGCCGCCGGCGGCTACACCATCCTCGGCCAGGAGCGCTCGCCCGAGCAGCAGGTGAAAGACACGGCGATGCAGACCGTGATCGTTCAATCCTGGGGCAATTACAACCAGGAGGTGGCGCATGACCTGACGGCGACGGTCTATGACGGGCGCGTGCTGGTCACCGGCCGCGTGCCCAATCCGGAATGGCGCCAGGAAGCGGTGAAGCTGGCCTGGAAGGCCGACGGCGTCAAAGAAGTCTATGACGAGATCGAGGTCGGACCCGACACGCATTTCATGGACGAGGCCCGGGATGCGGTGATCTCCGGGCGGCTGCGCAACGACCTGCTCTTCGACAAGTACGTCCGCTCGATCAACTACACCATCCACACCGAGGACGGCGTCGTCTACATCCTCGGCACCGCGCGCAGCCAGCAGGAGCTCAACCGCGTCACCGACTATGCGCGCAACATCTCCAATGTGCGCCGCGTCGTCTCCTATGTCCGCATCCGCTCGGGCGAACCGGCGGAAGCCGGCGCCGCCGCTCCCGCCGCCACGGGCGCGCCGGATGCCGCCGCGCCGGCGGCAGCGCCCGCCGAGGACACTCCCGCCGGCGCCCCGACGCCGCGCGCCACCATCGAGGTGCAGCCGCTCAAGTGACCGCCGCACCGTTCAGCGATCGCACCGGTGCCGACGCTTTCCTGAGCGGCCTCGCCGGGCTGGGCGTGGCGCCCTTGCCGCTCGGTGCGGCGGCGCTGGCGCTGGCCTGTCGCGACCGGCCGCGCGTCGATCTCGGGCGCTACCACCAGCATCTCGCCACGCTCGCCCGCGAAGTCGGCGAGGCCGCCGCAACTGCGGCGAGCGCCGCGTCGCGCATCGCCGCGCTCAACGAGGTCATCGTCGGCCACCACCGCTATGCCGGCGACACGCTCACCTACGAGGATCCGCAGAACGCCAATCTGATGCGCGTCATCGACCGCCGCAAAGGCCTGCCGGTAGCGCTCGGCATCCTCTACCTCCATGCCGGGCGGGCGCAGGGCTGGAAGATCGCGGGCCTCGCTTTTCCCGGCCATTTCCTGCTGCGCCTCGAATCCCACGACGAACGTCTCGTGATCGACCCCTTCCATGGCGGCCGCGCGCGCGACGCGGCCGAGCTGCGCGAGCTGCTGAAGGCCATCGCCGGCAATGCGGCCGAGCTGGAGCCGCGGCATTACGCGGCGGCGAGCGACCGCGACATCCTGCTGCGGCTGCAGAACAATCTGAAGCTGCGGCTGATCGATGGCCAGCAGCTGGCGTCGGCGCTGGCGGTGATCGAGGGCATGCTGCTGTTCGCACCCGAGCAGGCGGGACTGTGGCGCGAGGCGGGGCTGATCCAGGCCGAGCTCGGCAACCTCCGCGCCGGCATCGCGGCGCTCGAACGCTGCCGCGCGCTGGCCGGCGACGAGGCCGCGGGGCGCCAGGTCGCGGCGCTGCTGCAGCGGCTGAAGGCGCAGCTGCAATAATCGGGCGATCGCCGGAAAGAATGGGCCCGGCCGCGCAGCGGCCGGGCCCGTCATGTCGCAGCGCGGAGCGCGTCGTTCAGGAGCCAGCGCCGCTGATCACGTCGCCGAAGCGCACCCAGGTCTTGCCGTCCCATTTCTGCAGCTGCATCTGCCGGATGGGATGGAAGTTGGTCGGGCTGGTGTTGACCTTGACGCCGGGCAGCGCGGTCGGCAGCACCAGATCGTGGATGTTCGCCGCCTGCTTCATCACGTTCTGGCGCGAGAAGTCGCCGTTGCACTGCTTCAGCACCTGCAGCATGGTGAGGCTCACGCCATAGGCGTAGACGAAGTTGTTGTCGGACATGTCCGCGCCGGGCATGTACTTTTTCATGAAGGCGCGCCACTCGTTCATGCCGGGATCGTCCTTCCAGGCGGGATCGGTCGCGTCCTTGCCGTAATTCGAGGTGATGACGCCGATGCCCTTCTCGGCGCCGGCGGGCAGCATCACCGCAGCGACCGAGAGCGACACGTTGGTGAGGAAGTGCGTCGGCCTCCAGCCGATGTCATAGACCTTGCGGATGGTCTGGGCGGCGAATTTCGGGATCGCTGCGGTGATCAGCGTGTCGGCACCCGAGGCTTGCAGCGTCACCACCTGCGAGTCGATAGTCGGATCCGACGTCTCATATGTGGCTTCCTTCACCACCATCTTGGCGTACTTGTCGCCCAGCACGTCCTTGACGCCGGCGACGTAGTCCTTCCCGAAATCGTCGTTCTGATAGAGGATCGCGATCTTGGCGTTGGGCTTCTCCTTGAGGATATACTTGGCGTAGATCTGCGCCTCGGTGCGATAGCTCGGCTGCCACCCCATGGTCCAGGGGAAGTCCTTGTAGTCGCCCCATTTGTCGGCGCCAGTGGCGACGAAGAGCTGCGGGATATTCTTCTGGTTGAGGTATTTGTGGACCGCGCTGTTGGTCGGCGTGCCCAGCGCGTTGAACAAGAATGCGACGCCGTCCTGCTCGACCAGCTTGCGCGTCTGCTCGACCGTCTTGGCGGGGTTGTAGCCGTCGTCGACCGAGATGAAGTTGATCTTGCGGCCGGCGACGCCGCCTTGCTCGTTGATCATGGTCCAGAAGGCGCTCTCGCCCTTGCCGATGGCACCGTAGGCGGAGGCAGGGCCGCTATAGGCCTCGGTGTTGCCGATCTTGATCTCGGTCGCGGTGACGCCGGGCGCGTCGGCCGCAACGGCGGGGGCCACCAGCGCCAGCAGCGCCGCGGCCGTCAGCATCGAAGTCTTGAATGTCATGCGTCCTCTCTCCCTGGTGAATGTCTCGATCTATTTGACGGCCGTTTCACGGCGGGCCTGCCGCCGTCCAGCGCTTGAGCCTGAGGCCGATGCCGCGGACGAGGCCGGCGACACCGCTCGGCATCACATACATGCAGGCGATGAGCACGCCGCCGTAGAGCGCCTGCGGCGCCGCCTTCGACAGCTGGTCGGCGATGTTGGGCACGAATTCGATGAAGATCGCGCCGAAGAAGACGCCCCCCATCGAGGCGAGGCCGCCGACGACGATGCCGACGAGGAACCTGATCGAGAGAAAAAGGTCGAAGCTGTCGGGCGAGACGAATTGCGCCAAGAGCGCGCCCAGCGCGCCGGCGATGCCGGTGTACATCGCCGAGACGCCGAAGGTGAACGATTTGTAGCGCGCCGTGTCGATGCCCATGGTCGCGGCGGCGAGCGGATGGTCGCGGATCGCCACCAGCGCCCGCCCGGTGCGCCCGCGCAGGAGGTTCCAGCCGAGGAGGAAAAGCAGCACGGTCCACAGCAGGCAGAAGAAATAGAGCCACTGATCGGCGCGGATCGGCAGGCCCGCCGGGGGATCCGGCGCGGTGATGACGATGCCCTGCACGCCGCCGGTGAGGAAATCGAAATCCTTGAACTTGAGCAGTTGCGGCATGGCGAAGGCGAGGGCGAAGGTGGCGAGCGCCAGATAATGCCCCTCCAGACGCAGCGCCGGCAGGCCGAAGAGGAACCCCATGACGAGGCAGATCATGCCGGCGGCGGGGATCGTCGCCCAATAGGGGATGCCGGTCTTGTCGAGCAGGATGGCCGTGGTGTAGGCGCCGATCGCATAGAAGGCACCATGGCCCAGCGAGAACTGACCGTTATAGCCGGTCAGGATGTTGAGCCCGAGCAGCGCAACGGCGTAGACGATCACCTGGGTGGCGAGGAGAAGCTGATAGCTGCTGATCACGAAAGGCAGTATGCAGGCGGCCACCAGCACCGCGGCGAGGCCGACCAGCTTCCAGGTGCGCAGGCTGAGCCCGGCGAAAAGCTCGGCGGCGGCGGGGCGCGAAGTGTCGAGCGTCGCCATGGTCACACCCGCGTCACGATGGTGCGGCCGAACAGGCCGGCAGGCTTGATCACGAGAATGCCGACGATGATCACCAGCGCCACCGTGACCATCAGCTCGGTGCCGACGAGATAGGCGCCGGCCAGGTTCTGCAGCACGCCGACGATGAAGCCGCCGAGCACTGCGCCCCAGGCATTGTCGATGCCGCCGAGGAGCGCGCCGGCGAAACCGTAGAGCAGGACGCTGAACATCATGTAGGGATCGAGGTAGACGATGGGCGCGGTCATCATGCCGGCGACCGCGCCGATCAGGCCGGCGAGGCCCCAGCCGAGGGCGAGCATCCAGCCGACGCGCACGCCGACCAACCGGCTCGATACCGGGTTCTCCGCGGCCGCGCGCATGGCGAGGCCGAGCGGGGTGAAGCGGAAGAAGGCGAAGACCAGCGCCAGCACCACCAGCGTGACGAAGATCATCCCGACCTCGTGCGAGGAGAGATAGGGGCTGCCGTACCAGGCGTCGGTGGGGAACGGGCTCGGGAAGGGCTTGATCGTATAGTCGAAGATCGCCCCGGAGAGGCTGTTGATGACCAGCAGCAGGCCGATGAACACCGCGACGACGCTGAGCGCCGGCGCCTTGTAGAACGGCCGCACGATGATGCGTTCGATCGCCACCCCCATCACGAAGGCGAAGACCAGGGTGAGCAGGAAGGCGACCCAATAGGGCAGGCCGAGATTGATCATCTGCCAGGCGATGTAGGTCGAGAAGGTCGCCATCTCGCCCTGGGCGAAGTTCACGTGATGCGTCGACTGGTAGATCATGACGAGCGCGAGCGCCACGCTCGCATAGATGCCGCCATTGGCGAGGCCGGACAGCACCTGATGGAGGAGGGCTTGCATGGCGGCTCCTAATATCCGAGATAGGCGCGGCGCACGGATTCGTCGCTGCCGATCACCGCCGACGGGCCGTGCATCACCACGCGCCCGGTCTCCAGCAGATAGGCTTGGTCGGCCAGCTCGAGGGCGATGTTGGCGTTCTGCTCGACCAGCAGCATGCCGACGCCTTCCTGCTCGTTGATCGCGCGCAGGATGCGGAAGATCTCCTGGACGATCAGCGGCGCGAGGCCGAAGGAAGGCTCGTCCAGCAGCAGCAGCTTCGGCCGCAGCATCAGCGCGCGCGAGATCGCGAGCATCTGCTGCTCGCCGCCCGACAGCGTTCCGGCCTGCTGGCGGCGGCGCTCCTTGAGCCGCGGAAAATAGCCGTAGACGCGCTCGAAATCCTGCGCCACCTGCCGGTCGCGCCTGGTATAGGCGCCAAGCCGCAAATTCTCCTCGACGCTGAGGCTGACGAAGGTGCCGCGACCGTCCGGCACATGGCCGACGCCGAGGCGGACGATGTCCTCGGTCGCATTGCCGTCGATGCGCTGATCGTTGAAGCGGATCTCGCCGCTGATCCGCACCATCATGTTGCAGATGGCGCGCAAGGTGGTGGTCTTGCCCGCGCCGTTGGCGCCGAGCAGGGTGACGATGCCGCCCTGCTCGACGGCGAGGTCGATCGATCGCAGCACCGAGGTCGGGCCGTAGGCGGCGGAGAGCCCGCGCAGCTCGAGGAGGGCGCTCACAGGGCGCCTCCGAGATAGGCGCGGATGACCTCGGGATCGCGCTGCACCTCCTGCGGCGTACCGTCGGCGATCTTGCGGCCGAAATCGAGCGCCACCACCTTGTCGGAGACCCGCATGACGAGGTTCATGTGGTGCTCGACCAGCAGCACGGTGACGCCGAGCCGGTCGCGGATGGAGCGGATGAGCTCGCGCAGCTCGTCGACCTCTTCGTGATTGAGTCCGGCGGCGGGCTCGTCGAGCAGCAGCAGCTTGGGATTGCCCGCGAGCGCCCGCGCCAGCTCGACGCGCTTCTGGGTGCCGAAGGGAAGCGAGCTCACCGGCAGCTCGGCGAGCGCGGCGAGGCCCAGCGTCTCCATCAGGCGCTGCGCGCGCTCGGCAAGCACGCGCTCCTCCCGGGCGACGAAGGGCAGGCGCAGCGCGTCGGCGAGAAAGCCGCCGCGGCCGCGGCAATGGCCGCCGATCATGACGTTGCCGCGCACGCTCATGGTGCGGAACAGCGCAAGGTTCTGGAAGGTACGGCCGATGCCGAGGCCGGCGACGACGTGGCGTGGCCGGTCGAGCAGCGAGCGGCCCTCGAAGTTGATCGCGCCGCGCTCGGCCTGGTAGAGCCGGCTCAGCACGTTGAAGAGCGTGGTCTTGCCGGCGCCGTTGGGACCGATCAGGCCGCAGATCTGGCCGCTGTCGACGCGGAAGGAGACGTTGTCGAGGGCGACGATGCCGCCGAAGCGGACCGAGAGCCCGTCGACGCCGAGCAGCGGCGCCCCGGCGCCGTTGGCCGCTGCGCCGCTCACCGTCCTGCCTTGCCGGCCGAGCGCGCGGGGCTCGCCTCGCGCGGGCAGCATGCCCGTTTGCCCAAACCAGACCTCCCTGCGACCGTTCGCCGTCACCCTGTCCGCCGCCGGCTTAGGGGGCTCCCCCCAGAAAAGAGGCAGGCCCGCCTTGCCGCCGATGTCGTCTCGGCGGCAAGGAAAATATCTGCAATCCCCCGGCCGTCAAAGCCTTTTGCGAAAAACTTTTCGCGAGGAGCGCGGCGGGGCGGGGCGAGGGCGGGGCCGCGGCGCCTCGCCTTTCGGCGCGGCGCCCTGTTATGATGTATATCTTCGCCGCAGCAGGAAGCGCCGCATGGGCCTCGCCGTCGCCATTCAAATGGACCCGATCGAGGGCATCGACATCGACGCGGATTCGACCTTCGTGCTGGGGCTCGAAGCCCAGGCGCGCGGCCATGCGCTCTATCATTACGTGCCGCGCGCGCTGACCCTGCACGACGGCAGGCTGACGGCGCGGGCGCGGCCGCTCGCGCTGCGGCGCGAGCGCGGCCGGCACTTCACGCTCGGCGCCGTGGCGGCGCTCGACCTCGCCGCCATGGACGTGATCCTGATGCGCCAGGACCCGCCCTTCGACATGGCCTACATCACGGCGACCCATCTCCTCGAGCATGTGCGCGAGGAGGTGCTGGTGGTGAACGATCCCGTCAGCGTCCGCAACGCGCCGGAGAAGCTCTTCGCCACGCATTTCGACGGGCTGATGCCGCCGACGCTGATCACCGCCGACCGCGAGGCGATCGTCGGCTTCCGCCGCGAGCACGGCGACATCATCCTGAAACCGCTGTTCGGCAACGGCGGCGCCGGGGTCTTCCACCTGCGGCCGGCGGACGACAATCTCAACGCGCTGCTGGAGCTCTTCACTCAGCTCTATCGCGAGCCGATCATCGTCCAGCGCTACCTGCCGGAGGTGCGCCAGGGCGACAAGCGCATCATCCTGGTCGAGGGCGAGCCGCTCGGCGCGGTGCTGCGCGTGCCGGCGGCGGGCGAGGCGCGCGCCAATCTGCATGTCGGCGGCAAGGCGGCGAAGACGACGCTCACCGCGCGCGAGCACGAGATCTGCGCCGCCATCGGCCCGGCCCTGCGCGCGCAGGGGCTGGTCTTCGTCGGCATCGACGTGATCGGCGACCATCTCACCGAAATCAACGTCACCTCGCCCACCGGCATCCAGGAGATCAACCGCCTCGACGGCGCCCGGCTGGAGACGCGGGTGTGGGACGCGATCGAGGCGCGCCTCGCCGCGCGCGGCCTGCGCCCGCGCGCCTGATGGACCCGCGCGTAGCGATCGTTCGATAAATAAAATCATGACGGATTGAAGTAGGCCGGCGTTCGGGTTAAGTTGTCCGACCGGTCAAGTCGCCCCTTATGGTAGAAAAGAGCGTTGGACAACCGGTAAGGGTATGGTGCTTCGGCAACAAACGACAACCGATCTGGGAACGGAGGTTTTGACCCCTATGACGCAGACGAAAATCGAGCCCGTCGCGCTTGACGCTCAGCGGCGCAAGCCGCGCAAGCGCCGGGCCAATCATGTCGATCTCTCGGTCGGCAGCCGGCTCCGCCAGGCGCGGCTTCTCGCCGGGGCGAGCCAGGAGGATGTCGGCACCGCCATCGGCGTGAGTTTCCAGGCGGTGCAGAAATACGAGAACGGCGAGAACCGCCTGTCCGCCGGCCGCCTGGCCGCGGCGGCGAAGTTCCTCGGCGTGCCGATGTCCTTCTTCTTCCAGGACGACACCGAACCGCAGGCGGCAACCGACACGGCCGGCTTTACCTCCAAGGAGATCGAGCTGGTGCGCCATTTCCGCGCCATCCGCAGCGACGACATGCGCGAGCATCTGCTGCGACTCACCAAGATCATCAGCGAGCAGAACCTGTCCGGGCGGTGACCGCGGCCACCCGGATCCCGGCGCGCGCTTGCCCGCGAAGCGCGTGCGGGAACCGGCTGGCGGCGCGGACCTGCATTGTCCAGGGTTCGCAGGACGGCGCCGCTACTTTTGATGGCAGCCGCGCCCCGACAACGGTATGATCGCCGCCATCGCGGGTTTCGGGCAGGGCAGCCTCTGAGCATGAAGCGGGATAAGATGTCGAGCGCCGCGGCGCAGAGCCGCGGTCCATCGAGGCGCCAGCCGAGCAAGCGGCGCGTCAATCAAGTCGACCTCCTGGTCGGGCGACGCCTGCGCGAGGCCCGCCTGATGGCCGGCGCCAGTCCGGAGCAGCTTGGCAGCGCGCTCGGCGTCAGTGCACAATCGGTGCAGAAATACGAGAGCGGCGCGCGGCGCCTCACGGCGGCCCGGCTCGCGGCGGTGGTAAAGTTCCTCGGCGTGCCGATGTCGTTCCTGTTCAAGGAGGAGGTGGCACCGGCCGCGCGCATGCAGGAGGCCGGGTTGACGCCGCTCGAGATCGAGCTGGTGTTTACCTTCCGCGCGATTGCCAGCACCAGCCAGCGCGAGCGGATCCTGCGCCTGGCCAAGGCAGCGAGCGAGGAGGCGTGCGCGCCGGAGTAAGGGCGCCGCCGCAGGCGGCGCCGCGGCGGGCTCAGCCGGAGACAGAGGGATGGCCGACGGCATCTTGATCGACGAGAAGGGACGGCGCTGGCCCGACGGCTCCTGGGAGCTGGTCCGCCGCCTCGGCACGATCCCGACCGACCTCGGTCTCGCCGCCCATGCCGTGCGCGAGCGCGGCTTCATCCACATCCGCCCGCAGGACACCGGCGCGCGCGTCGCCTTGCGCCCGGGCGGCTTCAGCCTCGAGGCGCTCGCCGGCGCGCTCTACGAGCTCAAGGAGCGCCGCTTTCCGCGCCTCATCCTCGCCATCTTCATCGAGGGCGAGTGGTTCTACGAGATGCTGGCCGGCGCCTGGGAATTCGCCGACCGGGCCGAGCACCTCCTGGCCGGCGGCCCGGTCGC
>DAHUYF010000002.1 GCA_027315365.1 Rhodospirillales bacterium | reverse complement strand
GCATCGCCCGCATGGGCATCAGCGAGCTGACCGTGGCGGTGCTGCCCTGGCTCCTGGTCATGCTCGCCTTCCTCGTGCTGGTGACCTACTGGCCGCCGCTGTCGCTGGCGCTTCCGCATCTGCTGGGGATTCGGTATTGAGCAGACGGCGCTGACCGGAGAACTCCCATGGATCGCAGGCTGCTGCTAACCGCCACCGCCTTTCTCGGCGCGCTCGCAACCCGCCGCGCCGCGGCCGGGGCGCCCGCCTCGCACCGGCTGGCGCTGCATGTCGACCGGAACGACGCCACGGTGATGAACATGGCGCTGGGCAATGCCGGCAATGCCGCCGCCGCCTTCGCCGAGCGCGGCGAGAGCATCGCCATCGAGCTCGTCGCCTATGGACCCGGGCTTACCATGCTGCGCGCCGACACCTCGCCGGTGAAGGAGCGACTTGCCGCGCTGCACGAGAAGCTGCCGCAGATGGTGTTCAGCGCCTGCCACAACACGCTGCAACTGATGCAGCGCACCGAGGGCAAGGATATCCCCCTGCTGCCGCCGGCGCGGATCGTGCCGGCGGGCGTGGTGCGGCTGATCGAGCTGCAGGAGCAGGGCTGGAGCTACGTCAAGGTTTAAGGAGAGAAGCATGCTGGCGCACCGCAAGCTTGGCAGGAACGGCCCGTCGGTCTCGGCGATCGGGCTCGGCTGCATGTCGTTTTCGGGGATCTACGGCGAGAGCGACGATGACGCCGCCATCGGCCTCATCCACGACGCGCTCGACCGCGGCATCGATTTGCTCGACAGCGCCGATCTCTACGGCTGGGGCCACAACGAGCAGCTGGTCGGCCGCGCGCTCAAGGGACGGCGCGAGGGCGTCGTGCTGATCACCAAGTTCGGCCAGGTCAAGACGCCCACCGGCCAGGGGGTCGACGGAAGGCCGGAATATGTGCAGCAGGCCTGCGAGGCGAGCCTGAAGCGGCTCGGCCTCGACGTCATCGACGTCTATTTCCAGCACCGCGTCGACCCCGCGGTACCGATCGAGGATACGGTCGGCGCCATGGCGCGACTGGTCGAGCAGGGCAAGGTGCGCTGGCTCGGCCTCTCCGAGGCGCGGCCGGAGACCATCCGCCGCGCGCATGCCGTCCATCCCATCGCCGCGGTGCAGACCGAATACTCGCTGCTCTACCGCAGCGAGGCGGAGGAGACGCGCGCGCTGACGCGCACGCTCGGCATCGGCTTCATGGCCTATTCGCCGCTCGGCCGCGGCCTGCTCGCCGGCGGCATCCGCGCGCCCGAGGACGTCAAGAACGACCGCCGCGCCGCCTTCCCCCGCTTCATCGGCGAGAATTTCGCGCGCAACCACGCGCTGGTCTCGCGCGTCGAGGCGATCGCGCGCGAGAAGCGCTGCACCCCGGCGCAGCTCGCGCTGGCCTGGCTCCTGGCGCAGGGCGACGACGTCGTGCCGATCCCCGGCACCAAGCGCCGGGATCGGCTCGACGACAATCTGGGCGCGCTCGCGGTGACGCTCACCGCCGCCGAGGTCGCGCGCATCTCCGCCGCGGTGCCTCCGGGCGCCGCCGCCGGCGAGCGCTACCCGGAGGCGGCGATGAAGGCGGTTTATCGCTGAGCGCCGGATCACAAATGCCGGAGACGACAAGCGCAGTCGTCGAGCCCCCACCTCACCCCAACCCTCTCCGCCCCGGGGCGGAGAGGGAGGGACCCGCGCAGCGGGAGGGTGAGGTAGGGGTGAGCGCGGATCTCCTCTTCCGCCCCTACCCCACCGTGCCACCGATCTTCGCCTTGTCGGCCGAGGCGCGGACCACCGGGATCTCGTGCTCGGCCAGCGGGCGCATGCGCTGCTTGCGGGCGAGCGCGCGCTCGATGAAGGGGGCGAGGCGCTCGGCCTTCGCCGCCTCGCGCGCCGCGGCCTCGGCCTTGAATTCCGGCATGACCTCGGCGGCGAAGAGCGACAGCGCCTCGCAGATGTGGTCGTGCCGGTTGCGGCCGGCCTGCTGCAAGAAGATGATCTGGTCGATCCCCGCCTCCTGATAGCCCAGCAGATGCCGGCGCATGTCGTCGGGCGTGCCGATGCCCGCCGCCTGCCCGGCATTGTGCTCGGCCGCCGCGGCGATGAGGCGGTCGGTCTTGTCGCCGCGCTTCTCGAGGAAGGTCGGCCAGAGCCGGCTGTGGCCCGGCACCGAATCCTGCGCCACCAGCGCGTTCAAGGCGTAGCCGAAGAACTCGAAGCCTTCCTGGCCGCGCCGGATCGCCTCGGCGCGGTCGCGATGGATCGAGAAGGCCGAGACCATGGCGATGTTGGCGTTGACCGTCCAGCCCAGCGGCACGCAGGCCTCGCTGCGGATGATGTCGTAGTAGATCGTGCTCCAGCTTCGCGCCTCCTCGGGATCGGCGAAGGCGAAGGCGAGCGCGCCCAGCCCGAGGCTCGCCGCAAGCTTGATCGTCTCGCGGTTGGTGCAGGCCATCCACATCGGCGGGTGCGGCTTCTGTACCGGCTTCGGCAGCACGTTGCGGCACGGCATCGAAAATGATTTTCCCTCGAAGCCGGGATAGGGCTCGAGCACCATCATGTTGGCGATCTGCTCCGCCGCCTCGAGCGCCATCGCCCGCTTCTCCTTGGCGGGAATGCCGAAACCGCCGAGTTCGAGGCGCGTCGCGCCCTCGCCGATGCCGAAATCGACCCTTCCGTCCGACATGATGTCGAGCGTGGCGATGCCTTCGGCGGTGCGCGCCGGGTGGTTGTAGCGCGCGATCACCTGGCGGATGCCGTGGCCGAGGCGGATGCGGCGGGTCAGCGCCGCGGCGCTCGCCAGGAAGATCTCCGGCGCCGAGGAATGGGAATACTCCTCGAGGAAATGATGCTCGACCTCCCAGGCATGGTCGTAGCCGAGGCGGTCGGCGAGCACGACCTGGTCGAGCGCCTCCTTGAACAGGCGGTGCTCGTCGCCCGGCGCCCAGGGCCGGGGCAGCTGCAGCTCGTAGAACACGCCAAAGCGCATGGTTTTTCCCGCTCACCAGCCTCGCCGCGCCATGCTACCCCGAAAGCGGCGGCGGCGCCCAGCCGGCGCCGCCCGCTTGACCCAGGTCAATGCGCCGCGGCGGCGGCGATCGGAGGATGCCGCCTGCTGCGCCGGCAACCGGAAGGACGAGACCCATGCTGCGGAAGGTCAGGCTTGAAATGGCGCGCTGCCACGAATTTCCCGATGGCAGCGTCACGCATGGCTACGAGCTTACCCTGCCGCTCTCGGCGCAGGCCGCGCTTGACCGCGATCTCTGGCTGAAGCACCGCCATGAGTGCCGCTTCCGCCGCTTCTGGGCCGGGGAGGACGATGCCGTCGGCCATCTCGCCCATGACCGCGGCGGCTGGCGGCTGGCATTCGACGACGGCGCCGGCGCCGCCGAGGTCATCGTCAAGGCCGATGCCCATCACTTCGCCGGCGGCGAGTACGTTTCGATCAAGGAGCGCGACGGCGTCACCCGCACCTTCCGCATCGCCTCGGTCGCCTGAGCCGCGCCTGGCGCTTGAGCCGGCTCGCCTTCTGCGTCAGCATGCCGGGAAGGACCGCCGATGGCAGATCAGGACACCGCCTCCCCCCACGAACCCGGGCTCGCCGCGCTGCTGGCGCGGCTGTTCCGCGACAGCGAGACGCTGCTGCTGCAGCAGCTGGCGCTGGTCCGCGCCGAGATCGGCGAGAATGCGGGACGGCTCGCCGGCGGCATGGCGGTGCTGCTCGCCGGCATCGCCGTCTGCCTGATGGGCGGCCTGGCGCTGGTCGCCGCGCTCATTCTGCTGCTCGGCCAGGTCATGCCGCTCTGGGCGGCGGCGGCGGCGGTCGGGCTGGCCGTGGCGGCGCTGGGCGCGGCGCTGGTGCTCTATGCGCGGCGGCAGCTGGCGCGCGCCAGCCTGGTGCCGCGCCAGAGCTGGCAGGTGATGCGCGAGACCGGCGACTGGCTGAAGGACGAACTGACGTGACCGCACCGCCGGCCCCACGCGCCAGCGCCGCCGAGCTCGCCGTCGAGATCGCCCGCACCCGCGACCGGCTGTCGCGAGGCCTGGCGGCGCTCGACCGCGACTATGCGCTGCGCCACCTCGCGGTGCGCGCCGCACGGCTGGCGCGCAAGGCCGAGTTCGACACCGGCAAGCTGCGCGAGACGCTGCGCCGCGACGGCCTGCCGCTGGCGGTGATCGGCCTGGGGTTGGGCTGGCTGAGCCTGGCCGGCAGCGGCAGCGGCCGCGACCTGTGGCATCGTCTGACCGGCGCGCTCGCCGCCCTGCAGCAGCTCGGCCACGAGTTCGGCGTCGGCGCGGCGCCGCCCGAAGCGCCCGCGCCGGCACCGCTGTCGCCGCCGGAGGCCCGGGACTGAGTCGCCCGGCCGCCTACTATTCGAGACCGGCCGCAATCTCCTCGAGCGTGTCGCGGTCGGCGAGGCGGACGCGCCCCCCCGCCTCGAGCTCGATATAGCCGCGCTTCTTCAAGCTGGTGAAGACGCGGCTCGCGGTTTCGGTGGTCAGGCCGAGATAATCGGCGATGTCGGTGCGGGTCATCGGTAGCATCACGTTGTCGCCGGCGCCATGACGCGCCTCGCGCCGCGCCAGCGACAACAGGAAGGAGGCGATCCGCTCATGCGCGGTCTTGCGCCCGAGCAGCATCATCTGCTCCTGCGCCGCCGCCAGTTCGTTCGACGCCATGGCGAGCAGCCGGCGCTCCATCTTGGGGAACGCGTCGAGCAGGCGTTCGAGCTGCCGACGCGGGAAGCGGCACAGCTTGACCGGGCTGATCGCCTCGGCGCTGTAGGTATAGGTGTCGTTGAAGGCGAGGCCGAGCAAATCGCCGGCGAAGAGGAAGCCGGTGATCTGACGCCGGCCGTCGGGCATCAGCTTGAACACCTTGACCGCGCCCTCGACGACGTTGAAGAAGTGCGTCGCCGGCTCGCCCTCGTTGAGGAAGGTCTCGCCGGGGGCGACGTGCTGGTGCATCCGCGCGGCGGCGAGCTGGCCCAGCTCGTCGCCGGGCATCGCGCTGCAGATGCTGAGGGCACGGGCGCCGCAGCTCTCGCAGCCATGCGCCCGCGCCGCGGCGGAAGCGACGCTGCGCGGCCTCTCGCTCAAAGCCATTGCCAGCATGGGAAATCCCCTCTCTATCTCGGGTGTGATGTCGGGTGCGGCCGGTTTCGTCCGGTCGTTCCTGGCATCGATGATCGGGAAACCCGGCAGCCGCCGAAATTGGGATTTGTACCTAAGGGATTCTACCTATGTCCGGCCGCCGGCTCCCGCCAGCCGCTCGACCGCCTCGACCAGCGGTCGCTGGCCGGAGTTGAGCTTGCCGCGCGCCGCCGCGAGGTCGAACCATTGCGCGCGGTCGATCTCTGGGAATTCCTGCCGCCGGCCCGAACGCGGCGGCCATTCCAGGCTGAAGCGATTGCTCGTCACCGCTCCGGCATCGCAATCGCCTTCGACCGCCCATGCATGCACCGTCTTGCCGCCGGCCTGCCGCACCGAGGGCAGCGGCTGGAACGGCCCGTCGACCGCGAACCCGGTCTCCTCGCGGAACTCGCGCCGGGCGCAGCGCAGCAGGTCTTCGCCGGGCGCGGGCTCGCCCTTGGGGATCGACCAGGCGCCGTCGTCCTGCTTCGCCCAGAACGGGCCGCCGGGATGGACCAGGAACACCTCGATCCCGCCCGCACGGCGGCGATAGAGCAGAATGCCGGCGCTCACCTTGGGCATGGCGTCCGCCCGACCTCCCTGCTCGCCAAGCGCCTGGCGATTTTGATATAGTGCGCGGGCCAGATGCCAGTGCGAAAGTCTCGATCTCGGGACAGCCGCAGCGCTACGGTTCGGTGCAATGCTTGTTGTGACCTACGACCCCTGGATGGTGGCGGCGTCGGTCGTGATCGCCGTCATGGCGTCGTTCACCGGTCTCAGGCTGGCGAGCGGGCTCCGGGCTTTGCCGGCGGGCCGGCGCCGGGTGCAGATCGCCAAGGCGGCCTTCGCGCTGGGCGCCGGCATCTGGTCGATGCATTTCGTCGCCATGCTCGCCATCCGCCTGCCGATCGCCCTCGGCTACGACGCCTTCCACACCTTGAGCTCGGTGCTGATCTCGATCCTGATCACCGGGCTCGGCCTGGCGATGATGTTCGTCGGCGAGCGCACCCTGCTGCGGACGGTGCAGGCCGGCAGCTTGACCGGGCTCGGCATCGTCAGCATGCATTACATCGGCATGGCGGCGGTCTCGGGCTATTGCTCGGTGAGCTACCGGCCCGCCGGCTTCTTCCTCTCCTCCGCCATCGCCATCCTGTTCTCGATCTGCGCGCTGCGCCTCGCCTATGGCCGCCGCACCTTGCTGCAGCTCTCGCTCGGCGCGGTGGTGCTGGGGGTGACCATCGCCGGGATGCACTACTCGGCCATGGCCTTCACCCGCTTCACCCGGCTCGAGGATGCGCTGCCGGCGGCGGTGCCGATCATCGAGGCGAACTACCTCGCGCTCATCGTCGCGGTCGCCGCCTTCGTGGTCTGCGGCGTCTTCCTGCTGACGGCGCTGCCGCTGGAAGGCACCGGCGAGCGCGGCCGGCCAGCCGGCGGCGAGTTCGCCCCGGCGGTGGCGCTCGTGCCGGCGCCCGCGGCCGGCGAGCCCGGCCGCCTCGCACCGGCGCCGGGCGAGGGCGGCGAGGCCGCGCCGGTCGCAGGCGAGCGCCCGCGCCTGCCCTACGAGCAGCGCAACGCCATCTATTTCGTCGATGCCGAGCGCATCCACGCGATCAAGGCGGAAGGCCACTACACCCGCCTCTATGACGGCGCCGAGGATTATTTCTGCCCCTGGTCGATCTCCAAGGTCGAGGCGCATGTCGCGGGGCATTCCTTCCTGCGCACCCATCGCAGCTTCCTGGTGAACATCCGCCACGCCCAGGCCTTCCAGCGCAAGGACGACAAGGCCTATCTGGTCGTCCCCAGCATCAAGGAGGCGCTGGTCCCGGTCAGCCGCTTCCACCTCGCCGAGGTCCGCCGCGCGCTGGGGATTTAGCCGCCGGGTCGGGCGTTTCGCGGCCGCCGCCATTCGTGCAGCCATACCGCATTTCGTGCAATAGCGCCGCGCGAGGTTGGTTTTCCCTGTTGCCGCCCACCCCCGCCGCAGCATCCTTGCGGCCAAAAGGCGCCCTCGCGCCGCGATGGCGTCGCCGTCGCGGGCAAGCGATGCAACGCGACAACAAGGGGAGGGAGGAACAAACAGTGATTCCCGCAGGATTTGCCTATCATCGCCCGCGCAGCCTCGACGAGGCGATCGCGCTGCTGGCGACTCATGACGACGCGGCCCGCCTGCTCGCCGGCGGCCACAGCCTGATCCCGATGATGAAGCTGCGCCTGGCCGCGCCCGACCATCTGGTCGATCTCCAGGACATCGCCGAACTGCGCGCCATCCGCACCGAGGGCGAGAGCGCGATCATCGGCGCCATGACCACCCAGGCCGAGGTGATCGGCTCCGAGCTGCTGTCGGCGCGCTGCCCGATCCTGCGCGAGGCGGCGCTGCAGATCGCCGATCCGCAGGTGCGCTCGCTCGGCACCATCGGCGGCAATGTCGCCAATGGCGATCCCGGCAACGACCTGCCGGCGGTGATGATGGCGCTGGGGGCGGTCTATCGCGCCCGGGGGCCCAAGGGCGAGCGCGAGATCGCGGCGCGCGACTTCTATCGCGGCCCCTTCACCACCGCGCTGGCGTCGGCCGAGATCCTGACCGCGATCCGCATCCCGCTGCCGCTCGCCGGCCACGGCCACGCCTATGAGAAGCAGAAACGCAAGGTCGGCGACTACGCCACCGCCGCCGCCGCGGTGGTCCTCACCCTGGCGCAAGGCAATTGCACCGCGGCGGCGGTCGCGCTCACCAATGTCGCGGGCACGGCGCTCTTCGCCGCCGCGGCCGGACAGGCGCTGGTCGGCACGCGGCTCGACCGCGCCGCGCTCGACGCGGCGGTGAAGCAGGCGACCGCCATCGCCGAGCCCGCCGCCGATCAGCGCGGCCCCGTCGATTTCCGCACGCATGTCGCGGGCGTCATGGTCCGGCGGGCGATCCAGCGCGCCAAAGAACGCGCCGCCTGAGCGGCAGGAGGAAGCTGATGTCCAAGATGCCGATCAAACTCACCGTCAACGGCCGCGCGGTCGAGGCCCTGGCCGAGCCGCGCATGCTGCTGATCCATTTCCTGCGCGAGGAGCTGCGCCTCACCGGCCCGCATATCGGCTGCGACACCAGCCATTGCGGCGCCTGCACCGTCGATTTCAACGGCAAGTCGGTGAAATCCTGCACCGTCTTCGTCGCCCAGGCCAATGGCGGCACGGTGCGTACCATCGAAGGCGTCGCCGCCGCCGACGGCGCCCTTCACCCGCTGCAGGAAGCGTTCCGCGAGCATCACGGGCTGCAATGCGGCTTCTGCACGCCGGGCATGATCACCCGCGCCTGGCGCCTGCTCCAGGAAAACCCCGATCCGAGCGAGACGGAGATCCGCGCCGGCATCGCCGGCAATCTCTGCCGCTGTACCGGCTATCAGAACATCGTCAAGGCGATCCGCGCCGCTGCGGACCAGCTCGCCAGCGCCAAGGAGGCCGCAGAATGAGCGCCGTCATCGAATCCGCCGAAGCGCGGACACAGAAGCTCGAAGGCCTCGGCACCAAGCGCAAGCGCGTCGAGGATGCCCGCTTCACCCAGGGCAAGGGCAATTACGTCGACGACATCAAGTTGCCGGGCATGCTGTTCGGCGACTTCGTGCGCTCGCAATACGGCCATGCCCGCATCAAGTCGATCAAGAAGGAGGCGGCGCTGGCGGTGCCCGGCGTCAGGGCGGTGATCACCGCCGCCGATCTCAAGCCGCTCAAGCTGCATTACATGCCGACGCTCGCCGGCGACGTGCAGGCGGTGCTGGCCGACGAGAAGGTGCTGTTCCAGGGCCAGGAGATCGCTTTCGTCGTCGCCGAGGACCGCTACGCCGCGGCCGACGCGGTCGAGCTGGTCGAGGTCGAGTACGAGGAGCTGCCGGCGGTCACCGATCCGCACAAGGCGATGGCGCCCGACGCGCCGGTGCTGCGCGACGATCTCCAGGGCAAGACCGAGGGCGCGCACGGCAAGCGCAAGCACCACAACCACATCTTCACCTGGGAGGTGGGCGACGCCGAGAGCACCGCCAAGGCGCTGGCGGCGGCGCCGGTGGTGGCCAAGGAGCGCATCGTCTATCAGCGCGTCCATCCCTGCCCGATCGAGACCTGCGGCTGCGTCGCCTCGATGGACAAGATCAACTCCCATCTCACCGTCTGGGGCACCTTCCAGGCGCCGCATGCGGTGCGTACGGTGGCGTCGCTGATCTCCGGCATCCCCGAGCACAAGATCCGCATCATCTCGCCCGACATCGGCGGCGGCTTCGGCAACAAGGTCGGCGTCTACCCCGGCTACATCTGCTCGATCGTCGCCTCGATCGTCACCGGCGTGCCGGTGAAGTGGGTCGAGGACCGGATGGAGAATCTGGCGGCGACCGCGTTCGCCCGCGACTACCACATGACCGGCGAGATCGCCGCGACCCGGGACGGCAAGATCACCGCGCTGAGCTGCCATGTGCTCGCCGATCACGGCGCCTTCGACGCCTGCGCCGACCCGACGAAATACCCCGCCGGCTTCTTCAGCATCTGCACCGGCTCCTACGACATCCCGACGGCGCATGTGACGGTCGACGGCGTCTATACCAACAAGGCGCCGGGCGGCGTCGCCTACCGCTGCTCGTTCCGGGTCACCGAGGCGTCCTACTTCGTCGAGCGCATGATCGACGTGCTGGCGCGCAAGCTCGCCCTCGATCCGGCGGAGCTCCGGCGGCGCAACCTGATCAAGAAGGAGCAGTTCCCCTATCGCTCGGCGCTGGGCTGGGAATACGACAGCGGCGACTACCACACCGCGCTGGAGAAGGCGCTGAAGGCGGTCGACTACACCGGGCTGCGCGAGGAGCAGCGGCGCAATCGCGAGGCCTTCACGCGCGGCGAGACGCGGCAGCTGATGGGCGTCGGCGTGGCCTTCTTCACCGAGATCGTCGGCGCCGGCCCGATCAAGAACTGCGACATATTGGGCCTCGGCATGTTCGACAGCTGCGAGATCCGCGTCCATCCCACCGGCAGCGCCATCGCCCGGCTCGGCACCATCAGCCAGGGCCAGGGGCATGCCACCACCTTCGCGCAGATCATCGCCTCCGAGATCGGCATCCCCGCCGCCAACATCACGGTCGAGGAAGGCGACACCGACACCGCGCCTTACGGGCTCGGCACCTACGGCTCGCGCTCGACGCCGGTGGCGGGCGCCGCCACCGCCATGGCCGGGCGCAAGATCCGCGCCAAGGCGCAAATGATCGCGGCATATCTCCTCGAGGTGCATGACGACGACCTCGAATGGGATGTCGACCGCTTCAAGGTCAAGGGCGCGCCCGAGCGCTTCAAGACCATGGCCGAGATCGCCTTCTCCGCCTACAACAAGGTGCCGCCGGGGATGGAGCCGGGGCTCGAGGCGGTGAGCTACTACGATCCGCCGAACATGACCTATCCCTTCGGCGCCTATATCTGCGTCGTCGACATCGATGTCGATACCGGCGTCACCTCCATCCGCCGCTTCTACGCCCTCGACGATTGCGGCACGCGCATCAACCCGATGATCATCGAGGGCCAGGTGCATGGCGGGCTCACGGAATCGCTGGCCATCGCGCTGGGCCAGGAGATCGCCTATGACGAGTTCGGCAATGTGAAGAATGTGAGCCTGCTCGACTTCTTCCTGCCGACCGCGGTGGAGACCCCGGTATGGGAGACCGATTACACCACCACGCCCTCGCCGCATCATCCGATCGGCGCCAAGGGCGTCGGCGAATCGCCCAATGTCGGCGGCGTCTCGGCCATCTCCAATGCGGTCAACGACGCCTTCGCCCATCTCGGCCTCGTCCACACGGCGATGCCGCACGACCATTGGCGGGTGTGGAAGACCGCGCAGAAGCTGGGGCTGGTCGGGTGACGATGTTCCATCCGCAGCCGAAAATCCCTCTCCGCCCTTCAGGGCGGAGAGGGATTTAGGATGAGGTGGGTGGCCATGATGGGCGGCGCTCGACACCCCCACCTCACCCCCACCCTCTCCGCCCCGGAGGGCGGAGAGGCGGTTCGCATGTCTTGTCCGCTGTGAGTTTCGACTACAAGGCGTTGCAGGGCGAGCTTGGCCGCGCCGGCTACATTGCCGACGACACCCTGGCGATGGCACTCGCGCTGGCGATCGGCCTGCGGCGGCCGCTGCTGCTCGAAGGCGAGACCGGGGTGGGCAAGACCGAGGTGGCCAAGGCGCTGGCCGCGGCGCTCGGGACCCGGCTCATCCGGCTGCAATGCTATGAGGGGCTCGACGCCAACGCGACGCTTTATGAATGGAACTACCAGCGCCAGTTGCTGGCAATCCGCGCCCATGAGCGCGACCAGATCTCCGCCGACGAGATCGAACACCACATCTTCTCCGAGGATTACCTGCTGCGCCGCCCGCTGCTCGAGGCGATATCGCAGGCGACGCCGCCGGTGCTGCTGATCGATGAGATCGACCGTGCCGACGAGGAGTTCGAGGCTTTCCTGCTCGAGATCCTGTCGGATTTCCAGGTCACGATTCCCGAGCTCGGCACCATCCGCGCGCGCTCGGTGCCGTATGTGGTGCTGACCTCGAATGGCACGCGCGCGCTCTCCGACGCGCTGCGCCGGCGCTGCCTCTACAGCTATGTCGACTTTCCCGACGAGGCCAAGGAAACCGCCATCCTGCGCGCGCGGCTGCCGGGCGTCGACCAGCGGTTGGGCGAGCAGATCGTCCGCTTCGTCCAGCTGCTGCGCCGTCAGGAGCTCGAGAAGAAGCCCGGCATCGCCGAAACGCTCGACTGGGCGAACGCGCTGATGGGCCTCGACTTCCGCAGCCTCGCGGGCGATCCGGCGGCGCTGCAGGCGAGCCTTGCCTGCCTGCTCAAGACCGAAGGCGATCTCAAATCGATGCCCGCCGAGGTAACGGCGCGGCTGGTGGGAAAAGTGGCATGACCGCACCCGGCGTCGGGCCGGCGGCGCGGCTCAGCGGCTTCATGGCGCATCTGCGCCGCAACGGCTTCGCCGTGGGCCCCGGCGAGACCGAGGCGGCGCTGACCTTTCTCGACGCCTGCGATCCCGGCGACGCGGCGGCGGCTCGGCTCGGGCTCAAGACCATGCTGACGGGCGACCGCGGCCAATGGCAGCGCTTCGACACGCTGTTCGACGCCTATTGGTTCGGCCGCGGCGTGAAGACGGCCCGCCCCGCTTCATCTGCCGGCGGCGCGCGCCGGGATGCCGGCCGGCCGGAGATCTGGAGCCGGACGCCGCCGTCCGGCGCGGCGCGCGCCGAGGCGACGGGGCCGATGGCGCCGCCCGGCGCGGGCGACGCAGAGGCGCCGGTGCGGGCAACCGGCCGACTGGTCGCGAGCCGGCAGGAGCTGCTGGCGCGCGCCGATCTGCGCCAGCTGGTCAGCGCCGAGGATATCGCCGAGGCCGAGCACGTCGCCGAGCGGCTGGCGCGCGCGCTGCGCTATCGCCTTAGTCGGCGGCGGCTGCCGGCGCGGCATGGCGACAGCATCGATCTCCGCCGCTCGATAAGGCGCAATCTCGGCAAGGGCGGCGAGCCGGTCGAACTGCTGCGCAAGCGGCGGCCGGAACGCCCGGTCAACCTCGTGCTGCTGCTCGACGTTTCGGGCTCGATGCGGCTTTACAGCCGCTATTTCCTGAGCTTCGTGCGCGGCCTGATCGGCGGCTGGCTGCGCGCCGACGCCTTCGTGTTTCACACCCGGCTCGTCCATATCAGCGACGCCCTGCGCGAGCGCGACCGGCTCCGGGCGATGGACCGGCTGTCGCTGATGGCTGAGGGCTTCGGCGGCGGCACCGAGATCGCCGGCGCGCTCAGGACCTTCAACGATCGCTATGCGCGCGCGACGCTCAATTCGCGCAGCATCGTGATCGTGATGAGCGACGGCTACGACACCGACCCGCCGGAGCGGCTGGTCGCCGAGATCAGGCGCCTGAAGCGCCGCGCCCGCCGGCTGGTGTGGCTCAACCCGCTGCTGGGCTGGCGCGACTACGCGCCGGTGGCGCGCGCCATGGCGGCGGCGATGCCGCATATTGATCTCTTTGCCGCCGCGCATTCGCTGGCGAGCCTCGGCGCGCTGGAGGGCGCGCTGGCGCGGCTTTGACGGAGAGGAAGCATGACCCATCCGCTCGACGAGACGCTGACGCTGATGGCCCGGCTGCGCGAGCGCGGCGAGGAATTCTGCGTCGTCACCGTGGTGCGCACCGAGAACGCCACCTCGGCCAAGGCGGGCGCCAAAGCGGTGGTGCTGCGCGACGGCGCCATCCGCGGCTTTCTCGGCGGCGGCTGCGTGCAAGGCGCGGTGCGGCGGACCGCCGCTTCGGTGCTCGCGGACGGGACGCCGCGGCTGATCCGCGTCAAGCCCAAGGACGACGTCGCCGCCGCGGTCGATGTCGACGGCACCGAGCTTCATCGCAGCGCCTGCCCCAGCGGCGGCACGATCGATCTGTTCGTCGAGCCGATGCGCCGGCCGCCGCGCCTGCTGTTGTGCGGCGCTTCGCCGGTGGCCGAGGCGCTCGCCGACCTGGCCCGGCACCTGGGATTTCGCGTGGCGCTCGCGGCGCTGCCCGAGGACCAGGCCGGCTTCGCCGACGTCGAGGAACGGACGGCGGGCTTCGAACTGGCGCCGCTCGCGGTGACGGCTGAGGATTGGATCGTGGTCTCGACCCAGGGCAAGCGCGACCGCGAGGCGCTCGGCGCGGCGCTCGCCAGCGACGCCGCCTATGTCGCCTTCGTCGGCAGCCGGCGCAAGGCGGAGACGCTGCTGGCGCAGCTGCGCGGCCAGGGCGTGGGTGAAGAGAAGCTCGCCCGGCTCAAGGCGCCGGCCGGGCTCGACATCCACGGCATCGAGCCGGCCGAGATCGCGCTCTCGATCCTGGCCGAGATCGTGGCCAGGCGCCGATCCGGCGTCCGTCCGGCGGCAGCGGCGGCCCGCGGCGCCGCCTGATCCCGGCGGGCGCGGCTTTCCTCGGCTGAGCGAAGAGGCCGGCGGCGGCGAAACCGGCCGGCCTCACTCCCCACCCCAAAGAGGGAGGCGAGGTGCCTTTGCCGCGCTGTGGCGCGCAGGTACAGTCGCTATCCATTTCAGCCGCGATGATACGGCCCGGAGAGCGCGATGGCTCGGACCAGCAAAGCCAACATGCAGATCGACCTCAAGCGCGCCGGCCGCGGCCGCGCGGCGCAACCTCCCAAGGGCGCCGCCGCACCGGGCGCGAACGGGCATCGCGACGCCGGCGAAAGCCTCGATCTGCAGACGCTGCTCGAGGCGCTGCAATCGGTGCGTGTGGGCGATTTCTCGGTTCGCTTGCCGCGCGACCGCGATGGGCTGGCCGGCAAGGTGGCCGACGCCTTCAACGAGATCGTCGCCGCCAACCAGCGCATGGCGCAGCAGCTCGAGGAGGTCGGCCAGGTCGTCGGCCGCGACGGCAAGACCAAGAAGCGGGTCAAGTTCGGGCTGTCGCACGGCGCCTGGGGCGACATGGAAGGCTCGGTCAACACGCTGATCGACGACCTGCTGTGGCCGACCGCTGCGGTGACCCACGCCATCGCCGCGGTGGCGCGCGGCGACCTGCTGCAGACCGTCCCGCTGGAGGTCGACGGCCGCCCGCTCCAGGGCGAGTTCCTGCGCTCCGCCAACATCGTCAACACCATGATCAAGCAGCTCAGCGTCTTCACCTCGGAGGTGACGCGCGTGGCGCGCGAGGTCGGCACCGACGGCAAGCTCGGCGGCCAGGCGCAGGTGCGCGAGGTCACCGGCGTGTGGAAGGATTTGACCGAAAGCGTCAACTCCATGGCGAGCAACCTCACCGCCCAGGTGCGCAACATCGCCGAGGTGACGATCGCGGTGGCGATGGGCGATCTCTCCAAGAAGATCACCGTCGACGTGCGCGGCGAAATCCTGCAGCTCAAGGAAGCCATCAATACGATGGTGGATCAGCTGCGCTCCTTCGCCTCCGAGGTGACGCGCGTGGCGCGCGAGGTCGGCACCGAAGGCAAGCTCGGCGGCCAGGCGCTGGTCCCTGGCGTCGCCGGCACCTGGAAGGACCTCACCGACAGCGTCAACGCGATGTGCGGCAACCTCACCGACCAGGTGCGCAACATCGCCCAGGTGACGACGGCGGTGGCGCGCGGCGACCTGTCGCGCAAGATCACGGTCGACGTGCGCGGCGAGATCCTCGAGCTCAAGGACACCATCAATACCATGGTGGATCAGCTCAACGCGTTTGCCGGCGAGGTGACGCGCGTGGCGCGCGAGGTCGGCACCGAAGGCCAGCTCGGCGGTCAGGCGCAGGTGCCCGGCGTCGCCGGCACCTGGAAGGACCTCACCGACAGCGTCAACTTCATGGCGGGCAACCTCACCGCGCAGGTGCGCAACATCGCCGAGGTCGCGACCGCCATCGCCCGCGGCGATCTCTCCAAGAAGATCACCGTCACCGTCAGCGGCGAGATACTGCAGCTCAAAGAGACCATCAACACGATGGTCGATCAGCTCAACGCCTTCGCTTCGGAAGTCACCCGCGTGGCGCGCGAGGTCGGCACCGACGGACGGCTCGGCGGCCAGGCCAACGTGCCCGGCGTCGCCGGCACCTGGAAGGACCTCACCGACAGCGTCAACTCGATGGCGAGCAATCTCACCGCCCAGGTGCGCAACATCGCCGAGGTCTCGACCGCCATCGCCAGCGGCGATCTCTCCAAGAAGATCACCGTCAATGTCAGCGGCGAGATACTGCAGCTCAAGGACACCATCAATACGATGGTCGACCAGCTCAACGCCTTCGCCGGCGAAGTGACGCGCGTGGCGCGCGAGGTCGGCACCGAAGGCAAGCTCGGCGGCCAGGCGCAGGTCAAGGGCGTCGCCGGCACCTGGAAGGATTTGACCGACAGCGTCAACTCGATGGCGAGCAACCTCACCGGCCAGGTGCGCAACATCGCCGAGGTGGCGACCGCGGTGGCGCGGGGCGATCTGTCAAAGAAGATCACCGTCAATGTCAGCGGCGAGATACTGCAGCTCAAGGAGACCATCAACACGATGGTCGACCAGCTCAACGCCTTCGCCGGCGAGGTGACGCGCGTGGCGCGCGAGGTCGGCACCGAAGGTCGGCTCGGCGGCCAGGCGGTGGTGCCGGGCGTCGCCGGCACCTGGAAGGACCTCACCGACAACGTCAATTTCATGGCCGGCAACCTCACCGGCCAGGTGCGCAACATCGCCGAGGTGGCGACCGCCATCGCCAATGGCGATCTGTCGCGCAAGATCACCGTCGACGTCCGCGGCGAGATCCTGCAGCTCAAGGAAACGCTGAACACCATGGTGGATCAGCTCAACCGCTTCGCTGGCGAGGTGACGCGCGTGGCGCGCGAGGTCGGAACCGAGGGCCGGCTCGGCGGCCAGGCCAACGTGCCCGGTGTCGCCGGCACCTGGAAGGACCTCACCGATAGCGTCAACTTCATGGCGGGCAACCTCACGGCCCAGGTGCGCAACATTGCCGAAGTGACGACCGCGGTCGCGCGCGGCGACCTGTCGCGCAAGATCACCGTCGACGTGAAGGGCGAGATCCTGGAGCTCAAGAACACCATCAATACCATGGTGGATCAGCTCAACGCCTTCGCCTCGGAGGTGACGCGCGTCGCCAAGGAGGTCGGCACCGAAGGCAAGCTCGGCGGCCAGGCGGTGGTGCCGGGCGTCGCCGGCACCTGGAAGGACCTCACCGACAACGTCAACTTCATGGCCAGCAATCTCACCGGCCAGGTGCGCAATATCGCCGAGGTGGCGACCGCCATCGCCAGCGGCGACCTTTCCAAGAAGATCACCGTCGACGTGCGGGGCGAGATCCTGCAGCTCAAGGAGACCATCAACACGATGGTGGAGCAGCTGCGCTCCTTCGCCGCCGAGGTGACGCGCGTGGCGCGCGAGGTCGGCACCGAGGGGCGGCTGGGCGGCCAGGCGGTGGTGCCCGGCGTCGCCGGCACCTGGAAGGACCTCACCGACAACGTCAACCTGCTCGCCGCCAATCTGACGACGCAGGTGCGCAACATCGCCGAGGTCACCACCGCGGTGGCGCGCGGCGACCTGTCGCGCAAGATCACGGTCGACGTGCGCGGCGAGATCCTCGAGCTCAAGGACACTATCAACACGATGGTCGACCAGCTCAACGCCTTTGCCGGGGAGGTGACGCGCGTGGCGCGCGAGGTCGGCACCGAAGGCAAGCTCGGCGGCCAGGCGCAGGTGCCCGGCGTCGCCGGCACCTGGAAGGACCTCACCGACACCGTCAACGTCATGGCAGCCAACCTCACCGAGCAGGTGCGTGGCATCGTCAAGGTGGTGACCGCCGTCGCCAACGGCGACCTCAAGCAGAACCTCGCGGTCAAATCCAAGGGCGAGGTCGCGGCGCTGGCCGAGACCATCAACAACATGACCAACACGCTCGCCACCTTCGCCGACCAGGTGACCACGGTGGCGCGCGAGGTCGGGGTCGAGGGCCGGCTCGGCGGCCAGGCCAACGTGCCCGGCGCCGCCGGCACCTGGAAGGACCTCACCGGCAACGTCAATCTGCTGGCGGCCAACCTCACGACGCAGGTGCGCGCCATCGCCGAGGTTGCGACCGCGGTGACCAAGGGCGACCTTACCCGCTCGATCCAGGTCGACGCCCGCGGCGAGGTGGCCGAGCTCAAGGACAACATCAACACGATGATCGGCAACCTCCGTCTGACGACGGAGCGCAACACCGAGCAGGATTGGCTGAAGACCAACCTCGCGCGCTTCACCAACATGCTGCAGGGCCAGCGCGACCTCGCCACCGTCGGCCGCATGTTGCTGGTCGAGCTGGCGCCGCTGGTCAATGCCCAGAACGGCGTCATCTATCTCGTCCATGCCGACGAGACGCCTAACCTGAAGCTGCTCTCCGCCTTCGCCGACAGCGGCGCCGAGCAGGGCGGTCATCCCGACCGGATGCAGATCGGCGACGGCCTGATCGGCCAAACGGCGGCCGACGGCAGGCGCATGCTGATCACCGAAGTGCCGGGCAACGTCGTGCCGATCCGCTCGGGCCTGTTCAAGGTGGTCCCAACCAACGTCATCGTGCTTCCCGTGCTGTTCGAAGGCCAGGTCAAGGCGGTGATCGAACTCGCCTCGGTCGGCGCCTTCACCGAGCTGCAGGTCTCGTTCCTCGATCAGCTCACCGCCGGCATCGGCATCGTGCTCAACAGCATCGAGGCAACGATGCAGACCGAGGGTCTGCTGAAGCAGTCGCAGCAGCTTGCCACCGAGCTGCAGAGCCAGCAGCGCGAGCTGCAGCAGACCAACGAGCAGCTCGAACAGAAGGCGCAGCAGCTCGCCGAGCGCAATGTCGAAGTGGAGCGCAAGAACCAGGAGATCGAGCAGGCGCGGCGCGCGCTCGAGGAGAAGGCGACCGAGCTGGCGCAGACCTCGAAGTACAAATCCGAGTTCCTCGCCAACATGTCGCACGAGCTGCGCACGCCGCTCAACAGCATCCTGATCCTCGGCCAGCAGCTGGTCGACAATCCCGACGGCAACCTCACGCTCAAGCAGGTCGAATGGGCGCGGACCATCCACGGCGCCGGCACCGACCTGCTCAACCTCATCAGCGACATCCTCGATCTCTCCAAGATCGAATCCGGCACCGTCTCGGTCGACGCCGAGGAAGTGTTCTTCACCAACCTCCAGGACGTGGTGGTGCGGCCGTTCCGCCACGAGGCCGAGAGCCGTCAGCTCTCCTTCGAGGTGCAGATCGATCCCGATCTCGACCGCAGCATGATCACCGATTCCAAGCGCCTGCAGCAGGTGCTCAAGAACCTGCTTTCCAACGCCTTCAAGTTCACCGAGCAGGGAGGTGTCCGGCTGGATGTCTCGGTGGCGCGGGGCGGCTGGAGCGCGGAGCATCCCGTGCTGAATGGTGCGGGCGCTGTCGTGGCGTTCGAGGTCTCCGACACTGGCATTGGCATCCCGCTGGAGAAGCAGAAGCTCATCTTCGAGGCATTCCAGCAGGCGGACGCGAGTACCAGCCGCCGGTTCGGCGGTACCGGCCTGGGCCTGGCGATCAGTCGGGAACTGGCAAGCCTGCTCGGCGGCGAGATTCAGTTGCGCAGCACGCAAGGGGTAGGCAGCGTCTTCACGCTCTATCTGCCACAGAACTATGTCGGCCCCTCTGTGCCGGCCGCTTTGAGGCCTGAAATAGC
>DAHUYF010000215.1 GCA_027315365.1 Rhodospirillales bacterium | reverse complement strand
GCATTTGGCCTCGGCGGATGCGCCTCGGCTGCGGAACTCCGAGCCCGGGACATCGCGACCTGCCAGAGTTACGGCTTTCACGAGGGCACGAACGAGTTCGCCGGCTGTGTGCAGCGCGAACAGCTTGCGCGAGAATATTACTGGGCGGCGCCCTATTCTTACGGGCCCCTCTTTCCTTACTCCGGCTTTTAGCAGCGGCCTGCGCCGCGGTCGTCGCGTTGCGCACAATCCCGCATCGCGCCTGTCGTAGAAAGGTTGCCGGCCCGGCGATCCCTTGCACGGCGCCGGGACCGACGGCCCGCGGCACCGCAGCGGCCGGTTAACCGTTCCTCAACGCCGGGGGCGGAAGCTCCCATCCGAAGAGGGCCGGGACTGAACCGATGCGGAACACCCTTTCGCGGCTGACGCTATCGCGGCTGCTGCTGCTGGTCAGCGCCACCGCGATCCTGCCGCTGATCGCCATCGCGCTGCTGCTGGCCTATCAGAGCGCCGCGCGCTATGCCGACGCCGACCGGGCCGCGCGGCTTGCACGGCTCGCGGCGGCAGCCGCAACCATTTCCTCGCAGATCCCGCGCGAGGCGATGGCGACGAACGCCTATTTCGCGCATTACGACGCCGGCCGCACGCCCGACCTCGAGGCGCAGCGCACGGCCACCGACGCCGCGATTGCCGGCCTCGCCGCCGCCGCCGCCGCAAGCGACGCCGCGTCGCCGGCGGTACTCGCCGACATCCGCTTCATCGATCGGAGCTGGGCGGCGTTGAAGGTCTTCCGCCAGCAGGTCGATGCGCAACGTCCTGCTCCCGGCACGACCGCGCGCGGCGCGCTGATGCCCATCGCCTTGCGCGCCGCCACCGTGGTCGGCCGCGTCGCCGGCGCGAACAGCAACCCCGAGCTCGCGCGCCTGGCGCTGACGCTGCACGATGCGCTTTGGGTGCGGGAAGGGCTGATCGGCGGCGGCCGCCTTGCGATTCAGACGGCAAAGACCGGCAGCATCACCCCCGCCGACCTCGAATGGCTGCTGCGCGGCTGGCTGCAGCAGGAATATTTCGGCGACGAGATAGCATTGCTCGCCGCCGGCGAGACCGCGGAACGCTGGCGCGCCATCGCCGACGCGCCGGTGACCAAAAGCATGGCAGATGCGCTGCCGGGCCTCGTTGCCGTCATCGCCGGCAAACCGCTCGATCCCGCCCTGGCGCCGATGCTGAGCGCCGGCGTCAAGGAGAAGAGCCAAGCCGTCGACCACTTCATTCAAGACGCCGCCGCGACGCTCGGCACCCGGTCGGCCGAGCTGCGCGACCGGGCGCGCGACACGATGATCGGCTATGGCGCGCTGGCGCTGATCGTCGTCGCGCTCAGCCTCGGCGCGAGCCGCTGGGTCGCGCGCGCCATCCGCCGCATGCTCGCCGGCGTCACCGAGGCGATGACCCGAATCTCCGGTCGCGAGTTCGACGCACCCGTGCCGCATGCCGAGCGCGGCGACGAGATCGGCGCCATGGCGCGGGCGCTGCTGATCTTCCGCGACGGGCTCGCCACGGCCGACCGGCTGACCCGCGAGCAGGTGGCGGAGCAGCAGGCCAAGGAGGAGCGCGTGGCCAAGCTGCGCGCCCTCACCGCCGCCTTCGAAGCACGCATCGGCCAGGTGATCGGCACCCTTTCCGCCTCGGCGACCGACCTGTCGGGCACCGCCCGGCAGCTCTCCGTCGATGCCGGCGACAGCGACCGGGGTGCGTCCGCCGTCGCCGCCTCGGCGCAACAGACCAGCGGCAACGTACAGACCGTGGCCGGCGCGGCCGAGGAGCTTTCCGCCTCGATCGCCGAGATCAGCCAGCAGGTGGCGCGCTCGACCGAGATCTCCGGCCAGGCCGCGGCGCGCGCCGAGAGCACCGAACGCGTGGTGCGCGATCTCGCCGAGGGTGCGCGCAAGATCGGCGAGGTGGTCGGGCTGATCGCCGACGTCGCCAGCCAGACCAACCTTCTGGCGCTCAACGCCACGATCGAGGCGGCGCGCGCCGGCGACGCCGGCAAGGGGTTTGCGGTGGTCGCCAGCGAGGTCAAGGGCCTCGCCGGCCAGACCGCCAAGGCGACGGAGGAGATCAGCACTCAGGTCGGGCATATCCAGGCCGCGACGCGCGATGCCGTGACGGCGATCGAGGATGTGGCGCGGCTCATCACCGAGGCCAACAACATCGCGCTGACCATCTCCTCCGCGATCGAGCAGCAGGGCGCCGCGACCCAGGAAATCGCCGGCAACATTCAGCGCGCCGCCAGCAGCACCGAGGAGGTGACCCAACGCATCGTCGGCGTCAGCGCCGCGGCGGCGAAAACCGGCACCGCGGCAACCCGCGTGCTGTCGGCCGCCGGCGGCCTGTCGCAGCAGGCCGACGTGCTGACCGGTGAGGTCGCTAGCTTCCTCACCGGCGTCAAGGCCGCCTGAACGGCGCGGCCCGCGCCGCCGGCCCGACGCTCGCCACGACCTCGGCTTCACGCCGCCGCGCCGGACCCGCCCTCGATGGCGTCACGCAGGGCGCGTGCGAGCTCCTCCTTGCGGTAGGGCTTGCTCAGCAGGCGCGGCAGCGTGGCACCGCCACGGCCGGCGACCGGGCTGCCGGGGAAACCCGAGGCCAGGAGCACCTTGAGATGCGGCCAGCGCCGGCGGGCGATCTCGGCGAGCTGCCGCCCATCCATGCCGCCCGGCATGATCACGTCGGTGAACAGCACGTCGACGGCCGGGTCGAGCGCGAGCGATTCAAGCGCCGCTTGCGCGCTTTCGGCCTCGCGCGCGCGATAGCCGAGTTCGGCGAGCTGGCGCAACGCGACCCTGCGCAGCGCGGCATTGTCCTCGACGACCAGCACGATCTCGTTGTCGCCGCGCAGCGCCACCTCCTCGGTGTGCGCCTCCTCCGCCGCCGCCGTGGCCGACCCGGCGCGCGGGAAATAAAGGCGGAAGCTGCTGCCGACCCCGACCTCGCTATAAACGTTGAGGTGGCCGCCCGATTGCTTCATGAAACCGAACACCATGCTGAGGCCGAGGCCGGTGCCCCTGCCCTGCTCCTTGGTGGTGAAGAACGGTTCGAAGACGCGGCTCACCACTTCCGGCGGCATGCCGCTGCCGGTGTCGCTGACGTCGACGAGCACGTAGTCGCCCTCCGTCACATAGGGATGCCGGGCGACATAGTCGGCGTCGAGCGTCTGGTTGCGCGTGACGATGGTGAGGGTGCCGCCGGCCGGCATGGCGTCGCGAGCGTTGGTGGCAAGATTGGCAAGACTCGACTCGATCTGCGCCGCGTCGACCACCACCGGCCAAAGATCCGGCGCGAGATCGAGCGCGATCTCGATGTCCTCACCCAGCAGCGGGGCCAACAGCTTGACGGCGCCGCCGACGAGTTCGTTGAGCTCGACGCGTCGAGGCTGCAGCGGCTGGCGGCGCGCGAAAGCGAGCAGGCGGCGCGTCAGATCGGCGCCTTTGAGCGCCGCGTCGCGCGCCTCGCCGGCAAGCTCGAGGATTTCTCCGCTCGCTCCCTCGCTATCGCAGAGCAGATCGAGATTGCCGATGACCACACCCAGCAGATTGTTGAAATCATGCGCCATTCCGCCGGTAAGATTGCCGATCGCCTCCATCTTCTGCACCTGCCGGAGCTGCGCCTCCAGGCGGCGCTGTTCGCTCACTTCGATCTTGACGATGCCGATGCCGGTGACGACATCGTCGACGAAGACCGGATAGAGCGTCGTCAGCCAATGGCGCAGCTCGCCGGGCTTCGCCGGGGTCTCGCCGCTGATTTCGAAATTGATCACCGGCTGCCGACGCTCGAGCACCTGCGCGCAGATCGGTGCGATCTGCGGCCAGAGATCGGGAACCACTTCCTCGATGGTGCGGCCGATGTGCTCCTGCGCAGGAAGCCCGTCGATCGCCGCCAGCGCCTCGTTGGCGCGAACATGGCGAAAGTCGCGATCGACGAAGGCCAGGCCGACCGGTGCGGCCGATTGCAGCGTATCGAGCAGGGCCAGCGCCTCGTCGGATTGCCGCTTGGCCCGGCGCAGCTCCTCCTCGCCGCGCTTCAGCTCGGTGACGTCGATGAGCACGCTGATGGTGCCGCCATCGCCGGTCTTGCGGCCGACATGCTGGAACCACCGTCCCTCGGAGAACGGCAGGAGCAACGTCGCCGGCGCGACGCGGAAGCTCGCCATGCGGTCGCGCACCCAGGCCTCGGCGCGCTCCGGCGCGACCGCGATGAGGCCCTGCCGGATGGCCAATTCGAGCTGCGCCTGGCGCGCCGTGCCGGGCTCGAGCGCCGAAGCGCCGCTCGGGAACATCTCGCGCATCCGCGCATTGGCCAGCAGCAGCCGATCGTCGCGATCGTAGATCATGACTCCGGCGGGCAGGATCTCGATCGCCTCCACCAGCCGTCGATGCGCCTGCTCCGCCGCCTCCCGCGCCGTCACCTCGGCGGTGACATTGCGCGACACGCCGCGATAGCCGATGAAGCTGCCGTCCGCGTCGAAGATCGGCTTGGCACTCGTCTTGGCGTACCAGATCGAGCCGTCGGCGCGGCGGCGCCGGCTGATCTGGTCCCTGAACGGCCGCTGCGCGGCCATTTCCTGCGCAAAGCCCTGCGCCGTCTCGGCATCGACGCCCAGGCTGGCCGGGTCGGTGCGGCGCTTGCCGATATAGGCCGCCGCCGGACTCCCGGAACCTGCCTCGACATTCGCCGAGACATAAGTAAAGCGCAGCTCCGCATCGGTCTCCCACAGCCAGTCGGAGGCGATTTCAGCGAAGTCGCGAAAGCGCGCCTCGGCGCGGTCGCGTGCCGCGACGCCGCGCTCCATCTCGGCCAGGCGTTCCGCCGCCGCCTCGCCCGCGAGCTGCCGGCCGCGCTCGCGATAGGCCGCCCAAACCATAAGCGCGGTGACGGGAACGCCGATCAGCGGCGGTGCCGCCGGAGCGTCCGAAGCGAGATAGCCCAAGCCGAGAAGGACGATGCCCGCCCCAGCGGCAGCCAGCGCCGGTGCCCAACGCCGCCACTCAGCCACGGAACGTGATGACTGGACCGTCATGGTCCCCCTTGAAGGTCCTGACGCCGAACAGAACGTTGCCGCCGCTCCGAGTAGGCGGCCACCTCATTGTACGCATGATATACGTCAAACGATCGGTTTGGTTGACCATAGGCTGCCGGCTCGAGGCTCTTGCCGAGCCGCGGCGGTAACGAGCGCGTTCGATCACGTCATCAACGTCGACGCCGCCGCTGCCCGGCGCGGCGGAATGGCAGTGGCTGCGCCGGTAGGAAACGGGCCGCCCCCGGCAACCGGCAGCGGTGGCGGCGCGGGTCGCGGGTCGCGGGTCGCGGCCAAAATCGCATATTTCTCGCGTCGCCGCAGCGCGACCCCGTTGTTGAGCGGCGCGGAATCAGATAATGTTGCATCGCAATATTAGCTGCCGCGATTGACGCGAATACCAAGCGCCGGCAGAGCCCTATTCCTTGGTGCGGTGCGTCGGCGCCGGCCAGATCCCGAGGCGCTCGTGAGCATCGAGGTCGCGCTCCATCACCGCACCGAGTACCGCTATGACCGGCGGATCATGCTGGGGCCGCAGACGGTGCGGCTGCGGCCCGCGCCGCATTGCCGCACCCCGATCCTCGCCTACTCGCTGAAGGCGGAGCCGGCGCCGCATTTCCTCAACTGGCAGCAGGACCCGCAGGGCAATTTCCTCGCCCGCGTCGTGTTTCCCGAGAAGACCGACCGGATGGTCATGACGGTCGACCTCGTCGCCGACATGACGGTGATCAATCCGTTCGACTTCTTCCTCGAGCCGGCGGCCGAGACCTACCCTTTCATCTATGACCCGGCGCTCGACGGCGAACTGGCGCCGTTCCGCCGCACCGCCACCCCCACCCCCCTGCTGCAGCGCTACCTTCGCGGCGTCGACCGGAAGCCCCGCCGCAGCATCGATTTCCTGGTCGAGCTGAACCGCAAGCTGCAGCAGGACATCCGCTACATCGTCCGGCTCGAGCCCGGCGTGCAGACGCCGGAGGAGACGCTGGAGCGCGGCGAAGGTTCGTGCCGGGATACCGGCTGGCTGCTGGTGCAGCTGCTGCGCCATCTCGGTGTCGCCGCGCGCTTCGCCTCCGGATATCTGATCCAGCTGGTCGCGGACCAGAAGCCGCTTCAGGGCCCGGCGGGCCCGAGCGTCGATTTCACCGACCTGCACGCCTGGTGCGAGGCCTACTTGCCTGGCGCCGGCTGGATCGGCCTCGATCCGACCTCCGGGATGCTCGCCGGCGAGGGCCATATCCCGCTCGCCTGCTCGCCCGAGCCGCAAAGCGCCGCACCGGTCTCCGGCACGCTGGAGCGCTGCGAGACGGTGCTGAACCATGCCATGTCGGTCAGCAGGCTGCGCGAGACGCCGCGCGTCACGCTGCCCTATGGCGAAGCGGCGTGGTCGCGGCTGATGGCGCTCGGCGAACGCGTCGACCGCGACCTCGCGGCACAGGATGTGCGGCTCACCATGGGGGGCGAGCCGACCTTCGTCGCGGCGGCCGATCCCGATGGCGCCGAATGGAACACCGAGGCGCTCGGCCCGACCAAGCGCGTCTATGCCGGCAAGCTGCTGCGCCGCCTCGCGGACCGCTTCGCCCAGGGATATCTGCTGCATTACGGCCAGGGCAAATGGTACCCCGGCGAGCAGCTGCCGCGCTGGTCGCTCACCAGCCTGTGGCGCCGCGACGGCGAGCCGATCTGGCAGGACAAGGCGCTGTTCGCCGCCGACGACAACCCCGATCCCGCGCTCGGCCCCGAGCAGTCGCGCCGCTTCATCGCCCGGCTGGCGGAGCGCCTGCAGATCGACCCCGGCTCGACGCTGCCGGCCTATGAGGATGCCTGGTACTACCTGTGGAAGGAACGGCGGCTGCCGGTCAATGTCGATCCGCTCGACAGCGACCTCAAGGACCCGCTGGAGCGCGCGCGGCTGGCCCGGATCTTCGAGCAGGGGCTGGGGCGGACGGTAGGGTTTGCGCTGCCGCTGCAGCGTGTCGGGCCAAACGACGCGCGGCGCTGGCACAGCCGGCCGTGGCTCCTGCGCCCGCAGACGCTCTATCTGCTGCCGGGCGATTCGCCGATGGGCTACCGCCTGCCGCTGGACTCGCTGCCCCGGGCGGCGGAAAGCGATTACCCCTATCTCTTCACCGAGGATCCGCTCGCGCCGCGTCAGACGCTGCCGCCACGCCAAGCCTTCCGCGCGGGCGGCTCCGGCGCGTCGCCGGCTCGGTCGGCCGGATCGCAGCGACGCGAGCAGCCGGCGCTGCCGCCGGGTCCCGGCGAGAGCGATGCCGGCGTGGTCCGCACGGCACTCTGCGTCGAAGCGCGCGACGGGCTGCTCCACATCTTCATGCCGCCGGTCGAAACCGTCGAGGACTATCTCGATCTCGTCGCCGCGGTCGAGGATACCGCCGCCGAATGCGCCCAGCCGGTCGTCGTCGAGGGCTATCCGCCGCCGTTCGATCCGCGGCTGCAGCATTTCTCGGTCACCCCCGATCCCGGCGTGATCGAGGTCAACATCCACCCGGCCGCCTCCTGGCAGGAACTGACCGAGACCACCACCATCGTCTATGACGAGGCGCGCGCCACCGGCCTCGTCACCGAGAAATTCATGCTCGACGGTCGCCATGTCGGCACCGGCGGCGGCAACCACGTGACCCTCGGCAGCGCCAGCCCGATCGACTCGCCGTTGCTGCGGCGGCCGGATCTGCTCAAGAGCCTGCTCGGCTACTGGCACAACCATCCGTCGCTGTCCTATCTCTTCTCCGGCCTGTTCATCGGGCCGACCAGCCAGCATCCGCGCGTCGATGAAGGGCGCGACGACGCCACCTACGAGCTGGAGATCGCTTTCAAGGCGCTCGCCGCCGCCGAAACGCCCGCGCCCTGGCTGGTCGACCGCATCTTTCGCGACCTGCTGGCGGACGTGACCGGGAACACCCACCGCACCGAGTTCTGCATCGACAAGCTCTATCCGCCCGACAGCGCCGCCGCGCGGCGCGGCCTGCTCGAGCTGCGCGCCTTCGAGATGCCGCCCCATGCGCGCATGGGCATGGCGCAACAGGCGCTGCTGCGCGCGCTCATCGCCTGGATGTGGCGCGAACCTTACGACCGGCGGCTGGCGCATTACGGCACGCGGCTGCAGGACGAATTCATGCTGCCCCATTTCGTCGCCCAGGATTTCGCCGACGTGCTCGACGACCTCCAGCGCGCCGGCTACGGCTTCGCGCCCGACTGGTTCGCGCCGCATCACGAATTCCGCTTCCCGCTGATCGGCAAGGTCGTCTATCGCGGCATCGAGATCGAGCTGCGCC
The DNA here is from genome assembly GCA_027315365.1 of Rhodospirillales bacterium. Classification (GTDB taxonomy): domain Bacteria; phylum Pseudomonadota; class Alphaproteobacteria; order ATCC43930; family CGMCC-115725; genus DAHUYF01. The sequence goes on along the minus strand of DAHUYF010000215.1, from coordinate 8,708 downwards.
ATGCGCTCGAGCCCTGGCATGTCCTGGGCGAGGACGCGGCTTCCGGCGGCACCGCGCGCTTCGTTGACGCCTCCGTCGAACGCTTGCAGGTGAAGCTCGATGGCGCCGTCGAGGAGCGCCACCGGCTGCTGGTGAACGGCCGTCAGGTGCCGCTGCGCGCCACCGGCCGGCGCGGCGAGTTCGTCGCCGGTGTCCGCTATCGCGCCTGGCAGCCGCCGCGCGCGCTCCACCCGACCATTCCGCCCGACGTGCCGCTGGTGTTCGATCTGCACGACGATTGGAACGGTCGCTCGATCGGCGGCTGCACCTATCACGCCGCCCATCCCGGCGGGCGCAATTTCGAGCATTTTCCGGTCAATGCCAACGAAGCCGAGACCCGCCGGCGGGCCCGTTTCCAGCCTTTCGGCCATACCCCCGGCCCGACGCTCCCGACGACGGTGACGCCCAGCGGCGAGCATCCGCTCACCCTCGATCTCCGGCGCACCATCTGAGCCGCCGGGCGCTTGGCAGAGCCGGGAGATTTCGGTCAAACTGCCGGTTGGGCAGCGGAGATAGCGGGCGTGGCATCGGCCTATGACGAGATGGTGACCGGGAATGGCGCGCTGCGGCCGCATTGGCGCGCGCTGATGGAGACGGTCTGGAGCCTCGCTCCCGAGCAGCTGGCGGAGAAGCTGGCGCGGGTTTCGGCGCAGATCGCCGCCGACGACGAGGTCGTGAGCCTGCCGGAGCGCGGCGCAGGCGGGCGGCGGCTCGATCTGCTCCCGGTGATCCTGCCCGCAGCGGAATGGGAAGGCATCGCCGCCGGGCTCGCGCAGCGCGCACGCCTGCTCGACATGATCCTCGCCGATCTCTACGGCCCGCAGCGGCTGATCGAGGACCGGCTGCTGCCGCCCTATCTGGTCCTCGGCAATCCTGCCTTCCTGCGGCCGCTGCGCGGCATCCGGCCGGCCGGCAACGCGCCCCATCTCTATTTTTACGCCGCCGATCTCGTGCGCCTGCCGACCGGCGAGTGGCGGGTGTTCGCTGACCGCACCCAGGCGCCGGGCGGGGTCGGCTATGCGCTGCATCACCGCGGCGTGCTGGCGCGCACCGTGCCGGAGATGTTCCGGGCGGCGCCGGTGCGCCGCCTCGATCCCTTCATCGATCTCTGGCAGGCGAGCCTGCGCGCGACCGCGAGCGATCGCGCCGACCCGGCGCAGATCGTGCTGTTGACGCCGGGCCCTTACAACGACGCTTATTTCGAGCACGTCTTGCTCGCCCGCGCCCTCGGCATCACCCTGGTACAGAGCGCCGACCTCACCGTGCGCGACGATCTCGTCTATCTCAAGACGTTGAGTGGGCTGCGCCGCGTCGACGCGATCTATCGCCGCATCGACGGCGATTACTGCGATTCGCTGGAGCTGCGAGAAGATTCCGCCCTCGGCGTCGCGGGACTCGTCCAGGTGGCCCGGGCGCGCAACGTGGCGATCCTCAACCTGCCCGGCTCGGCGCTGGTCGAAGCACCCGCCTTTGCGCCCTTCCTGCCAGCGCTCTGCCGCAGGCTGCTCGGCGGCGAGCTGCGCCTGCCGGCGGTGACCACCTGGTGGTGCGGTCAGGCTCAGGCACTCGGCGAGGTGCGCGCCGCGCTCGATACCTTTGCCATCCATCCCGTCTTCGATCCCGATCCGGTGCCGCTCGATCCGGCGCTGCTCTCCAGCGAGGACCGTGCCGCCTTCGAGGCGCAGCTCATGCGCCATCCCGAACGCTTCGTCGCCCGCGAGAAGATGGCGCCCAGCGCCGTGCCCTGCCTCGGCCCCGAGCAGGACCGGCGCTTCGCGCCGCGGCCGGTGGTGCTGCGCGTCATGGCGCTGTGGCATGAGGGCGAATGGGTGGTGCTGCCGGGCGGACTCGCCCGCATCGTCGCCGACCATTCCGTCTACCGCAGCGCGCTGCGCCATGGCGGCATCGCCAAGGACGTCTGGGTGCTGGCCGAACAGGAAGCGGCGGCGCCGCTGCGCGTCGCGCCGCCGCCGCCGGTCTCGGGGGCGCGGCCCGACGGTGAGCTGCGCAGCCGCACCGCCGACGACCTCTTCTGGCTCGGCCGCCATGTCGAGAGGCTCGATGCCGGCACCCGCCAGTTCCAGGCGACGCTGCGCCGACTTGCCTTGGGCGGTCTGACGCCGCGTGACGTCGCCGAGCTCGGGCGTCTCGCCGCGGCGCTGAAGCGCACCGGCTGGATCAGCGTCGCGCTCGCCGCGGCGCCCGTCGACGGCGCCATGTTCCTCGCGGGGGTGATGGACGCGGCCGTCGACGGCACCGCGATGCGGGTCAGCGCCGACGCCATTCGCCGGCTGACTCTGGCGACGCGCGATCACCTGTCGCGCGACATGTGGCGCACCCTCCATCATTTGACCGGTGCGACCGCCGCCTGCTTCGCGCGGATCCCGCGCGAGCCGGACGGCCTGCTGCAGGCGCTCGACGACACCATCGCCACCATCGCCGCCTTCGCAGGATTGGCCGCCGAGAACATGGTGCGCGGCGCCGGCTGGCGCTTTCTCGATCTCGGCCGGCGGATCGAGCGCGGGATCGCCGTCGCCCAGACGGTAGGCGGCGTCCTGACCGGGCCGTCGGCGCAAATCGAAGCGGGGCCGCGCCTGGCGCTCGAACTCTGCGATTCCACGAGCGCCTATTTGCGGCGCCACCCGCTCGCCGCCGACTACACCGAGGCGCTCGCCTTCGTGCTGGCCGAGCGCGACAATCCGCGCTCGCTGCTCTACCAGCTGGAACGCATCGAGCGCCATCTCGGCACCGTGGCCGCCGCCGGCCCCGCGGCGGAGGGTCGCGTTCCCGCGCTCATCGCCGCCACCGACGAATTCGCGCGCGCGCCCACGCCGGATGCCGCGGCGATGCTGCTCGACCGTGCCGGGACGGATCTCATGGCGCTGTCGGATGCGGTCATGCGCGCGTTCTTCACCCACACCGCCTCGGCGCAGCTCATGGGCTTCGCCGGCCGGTCACGGCTGGCCGAGGCCGAGACGTGAGGCGCTACGCCATCCGCCACGAGACTACGTATGGCTACCGCGCGCCGGTGGATATCGGCCTCCACATGCTGCGGCTGACGCCACTCACCATCCGCGGCCAGCGCTCGCGCGGCCAGACTCTCAGCATCATCCCGACGCCGGCGCGCCAGCGGATATTCGTCGATCATTTCGGCAATGTCGTGCATCACATCGCGATCGAGGCCACGCACAGCGAATTTTCCGTGACGCTCGAGGCCACCGTCGAGGTGACGCGCGGCGCGGTCGCCGAAGATGGACCGGATTGGGAAACGATCCGTGCGGCGATGCAGAATGACGGTTTCCCGTCGCCGCCGGCGGTGGCGGAATTCGTCTATCCTTCGCCGCTGGTGGCGCTCGAGCACGGCGCCGGCCTTTACGCCGCCGCCTCCTTTCCGACCGGCCGACCGATCGTCGCAGCGCTGCGCGATCTCACCGGCCGCATCCATGCCGATTTCGCCTATACAACCGACGCCACCACGGTATCGACCAAGGTCGCCGAAGTGCTCGCCACCCGCCGCGGCGTCTGCCAGGACTTCGCCCATCTCATGATCGCCGGATTGCGCGGCCTCGGTCTGCCGGCGCGTTACGTCTCGGGGTATCTGCGCACCATCCCCGCGGGCGGCGGCGCGGCGCGGCGCGGCTACGACGCCAGCCACGCCTGGGTCTCCGTCTGGTGCGGGCCGGCGCTCGGCTGGATCGATCTCGACCCCACCAATGATCTCGTCGTCGCCGCCGAGCACGTCGCGGTCGCCTATGGCCGCGACTTCTCCGACGTAACGCCGCTGCGCGGCGTCATCCTCGGCGGCGGCAGCCACACCCTCAGCGTCGCCGTCAGCGTCACCGACCTCGACGGCGGCGCCGAGACCGCGCCGGATGTCGCGTGAGATGGGCTAAGCGCAGGACACTCCTCGCCTATTGACCTAGGTCAATGCCATTTTTCCAGCAAGGCCAATGATCCCCGCCGTGTGACGCGGGAGACCGCCGGTGCCGGGAATCCTGAAGATCGCCTACAAGCTGCTGGCTAACGATCGGGCGAGATTCGTCGCGCTGCTGATCGGCATCACCTTCGCGGTGTTTCTGATGATCGCCGTGACGTCGATGTTTTCCGGCACGCTCAAGCGCGCCTCGGCCACGGTCATCAATATCGGCGGCTCGATCTGGGTGATGGATCCGTCGATCCAGACGGTGGCCAACACCATTCCGCTGCCCGATTATATCCTCGACGAGGTCCGCAGCATTCCAGGCGTCAAATACGCGGTGCCGCTCTATGCCGGCGCCGCGCTCTTGAAGCTGCACGACGGCGCCTACCAGTCTGCCAACATCGTCGGCCTGGACGACACCAGCCTGTTCGGCAGGCCGGCAATGCTCTCCGGGAATATCGCCGACATCTTCGCGGAAAGCGCCTTCATCGCCGTCAAGGATTCCGAATTCTACAAGCTCGAAAACCCGACGATCGGCACCGACTTCGAGATCAATGACCATCGCGGCGTGATCGTCGGCATCGCGAAGGTCGCCTCGAGCGGCCTCTTCGGCGTGCCGACGCTCTACACGACCTACTACCGCGCGCTCTACTACATCCCGAACATGCGCTTCACGATCTCCTACATTCTCGTAGAGCCGAAAACCTCGGCCGAGGTCAAAGCAATCAAGCAGCAAGTCGCAGCGGCGGGTTACCTTGCTCTGACGAAGGACGAGTTCATCGCGAAGATCTCCAATTTTTACAAATATCAGACCGGGTTCGGCGTCAACCTGATGCTGATGACGGTGATCAGCTTCATCATCGGCCTGTCGATCTCCGGACAGACCTTCTACACCTTCATCCTCGAGAACCTCGAGCGGTTTGGTGCCCTCAAGGCGATCGGCGCGACGAGCCGCGATCTCGTATACATGATTTTGTTCCAAGCGGCCTTCGTCGCCGTCACCGGCTTCGGCATCGGCGTCGGTCTGTGCACGTTCATCATATGGCTGGCCCGCGCCTATCTCCCCGATTACGCCGCGATCATGACCTTTCCCAATCTGAGTCTCGCCTTCGGTATGGTGGTCGTGATCGCCGCCATATCGAGCTATGTCGGCGTCCGCAAGGTCCTGACGATAGAGCCCTTCGACATTTTCAGGGGCTAGTGATGCCGGGAACAGCGATAGAGGCCGTCGGCCTCAGCAAATGGTTCGGCGCTGGCGAAGCCCGGACCTATGCCGTGAAGGAGGTCAGCTTCCAAGCCGATTTCGGCGAGATCCTATACGTCGTCGGCCCGTCGGGCAGTGGCAAGACGACCATGCTCAGCATGATCTCGGGTATACTGCGGCCGAACGCGGGCAAGGTGACAATCGAGGGCACCGACATCTGGAGCCTCTCCGACGACGCGCTCGCCGCGTTCAGGCTGCGCAAGATCGGCTTCGTGTTTCAGGATTTCCACCTGTTTCCCCGCCTGACCACCGCCGAGAACGTCGCCATCCCCCTGATCCTGCAAGACCGTAACTGGGACGAAGCGATCGCGGAGGCGGTGAAGGATCTGGAGGTCGTCGGCCTCAAGGACAAGGCCGCGCTGCCGCCGGTGAAGCTCAGCGGCGGCGAGCAGCAGCGGGTGGCGATCGCCAGAGCCATCGTCAGCCGTCCCGACATCCTGATTCTCGACGAGCCGACCGCCTCGCTCGACGGTGAGACCGGGCGGACCATCGTGAGCTTCGTGCGGCAACACCTCCTCAGCGACCGGCGTTGCATCGTCATCGTGACTCACGACAGCCGCATCTACGACTTCGCCGACCGCATCGTGAAGATGGAAGACGGTAGGCTGACAGGCGTCGAGCGGGAGAAGCTCGATGCGCAATAGGTTGCTTTTCATCATCTCGGCCTTCGGGCTGGTGCTGGCGGTGGTCAGCGCCTTGATCTTCAGCCAGCAGCCGGCCGCGGAGCGGCCGGTGTTCAACCCGGCGGCCAATCCCTACGCGAAAGGCATCTACGCCGACGGAATCGTCGAAAGCGAACAGGCCCAGGGCGAGAACATCAATATATACCCCGAAGTCTCGGGACCGATCACGCAGGTGCTGGTTGCCGAGGGCGCCAAGGTCCGCAAGGGCGATCCGCTGCTGACGATCGACGATTCCGTCCAGCGGGCGACGGCAGAACAGCAGAACGCGCAGGCGGAAGCCGCTTTGCGGATGCTCAACGAACTCAAGGCCGAGCCCCGCCCGGAAACGCTCGACGTGGCTGCAGCGCAGGTCGACAACGCCAAGGCAACTCTCAAAAACGCGCGGGATCAGCTCGAAAAGCAGCAGCGATCCTACGATCTCGATCCCCGCTCCGTCAGCCGCGACGCGCTGGACAATGCGCGGAACGCGGAAAAAATGGCCGAGACCAACCTGAAGGTCGTCGAGAAGCAATACATCCTGACCAAGGCGGGCGCCTGGATCTACGACATCGAAAATCAGGAACGACAATACACCGCCTTGAGCAAAGCCTATACCGCCTCGGCGGCGCTGCTGGCCAAGTACACGATCAGGGCGCCCGCCGACGGCGTGGTGCTCTCGGTGCAAGCCACCGTCGGCAGCTATGTATCGCCGCAAGGCGGCTACGATTCCTACACCCAGGGCTTCAACCCGCTTATCGTCATGGGGACGCCACAGGGCCACCTCGCGGTACGCGCCTATATCGACGAGATCCTCGTGCCGCGCCTCGCCGACGCCGACAAGCTCCAGGCACAGATGTTCATCCGCGGCACGGACATGCATGTGCCGCTGATTTTTGTGCGAATCCAACCCTATGTCTCGCCGAAGATCGAACTTTCCGATCAGCGGCAGGAGCGGGTCGATGTCCGCGTGCTTCCGGTGATTTTCCGCTTCGAAAGCCCGAAGAACATGACCCTCTATCCGGGCCAGCTGGTCGATGTCTACGTCGGCGAGAAATAAAGCGGCGGCGGCCGGCCATTCCCGGCTTCTTGCCGCGCTGGCGCTGACCGCGGCGGCGTCGGGCTGCGCGGTGGGGCCGGACTTCCGTCGTCCGGATGCGCCCGCCGTCGCGCACTATTCGTCCGGCATGGATCCCACCGGGACGACGGTCGCCGCAGGCATGGCGCAACGCTTCGCACCGGGCGCGGAGATTGGCACCGAATGGTGGCGGCTTTTCAATTCGGAAAAGCTCGGCTCGATCGTCACCGAAGCCATCGCCGACAACCCCGACCTTGCCGCGGCGCAAGAGAGCCTGCGCCAGAGCCAGGACAATCTGCGCGCGGGATACGGCATATTCTTCCCTTGGCTTGGTGCCGACGCCGGCGCGACGCGCGAAAAATTCTCGCCCCTCACCTTCGGCGGCAATTTTCCGGGAAACGTTTTCAACCTTTTCTCTCTGTCGGGAACTATCAGCTATCCTCTCGATATCTTCGGCGGCGAGCGGCGCGCTATCGAAGGGCTGGCGGCGCAGGTGGATATGCAGCGCGCAACCGCGCTCGCCACCTATCTCACCTTGTCGTCCAACATCGTCGACACGGTGATCGCCCGGGCCGCCTACCGCGCCGAGATCGACGCGACGGAACAGCTCATCCAGCTTCAGCACCAACAGGTCGAACTGGCCGAGACTCAGGCGCGCGCGGGCACGGTGCCCTACTCCAACGTGTTGAGCCTGGAGAGCCAGCTCGCGTCCTACGAAGCGACTATCCCGCAGTTGCAGCAGAAGCTCACGCAGAGCGACGATCTCCTGGCGACGCTGGCCGGTCACACGCCTGCCGAATGGGCGCCGCCGGACATGCGCCTGGCCGATCTCACCCTGCCCGCCGACCTGCCGGTCAGTCTGCCCTCCGATCTCGTGCACCAGCGTCCCGACATCCTGGCGGCGGAGGCGACCGCGCATGTCGCCAGCGCCGGCATCGGCGTCGCCACCGCGACGATGCTGCCGAGCGTCACCTTGAACGGCAGCTACGGCACCAACAACACGGTCGTGAACAACCTCTTCTCCTCCGCTGGTCATTTCTGGAGCTTCGGCGCGGATGTCAACGCACCGCTGTTCCAGGGCGGGACCTTGTGGTTCCAGCGGAAAGCGGCGATCGACAGCTATCGCCAGGCGATGGCCGCCTATCGCCAGACGGTGCTGGGCGCGTTCGCTCAGGTGGCCGACACGCTGCGCGCGCTCGACCATGACGCCGCGTCGCTCCAGGCGCAGGAGAGAGCGCTGCGGGCGGCCGAGGACGCGCTTCACTTGGTGCAGGCGAATTACGCGGCCGGCATCGCCACCTATCTCGATGTCCTGATCGCGGACACGCAATACTATCAAGCGACGATCAACGATCTCCAGGCGGTTGCGATACGCTACCAGGACACGGTCGCCCTCTTTGCGGCGCTCGGCGGCGGCTGGTGGAATGCCGACCGCCGGGACACCACGACGGCCGCGCCGAAAGCGGATTGAGGGCATCGCTGCGAGCCGGGCCCGGCAAGGACCGAGCCGGAGACGCGACTCGTCGCGCCGGCCCCGTCGCCCAATACCAATGACGGCGGCGCGGCGACATCTTCCTGCCGGCTAGATCTGCACCTGCTGGATGACAGTGCGCAGCGTGCCGATCTCGACGATCTCGGTCTCCATGACGTCGCCGGGTTTCATGTATTCCGGTGGATGACGCGCGACGCCGACCCCGGGCGGGGTGCCGGTGGCGATGATGTCGCCGGGCTCGAGCGTCAGCCCGAGCG
>DAHUYF010000039.1 GCA_027315365.1 Rhodospirillales bacterium | reverse complement strand
GCCGGCTCGAGCCGCTTGCGGATTTGCGAAGCGAGTTCGAAAACGTCATCGAGCGGGGAGGGGCCTCCGTAGACCAGCGGGACGGTGGCGATGGCTTCCAGGAGACCGCGGTGGACGTCGAGCGCTCCGCCAGACTGGCGGCGCAGATACGGCTCGGCGCGCGGGTCTCGCCGTGAGTCCCGCCCAACCCACAAGCACCTCAGAACCGCCGCTTCCGCCCGCTCCGGCGCATGAGAGAAGGCGTCAAGAATCGCCATCATGAAGGCATTCATGGACTGATCCGTCAGTCGAAGCGTCGTCGCATTGTCTGTGTCTATCTGCACCGCGCCTCGCAGGGACGGGCGCGGGCTCTTGCGCCGGTACGCGGCGTCGCCGACGGCGATCGCAAACGCGAGATCGTCGACCGTGATCGCTGCAACGGTTCTCTTCATCGCAAATTCCTGCCGCGAGGGGCCGACGATGAGCCCGGGACGGGGACCTGAGCGATCGCCGGCGGCGATACGGCGACAAGGATCGCGTGGGGCATCGAGAGGCGATGCGGGCCAGGTCGCTTCCGGAGGCGTGGTGCCGTGGCGAGCGTGGGCATGGCGAGCGATCCCTGAAGGCAGCGCGGAGCTGACGCAAAGCCTATGGCGCCCGGCGCGCCGGCGCCTAGGCGCCCAAAGGAGGCGCCCGGGGTTCGAGTTGGAGCAGGACGGGCGTGCACAAGACGACTTCAGGGCCCGCGCAGCTTGCGGCCGTTCGCTGACCCGGGCTGTCGAGCCGAGCGGGGGTGGCCGGCGGGAGGGCCGGACGAGGATTCCAGCGCGACGCCGCCTGCGGCGACGGCGGCCGGGCGGGCGCCCGGAAGGGGCGCTTGACCGAGTCCCAGCGCCGTGCCACCGTCGCTTCCGGACGCGGCGAAGGCCCGCCGGATTCCGCGGATTTCCGCGGGTCTTGGGCGGTCGCGGCTGGGACTCCTGGCGCCCCAGCCAACTCGGATGATCCGAAGGCGATCAATCGCGCCTCTCCCCGGCTTTCGAGGGCTCCAAAATATCTGCGGCTGGCGAAGCTACGGAGATCAGCCTTTCGGCGCGGTTCGATAGTCTCGATGGTAGGCTATGCGCCGCCGCTGCGGTAAGGTAACCTAACATCGGATCGCGAATTTTCGGCGAGCGAGCAATCGCCCAAGGGCCAGTCACGCGCGGACAGTCTTCTCTAGTCCCGCGGTTCCTTGCAAGGATTGTGATCCACCATGACCCGAGACGACGGGCGATCAGATCGGGTCGAAGCGCCACTCGCCACGCGGGATTTGGCTGGCGCGCTCGCAAGCGAGCAGTTCAGCCGCTTCCTCGACCAAGTCCCGACCGCCATCGTCGTGTCGGAAATGAGCAGTGGCGAGCGCATCGTCTATGCTAATCCGGAGTTCGAGAAACTGTCCGGGCAGCCTGCCGCCGACGTCGAAGGTGCGCCGTGGAGCGTTCTGCGTGGCTACGGCGACGGTGAAAACGCCGAGCGTAGACTTGGCGCCGCCGTCGTAGAGTCGAAGGATTGGGTCGGGACCTTCCAGATCGAACGCGCCGGGCGCGAACCGGCAATTGTGAACGTCTACTCCAATGTCATCGAGGATGATTACAGGACGCCCGCTTTCCGGCTCGCTGCGCTCGTCGAAGCCGGACCACACCAGCAAGTGCAGCGTCAAGAATTCGAGCAGCGGATGTCCGAGAAAGACGCATTGCTTCAGGAAATTCAGCACCGCGTCAAGAATAACTTGCAGATGATCACCGCATTGGTCCGCATCGAGGCGCGGAAAGCGCAGGGCCGAATAGACACCGAGCCTTTCGACCGGCTCGCCGGGCGCATCGAATCGATAGGGCTTATCTATAAGTTGTTATCGAAGGACGGGCATGAGGATGAACTAGACCTCGGCGTCTATCTCAGCGACATCGTTTCTTCTGTGATGCACTCGTATGCGGTCGAGGGCATCCGGCTTAATCTCAAGGTCGATGCCTATCCGGTATCGGTGAACGTGGCTATGCCGACCGGGCTGGTGGTCAACGAGTTGCTGACGAACGCACTCAAGCATGCGTTCGATGGCCGTGACGGCGGCACGATAACCGTGCACAGTCTTGCCGAGGGCGATGGCTGCCGCGTCGTCATCGCCGATGACGGCGTTGGGCTTCCTGAAGGCGTCGAATGGCCCAAGCGCGGTAAGCTCGGAGCGCTGATCGTCCGATCCTTGCGCGAGAATGCCAACGCGGACTTCAAGATGGAATCGAGCCCCGGCAAGGGCACCCGGGTGACAATTGTCTTCACGCGCGCCGCTTCCGCACCGGAGGCGACGAGCTGACGCCTGCACCCGCGCCTAGCTATAGGCGGCACGGTCGATAACGCGGTGCCGGCCGAGATGCGGTCGCCACCGCCCGACTAAATCTGTACCGCCTCCCATAGCCTCGTTCGATTGCGAGGTTCATTCCGGAAAGCCAGCCAATCCGCCATGGACAGGGCTGGTCGAGTGATCTCCACAGGAGAGATCGGCCGTGACGGGGCGGCGCGCGGCATCGTCCGAGACCGGCTCCGACGCCGCGCCCGTCAATAGGCGCGCCGATCGCCGAAGCCGATGCGGAGCGTCCGCAGGAGAATGCGCATATCGAGCAGCGGCGACCAATGATCGATGTAGAAAATGTCGTGCTCGATCCGCCGCGCCATTTTCTCGGTCGTATCGGTTTCGCCGCGAAGCCCGTTCACCTGCGCCCAGCCGGTGATTCCCGGAAGGACCCGGTGCCGGGCGAGATAGCCGTCGATCAGGGCCGCATATTTTTCGTCGTGAATGATGGCGTGCGGCCGCGGTCCGACCAGGGACATGCTGCCGGCGAGGACGTTGAAGATCTGCGGCAGTTCGTCGAGGCTGGTGCGCCGAAGGAAGCGCCCGAGCCGCGTCACCCGCGGATCGCCGCGCCGGGCCTGGGGTACGGCCGGATCGTCGGCGTCGCAGAACATGGTGCGAAACTTGTAGACGGTGAAGGGCTGTTTGTTGAAGCCGAAACGCCGCTGACGGAAGATCGCCGGCCCCTTGCTGTCGAGCTTTACCAGGACCGCGAGCACGGCCATGAGCGGCGCGAAGAGGAGCAGCAGCGCCGCGCCGAGTGCCACGTCCATCGCCCGTTTGACCACGATCCGCCAGCCGGCGAGCGGACGTCGGGAAATGAGCAGGGTGTGCGTGGATGATAAGCCGCCGGCGGCGGGCGCCGCGCTCCCGAGATCGAAGCAGAGCTTCACGTCCGCGGGTAGCGCGCCCAGCGTGCGCAGCGCCCGGTGCACCTCCTCCCCCGCCACGCAAGGCAGCGCGATGAGGACCTCGTCGACGCGGACGCTGCGCGCCAGTTTGGCCAGTTCCTCGAGTTCGTCGCCGTCCCGCGACCGCGGGCAAAAGACGCCGAGCACGCGGGTGTCGTCCGCGCCGTGCTGCTCGATCCGTCGCGCCGCCGCAGCCGCCGCGGGGCCGACCACCGCCACGTGCAAGATCAGTTTCCCGCTTTTCGACCAGTGGGCGAGCCAGAACTGGCAGGCAAGCCGTATACTGGCGAGGCCGGCGAGCGCGGCAAGCGCCCACAGCAGCAGCCAGACGCGCGAGATCTCGTCCGAGACCCGGGCGAAAAACAGCATCGCGATCATGATCAGCGCGCTGGCGATCCAGGTCAGGGCGACGCGAGCCAGGTGGCGGGTGGGCTGACGCAGGCTGTGGAAGGTGTAGACGCGCGCGCCGTGCAACGCGGCCGCGGCGATGAGGGATCCTGTCAGAATCTGCCACCAGTAGAGTGCGGGGACGGCAAGCGAGCCGTGCCGCGCGGCGTAACTCGCCACCCCTGCCAGGACGATCGCCGCGACATCCGCGGCGCGGATCGCGCCAAGGATGATCGCGCGCCGGTCCCCGGCAAAGAGCAGCGAAGCGGGTTGTCGCACGCGCGCCGCCGTCGAGAGCCGCCTCGGCCGCCGCGCCGGCGACGTTGCGTCATCGCGGCAGAACTGCGGCTTCGATTGCGTGGACATGCCGCCCCGCTGGTTCGCCCCGGGCGATCCCGGTCGCACCGATAACGTTTCAAGTTATCTTTTTTACCGATGAACGGGGCAGCTGTAAACGAAAACATTTCCCGGGCGGATTTTCGCGAAAGAACGCCGCCGCCGGCAGAATCCGGTTGACAGCGGGCGTGCGCAGAAGATAACAAGAAAAGAAAAAATAACAAGCGGCGGGCAAGCTTCTTCCTCCGACGAGGCTACCACGAGGGGGCCGCTTCGATGCGACTGAAGCAAGTTCAATTTGGACCGTCGGCCGGGTCCGCGGGCGCCCCGTCGTGGTGGCGCCGGGATGCGGCTGTCGCGCGCGGCGACCCCGGACGACCGCGTCGCGTGCTGTTCATACTGGAAAATCTGCCGGTGCCGCTCGATCGACGCGCTTGGCAGGAAGCGCGAGCGCTCCGCGATGCCGGCTATATCGTGAGCGTCGTCTGTCCGCGCAACGAGCGGTACGACAAATCGACGGAGGTCATTGACGGGATCCACATCTACCGCCACTGGCTGCCGGCCGATGCGCAGGGCATTCGTGAATATATCATCGAATACGCGGCGGCGCTGTTCTGGGAGTTCGTGCTCAGCTTCCGGGTCATGCGGCATCGCGGGTTCGACGTGATTCACGCCGGGAATCCACCGGACACCATCTTTCTCGTCGGCGCGTTCTTCAAGGTGCTTTTCGGCAAGAAATTCGTCTTCGACTATCGCGACCTCGTGCCTGAACTCTTCGAGGTGAAGTTCGGCCGCCGCGGCGTGCTGCATTGGCTGCTGCTTGCCTGCGAACGCTTGACCTTTCGCCTCGCCGATCGCGTCATCGCCAACAACCCGACCTTTGCCGAGCTGGCAATACACCGCGGCCGCAAGCGGCGGCACGAGATTTCCATCGTGCGTCACGGTCCCGATCTCCGCCTCCTGAAGCCGGTCGAGGTGACGCGCGACTTCCGCCGCGGGCGGCGCCATCTCGTGCTCTATGTCGGCGTCATGGGAAGCCAGGACGGGGTCGACCTGCTGATTCGCGCGGCGCACCATGCAATTGTCGATCTCGGGCGCATCGACGTGCAATTTCTGCTCGTCGGCGCCGGCCCGGAACTGAGGGCGCTGCAGGCGCTGACCATGTCGCTGGACATTGACGACAACGTGACGTTCACCGGATTCCTGACCGGCCGGGACTTCCTCGAGACGCTGTCGGGCGCAGATCTCGGCGTCTCTCCCGACCCGAAGAATTCGCTCAACGATCGTATGAGCATGAACAAGATCATGGAATACATGAGTTTCGGGCTTCCCGTCGTCATGTTCGATCTGGTCGAGGGGCGGAATCTGGCGGGCGCCTGCGGTCTCTATGCGCGCGACAACGATCCCCGCGATCTCGCGCGCCACATCCTGGCGCTGCTCGACGATCCCGAGCGCCGCGAAGGACTTTGCCGCGAGGCACGCGAACGGGCAAAGCTGTTCGCCTGGGAAAAGGAAGCGCGGGTTCTGCTCTCCGCCTACGAGCGCCTGTGGGCCGGCTGATGCCGCATGGGTGTTTGCTGCGTGAAGGCACGAACCTCGGCTTCGCCCGACTTGCGCTCTGCCGCGCCCGGCCGTCGACGGAGATTTCGGGGAATTCATCGTCGCGCGACGGGGCGCGCCGCGACCAGCTCGGCACCGGTGGCATCGAATCCGAACGACGCAGCGAGCGCCAGATTGTCGGCTTCGGGCGGACCAGACAGGCCGATGATGTTCGCTGCCGCTGTCACCGCGGCGCCGGTGGACGTTAGGCGCCGCGCACCGAGCTGGCGGTTTGCCGAGGTGGCCGTGCCTCCGCCGAGGACTGTTCGCCAGCCAGCATCCGCTCCAGTTCGATCCGGATCCGCGCGGTAGAGCGCATCAGCCGATCGGTCGCCTCCTGCAACTCGGCCGTGCTGCGGGTCGAGCCTTCGACCACGGCCTGGTCGAGCGCAACGAGGAAGGACGCGATATCGCCGCTGATGCGCGTGCGCAATTCCGGTGCGAGCACATCGCGGGCGGCGGGGCGCGCGGGAACCGCCGGGCGAGATCTCGCTTCAGCCGGGGCCGGCACACGGGTCACGCGGTCGCGCGCCGCCCCCTCCCTCAGGCCGTCAGTGCGCTTGATGATGTAGCGAATGGCCGGCGCGGTGCAGCCATAATGCCGTCCGATCTGGGCGATGGTCTCCCCCGCCCGGTATCGCTCGACGATCTTCGGCCATTCGCTGTGCGCAATCTTTCCTTTTTCCCTGACCCCGGACATCTTGCTGCATTCCTATTATGCGATCCGGTCGCTCGCCGGAGCAATCCACTTCTTCCTCTTAGCTAACACATGATGCCGGAGAATGATACCAGCAAAATGCCGGCCATTATTTGTCACGGGAACTTTTCTTATGGAGAAGATAAGCACACGGCCGCCGCGCGACCCGCCGGCCCCGAGCGCCGCCTTCATCACGAAAGGCGGTAGGCGCGGGGCGGCGCCTTGCGGGAGACCAGCAGATAGCGGCCGATAGCGCCACCGTTCCCGCCATCGATCACCGGACGGCGGGCGCTGGCGACCATCCCGTTCGACAGGCGGCTGGCGACCAGCCGTGCCCAAAGTGGTTCGCCGAAGTGCAATCGAAAAGAGACGCCGGTCTCTCCGGCGAAGACAAAAGCCATCTGCGGCGACGGAATGCCATACTCCTCCAGGCAATTCCAAACGTCGGCCAGAACCTCTTCCGCTTCCTCTAGCGAAAGGCGGCGAAATTCGATTGCTGTCACCCCCGTCCTCCCGATTTGTAGGGCCGGTCGCGGCGGCACTCCCCTCGGGTTCTCTTTTCGCATAGGCGCTGAAAGTTTACCAGGGCAGCAGAACGCTAAAAAAATCGCGGCCCCCACAACTTTCCCGGCAACTCCGTTCTCTGCAAAAAGATAACAAACTTCAACCGGCGCGCTAGAGGCGCCACGCCGGCTGGACGTCCCAGTGCCTGCGGCTTCGGCATTCCGGCGAATGGGATCCAAGCGCCGGCCGGTGGAGCGGTCGGGCGACCTTGGCCGTCCACCGACACTTGTTCGCGCGTCGGCACCAAGCCCGCTTCGCCGCGCCGCCCTCGCCTGGACGGGCACTTACGGGCCGCGGCTCTGGCTCGACCGCTCGATGTCGAGGCGCACGCGCGCGATGGCGCGCATCAGCTGATCGCTCGCCTCGCGAAGTTCGGCGATCGCCGCTTGGGTGGGTTGGCGACGGACGGCGTTCAAGGTCTCGAGAAAACCGATCATCGCGCCGGTTAGCCGCGCGGCAAGCGTCTCGTCGACACCGGCGAGCCGGTTCGAGGCGCCGGCGATGCCGGCGGCGAGCTCGCCCAAGGTCGGCCGGAACCGGCGGAGAACGCCGGTTATCGCCGCGGTGGAACAGCCGAGATCGCGCGCGATCGCACCGGCGCGTTCCCCGCGCAGATGGCGCTGAAGCACCTTGGGCCAGGCGCTCGCCGGTAGTGCATCCGTCTTTCGCGCGGCGCCCATTCGATTGTCCCGCGGCTTCGTTGGCGACGCCGTCACCCTCCTCGCGGCGTCCTCGGGCGGCTGGCGCCGGCGACGGCGGTGCCGATCTAACGTTGCTCCTCGGCGGGCGACTCCTCAGGACGCGCCGGGGGCCGCTCGCCGGCCATTTAGGCAACCAGCGGCTCAAACGAGCGATCGTGCGATTGCTCCCAGTCTGCAACATCTTTTCGAAAAGTCAATTTGCCCGGACGAGCGCCGCGTGTTATCTTTTGTTTTCCACGCATCGACACGGCCGGCGTGGCGGCTTCGGCGCGGCAAGGGGCGAGCAGCATGGCGTATCCCGAGCAAGCGTATCAGCCGGCGGGGGATGCCGGAGGGGGGGCGGCTTTCTCGCTGCGCGAGATACTTTTCTCGCTGCGCCGCCACCGCTGGCTCGTGCTCGCCTGCACGCTGCTCGGCTCCGCGGCGGGCGTCGCGCTGCTGCTGTCGATTCCGCCGACCTACACCGCCGAGAGTTCGATCATGCTGGACACGCGCAAGCCGCGTCTGGTCGACCTGCCGTCACTCGTCTCCGAGCAGACGACCAATCCCGAGGTGGCACAGCTGCGCAGCGAGGTCGACGTGCTGCGGAGCGAGGATCTGGCCAGCCGGGTCATCGATCGGCTGCATCTCTTGAACGGCACCGGCTTCCAGGCCGGCCGTTCCTGGCCCTCGGTTCTGGTCGCCGACGCCAGGCGCGCCCTCGACACGCATCTGCCCTGGCTAACCGCCCGGCTGCCGATTCTGCGGCAGACGCGTCCGAAGTCGGTGGCGCCCGGCGTTGCGGCGCAACTCGCGCGCGCCCACGCGGTGGAGGTCTATCAGCAGCATCTCAGCATCGCCAACGATGGCGGCTCGTACATCATCCGCGTTCAATACCGCTCGCACGACCCGGAACTCGCCGCGCGCATCGTCAATACCCATGTACAGCTCTATTTGGCGGACCAGATCGCCTACAAGCAGAAGATCGGAAAGCGGGCGAGCGCCTGGTTGACCCAGGAGCTGTCGAACCTCGAGGCGAAGCTGCGCGCCTCAGAAGCCGCCGTTCAATCCTTCCGCGAGCAGAACCAGATCGTGCAGAGCGGCGACACGACGCTGTTGTCGCAGCAGCTGGCGGCCGTCAACGCCCAGATTCCGGTGGCGGCTGCCGAACTCTCGAGCCGCGAGTCCCAGTTGGCGCGCGCACGGGAGCTGTTGAAGCGCAATTCGCTCGACTCGCAGTCCAATGTCCTGGACTCGCGATTGATGCAGCGGTTGCGCGAGGAGGAGGCGACGCTGAAGCAGAAGAAGGCGCAGCTCGAGGCAACCTACGGGGATCGTCATCCCCTGGTGGAAAAGGCGAGCGCGGAGCTTCGGACGCTCGAGCAAGACATACAGGCCGCCATGGCGCGCATCATCCAAGGCCTCCAGAACGAGGTCGACATAGCGCGCGCCAAGGACGGCGAACTGCGGACGCGACTGCAGGAGCTCGAGCAGCGTACCGTCATCGCCGACCGCGCCGAGGGAAAGCTCCGCGACTTGCGGCGCGAGGTATCCGCCAACAGCGCCCTCATCGAGGTGCTGCTCACTCGCTACAAGCAGGTAAGCGCGCAGGAGGAGATCCAACAGGCCGACGCGCGCGTCGTCTCGGCGGCGGTAGCTCCGGTGGCGCCGTCCTTTCCCAAGCTCGCCACTCATCTACCGATCGTCGTCGCGGTATCTTTCCTGTCGGGCGCCGCGCTCGCCTTCCTCAAGGAGTTGACCCGGCACGGCTTCAAGGGAACCCATGAGATCGAGGTTGAATGCGAGCTGCCAAGCCTGGGCTCCGTGCCGGTCGTCCCCAGCGTGTGGCCGCGGCAAGCGCCGCAGAACCTGGTGGCCAGCGCGCCGCATTCGACCTTCGCTGAGGCGATTCGCTACATTAGAAACTCGATCCAGGCGGGTGGACTTTCCGTCCGCGCCGCGCCGAAGACTTTCCTGGTCACTTCGTCGCTGCCGCATGAGGGAAAATCCGTCCTCGCGATGTCGCTGGCACGCAGCTTCGCGATCGCCGGAAAGAAGACGCTGCTCGTCGATTGCGACCTGCGCAACCCGTCAGTCGCGAGCGCGATCGTGCCGCCGCCCGACACGCCCTCTCTCACCCAGGTGCTCAACCGCGACGTCGATTGGCGCGACGGCATATATAAGGATGACAAGTCGCCGCTCGACGTCATGAGTGCCACAGCGGGAGCTCCCGCGCCCCACGATCTCGTCGCGTCGCCCGTCATGCGCGCGTTGATCGATCAATGCCGACGGCACTACGACATCGTGATTTTGGACTCGCCGCCAGTCACCGCCGTGTCGGATGCATTGACGCTGTCGCGCTGGGTCGATGCCACCATGCTTGCCATCCGCTGGGGCGTGACGCCGCGCGAGATCGCCAAGACCTCGCTGAACAAACTTTTCCAGAGCGGCGCGCGGCTCTGCGGCGCGGTGCTCACGCAAGTCGATTTGCGGCGCGGAGTCTTCTCGCCGGCCGAGATCGAGTACTATCACAAGCAGAACCGGGTCTACTATGTGCGGTAAAGCCCTTGAGACCTCGCTCCGGCGGCGTGGCGCGGCCGGGCAGCGCCGCGGCTCGCGGTAACGCGCATGCTGGCGAAATACGGTTCGATCCAGCTACTCGGAAGGTTCTTGCCGGGGGTGATCGGCTTTCTGGTCGCGGCGGCTCTCACGCGCCTGTTGCCTCCCGAGCAATACGGCACCTACGGACTTGCCTCGGCGCTGTCCCAGCTCTTCGCGCTTGCGGCGTTCGGGTGGCTCGGCCTGTCGATCACGCGCCTGGCGACAGGGCGGACCGCCGACGCCCGGTTTGTCAATTCGGTGTTCGCGGTCTTCGCCGTCCTGGCGGCGTTCACGGTCCTGGTCGGCGGGCTCGCGATTCTACTGCCGCTGGCGCCGGGCGTCGCGGCGGTGGCCGCCGCCGCGGCGGCCGGCAGCCTCGTCTTCGCCTATGTCGACGTGAACGCCGCGTTTCTTGCCGCCCGCCTCGATTTCGGCGGCTTTTTCGCTCTCAACGTCAGCCGAGCCGCGATCGGCGCTGCCTTGATGTCTGTCGCAGCCTATTGCAGCCGCAACGGGCTTGCGGTCTTTACCGTCTCGTTGTCGGCGACGCTTGCGGTCTGCCTGCTGTTTCCGCGTCGGGTCCGCATCTCCCTCAGCCGCGGCATCGATCGTCAGCATGTCGCCCGGCTTGTCGGCTTTGGCATGCCGATTGCGGGTAGCCTGTGCCTTTTCTCCCTTTGCGGCTGGTCGGACCGGCTCGTCCTCGGCATGGATGCCGGCATCTCGGCGGTCGGCTTCTACACCGCGGCGACGGTGGTCGTGCAGGGCAGCCTGCAGATGGTGGCCCAGGCGATCGGCTCGGCGGCCTATCCGCTGGCGGTGCTCGCCTATGACAGCGGCAACCGCTTTGCCAGTCACCGCCAGCTCGAGCAGAATTTCATCGCGCTCATCGGCGCGCTGATACCGGGGGCGGTTGGTCTTTCCCTGCTTGCCCCCAACATTGTTGCCATCCTTGTGGGCCCGAGCTACCGCGACGCGGTTATCCATCTGACGCCGCTGCTGGCGTCTGCGGCGGTCGTTTCCGGGATTCGCGGCAACTTCGTCGACCATGCCTTCCAGTTGACCGGCAGCACGTCGCACTACTTCTGGATCGCCGCCGGCATGGCGCCGGTCAATCTCGTCGCGTTGGGTCTGCTTGTCCCGCGCTTCGGCTATATGGGGGCCGGCGCGGCCGTGGTCCTCACCGAGTTCACCGGCCTTGCTCACGCGCTCATTGCCGCGCGTCGCGTCTATCGCCTGCCGTTCCCGTTGCGCGAGACCGCGAAGGTCGCGGCGGCGGTGCTGGCGATGGCGGTCGCGCTGGTGCCGTTTGCGCATCTGAGCGGTCGCGCGGTCCTGTCCGGTCAGATCTGCCTCGGCGTCGCGGTCTATGCCGTCGCCCTCTGGTCCCTGAACCTCCTCAATCTGCGGCAGGCGGCGACGAGCGCGCTACTGCGCTGGCTGACCGCACGATGACGACGTCCGCTGCCGAGATCGCGGAGGCATATCCGGCGCCGGAGCGGCCGCCGAAGCTGCGGTTCGGCATCATGTGCCGCGGGTCCGCCTTCCCCGCCTGGCAAGCCGCTGCGGTTCGCGGTCTCCTGGCGTCCGGATTGGCCGAGCCGGCGCTGCTGATCGTCGAGGATGGCGAGCACGACGATCGGGCGCGCGAGGCGCGGGTTTTCCGCACGCTTCTCTACCGGCTCTACCGGCGCTGCTGGGGCCTGTCGCGGCTCAAGGCGCTGCGACCGGTCGACTTGGCCGCCGAACTCGGCCATTTGCCGGCCATACGCAGCAACGTCCGTCAGCGCCGCGAGCGCGCAGGGGACTTTCCGGCCGAGGAGGTGGCGGAATTGCGCCGTCACCGGCTGGACTTCATTCTTCAGTTCGCGTTTCCTCGGCTTGCCGGCGAGATCTTGAGCGCGAGCCGGTTCGGCATCTGGGCCTATCACGGGCATCCCGAGGATCGCCACGGCCTCCTGGCCGCCTTCTGGAGCTACCGGCGAGGGCGATCCGAGCTGCATCGTGCGCTGCTTCGGTTCGCCGCCGCGGCCCAGCCCGGGACGCTGCATCGCGGCTCCTTCCGCGCCGGAGCGAGTTGTGCGAGCAGTCTCGATGCCGCGCTCTTCGGTAGCGCCGATTGGTGCGTGCGCGCCTGCCGGCAGCTCTTGCTCGAGCTGGAGGAGGGGCGCGCCAGGCCGCCGGTCCCGGCGCCGCCGCCGGCGCAAAGCGTCATACCGGGCAATGTCGCCGTCCTGCGCTTTCTCGCACGCCGGGTGGTCACGCTGCTGCTGGCCGCATTCAGGCGACATTTTCTTTTGGAGTACTGGAACATCGGCATCGTCGATGCAGCGATCGAGCGGGTCGTCGCCGATGGACAGCCCGCTGCCGTGCGTTGGCTGGGCGCACCCCGGCCGCTGCACTACCACGCGGATCCCTTCGCCCTGCCGGAACAGCCGGGATCGATTCTCTTCGAGGAGTACAGCCATCGCACCGGCCTCGGCTGGATTTCTGCCATCCCGCTCACCGGCGCGGACCGCTCGCCGCGGAGAATCGCGCTTTTCGATCAGGGGACGCACCGTTCCTATCCGTTCCTGTTCGAGTTGGAAGGGACGACCTTCTGTGTCCCCGAAAGCGCCGCCGACCGCCGTGTCGACCTGTATCGGGCGGTTCGCTTCCCCGACCGTTGGCAGCATGCCGGAACCTTGATCGACGACTTCCCGGCTCTCGACAGCTCGATTTTCTTTCACGGCGGCCGCTGGTGGCTCTTCTGCACCAGCGGCGAGGACGGGGGCGAGCACAAGCTTTATGCCTGGCATGCCGCCGCGCTTCGTGGACCGTGGCAACCGCATCGCCTCAACCCGCTGAAATGCGACGTATCGTCGAGCCGGCCGGCGGGCCGGCCTTTCCTCATCGGCGGCACGCTTTACCGGCCGGCACAGGACTGCTCGCGGACCTACGGCGGGGCGATCGTCATCAACCGCGTCATCGCGCTGACCCCGACCGACTTCGCGGAGGCGCCGGCCGGGCGCATCGCCCCGGCGGCCGGGAGCGGCTACGGCGCGGGACTGCACACGGTATGCCCCTTCGGCAGCAGGACGATCATCGACGGCAAGCGATTCGTCTTCGATATCCGCGCTCCTTATTTGAGGGCGAAACGTGCCGTGGCGTCCAAATCGGCAGCCGTCGGGCGGAAAGCCACGTCGCCGATGCCGGGCGGCATGTGCCGAGAATGAGCGACGGGACCGGCATCGCCGGCGCGGTGTGCCGGCTCCCGCAGCGGGGCAAGCTCAAGATCGCCTTCGTCGCCGACCAGTTTTCGCCGCCGGTCTTCGACGGATCGACCTTCGTGTACAAGAACTGGATCGATTTTCTCGCCGATGACTACGCGCTCTATGCCATCCTCTTCACCTCCTACGGCGGCGATGTCAGCGAGGCGCAGCGGTATCTGGCCGAACGCTGCCAGGCCCATCTGATACTGCCGGGCGCGCCGCGCAGCCGCGCGTGGAAGGTCCTGCGCGCGGCATCCAGGTTCGCTACCGGAACCGTCTTTGCGCCGCGATGGATCGAGGAGCTCGGCCGTGGCGCCGTCCATCGTACCGTCGCCGATTTCATCCGCCACCACGACCTCCGCCTGTTCCTGGTGAGCAAGCTCGCCTCCGTGCCGCTCTTCGGCGAGGGCAATCTCCGCCGGCCGGATGCGAGTTTCTTTCTCGATATCCACGATGATTTTGTCGCCCGCGAGCGCCAGGAGCGCGACGCTCTGAGCGGGCTCTTCAGGCGGTTTCCCGATCTCAGGCAGTACGAGCGCTTCCGCGACATGCGGCTGCGTCAATTATTGTCGCGCATGGCGCCACGGCGCGCGCGCGCGCAAGAGGCACGCCTGTGCGCGCTCTTCGACTGCCTGCTGTCGAGCTCGCCGGGCGAGCACGCCCTCTATCAGGCGGGTCTTGCGCGGATCGTGCCGTGCGTACATCTTGGCTGGCCGCCGCGGCAGGCCTCCGTTCCGGCCCACCCGCCCGACGGTACCGGCGCCGGCGCAGCTCCGCCGTTCGATGCCGGCTTCATCGGCGGTGACTATCCCTTCAATCTTGAGGGAATTCTGTTTTTCTGCACGGAGGTCCTGCCGCTCATCCGGCGGGTCCGTCCGCATTTCAAGGTCCTGGTCGCCGGGCATATCGCCAAGCCGCTGGCCCATATCGGCGGTCGATGGCCGGGAGTGGAGGTCTGCGGATACCTGCCCGACGCCCGGTCGTTCTACGACCGCGTACGGGTGATCGTCGTGCCGCTCCTGTCAGGCACGGGCGTGAGCATAAAGACGCTGGACGCCCTCGACCGGGGAAAGACCGTCGTCTCCACTGGCGTCGGCGCGCGCGGGCTCGACGACTGGAGCGCGCATCCGCGCCTCTTCATCGCCGACGAGGCCGGGGATTTCGCGAGCAAGGTGCTGGCACTATGCGACGCCGGCGAAACCGATGACGGTCTGCACGGCGACCGCGCACGACCGACCGACACGGCGGCCTCGGCCATCCCGTTCCGACCGGCCTTCGAAGAGTTGCTGCAACGCTACGGGTGGATCGACGGGCGTCGCGTCAGGTGTAGTGAATGAACAGCGCCAATCGCTCGCGCGTTACCGGCACCAGTGCCTTGTGGAAGCATGACGTATCCTCGGCGAAGCCGGAGCCGGCCGGGCCCTCGATCGTCAGTTCGCTGGCGGCGCCATAGCGCCGCAAAACTGCCTCATCCGACTGCCGCGCCGAGTGCCACAGCATCGACAGCGGCTTCCGTCTGTGGGAACGGCAAATGATGGCGTGCGCGCCGGATCGGCTGTCGACGTCCGTCAGATAGAAGAACACATAGAGGAAATTGAACCATGCGACGTCGAAGTGATAATCGATGGTTTGCCCCAGCTCCCGCCGATAGTCCGGCGCGGCGTCACTGACGAAGCTCCAATGCAGCTGAGTGCGGGTGATCGCCGGCCGATAGCCGAGATAAGATCGCGCCAAAGCGAGGAGCGCCGGATCGTAAACGACGCGATGGACGGCGGCGCAAGCCTCGGGATCGACGACCCGCCCGACCACCGCCGGCTGGCCCGACGGGAGCAGGCCGCCGCATACGTCGTGCTTGGCCACAGGGGGGCCTCCCTGGAGCGGCACGAATGGCTGCCGCTCCGCGAAGGCGGTTATCTCCGCCAGGGTCTCCGCGGGCAGGCGAAGACCGCAAACCACGCCTTCGCTGCGAAGCGTCGCCACCGCATCCGCGACCTCGAACGCAGGAAACAGCGACCCCTGATAATGGTTCCGGACCCGGCGCCTGTCGACGCGCTCCAAGAGCGCCCTCATGCCGCTGTAGGCACGCCGGATGCGCGCAAAGCGGCCGATCGCGTACCAGATTTCACCGCGCGCGAGCCGACTTGCCACCCGCGTCGGCCGCAGCGAGAAGGCCGCCTTCGCGAGGTGGCGAGGGGCCGGATGCGGATCGTGCAGTGCACTCATGGCAGCCTCCGCGCGGCAGCGGCCGGGTCGCATCGGGTAATCCGCGACCCCGGCCCCTGCCGCGGCGCGCGCCGGACGCAGGCCGGTGCCGAACGCTATGCTATGCCGGTCGTTTGCCAGGCGGCAACATATTTTCTTTTACGAATTAGATAAGAAAAACGACAAGGGGCAGCCGACGCCGGCCGCTGAGCCGCGAAGCGGCGTCGCGAACGCGCGCACGCAAACCGGCGGCACGGCAGGATTCAGTTCGCCGCGGTCGCGTCGCTTATCGCATGTTTCCTGCACGTGAAATCGTATTGCGGGCCGGTGGCCGGCGACGCGGCGGTAAAGCAGAAGGTGATGGTGCGTTCGACGTCGTCGTAGACCCACAGAAACGACTGAAGACTGGTCGACGAACTCACGATCTGAGGACGCAACACCGGCGGCGCCTCGGCGGCACCCATGGCGATCGTCAGCAGTCCCGCCCCGGCGGCGACGCCAAGCACGCCGGAAGCGACAATAAGCCGAGCGCGAGCAAGCAAGGCTTTCCTCCATCGATTTGATCGGTGCGGGACTCAGCCCGCGATCATGTGCTTGCGATAGATTTGGCGTATGCGGCGCTCGAAGATGTCCAGGTCGAACGCCTGGCAGAAGCGCGCTCGCGCGTGCGCACCGAGCCGGTGGCGCAGCAAGGCATCGTCGATCAGGCGTCTTATGGCGCGCCCCAGCCCATCGCTGTCGCCGACGGGAACGAGCAGTCCGGTCTCCTCGTCGGTAATCGCCTCCTGCACCGCGCCCACCGGGGTCACGACGATGGCGAGGCCATGGGCCATGGCCTCGACGACGGCCATCGGAAAGCATTCAAAGTGGGAGGGTAGGACAAGGATGTCCGCGCGTTCCAGCAAGCGCTGCGTCTCATTTGCGTCCGTCCAGCCGACGAAGGCGACGCGGTCGGCGATCCGAAGCTGCCGCGCGCGCTCCTGGTAATGCGGGATGTGGCCGATTCCGGCGATGGTCAGATGCCAGGCCGCGCCGGCCATGACCGGCAGGGAGAGGGCGGTCAGCAGCTCATCGATGCCCTTTTCCTTCCAGACCATGCCGAGAAACAGGAGCTCGCGGCGCTCGCGACGGCCCTTGTCCGCTGCCAGGACAGGACGTGGGACGGCATTGTACACGATCGTGACGCGCTCTCGCGGGACGGCAAGCGTGGAAGCGACGAACTCGCGCCAGTATTCGCCGAGCACGATGACTTCCGACACGGCTGCGACGACCCAGCGCAGCGCGCGAAGCCGCGGCGCGTCCAGCTCCGCGCAGAACCGATCGAGGTCGCCGCCATGGATGTGCAGGATGACCGGCACGCGGAAAATGCGGCATATCAGCATCACTACCGATTTGCGGTAGACGCTTCCATAGGCCGCCATCTGCACGTGCGCCAACGCTATCCGCCGCGTGGCGCAGGCGACAAAGAGGCGCAACACCGCGCGGAGAAAGTGAAACGGCATGAAATACTGCGCCCTGGCCTCGTTGACCCGGCGGCCATAGGTGTCGATGGTCGCGACGGCGAGCGTCCGGTCGGCGGCGAGCCGGTCGGTCAGATGAGCCACCATGCGGCCCATGCCGCCGCGCGCGAGCGCGCCGCCCGGCGCAATGATGTAGATCCTTTTTCTGATCACGCGCTGCTCCGCAACGCTCGAGGCGAGAGCGCAGCATAGTCGAAAATACGTTGAGCGAAAAGATAAAATAAGATTTTTGGCCGGCGTCGCGGGCGGGTTGCGTCGGCAGGATTCGGATAAACCGGCGCGTTAACGTATTTTCGTTGCGGGCAGATCGATAATAAATGCGTTGTCCAAAAGCAGCTCCGTGCTATCGTCCGCGATCGGTGGCGGCAGAGCCCGGACGAGGACATGGCGGGGACGCGCGCAGGGGAGGCACGGCAGGCGGCGGCGCAGGGCGACGCCCGGACGCCATCTCGTCCCGGTCCGTCGACGTGGCGCAAGTTCCTGGAGCCGGAAAAAATCGCCGCCGTCGCCGTGCTCTTCTGGATGTCCGGACCGGTCGCGCCGCTGATCCCCGACCTGGACGACAGCCTCGGCACAATGCTCAGCCTGCCGGCCAGCGGTCTCGCCGCGCCGGCCGGCATCGACGACCAAGTCCTTCGCCTGTCGTGGTACCCGGTCTATCTCGTCGTGTTGGTGTTGGCACACCGTCACTGGCAAGCCATCTGGACGGTCGCGAAACGGAACGGGCCGCTAATCCTGCTCCTGAGCTGGACGTTGCTGTCGACTCTGTGGTCGGTGAGCCCGGAGGACACGCTGCGTCGGAGTATGGCACTGTCGTTGACCACCACGTTCGCGATCTATCTTGGTGCGCGGTTCGACGCGCTCGCCGTCGTCAAACTGATGGTTCTCGCCCTCGGTATCGACATGATCGGCGGCGCGCTGCTTGCCTTGGCCTTTCCGGCGATCGGGATCTGTCACGACGCGGAGCATCCCGGCGCCTGGCGCGGGGTGTTTGCCAGCAAGAACCAGCTCGGCGCCATGATGCTGATAGAGAGCCTTGGAATTTACGTCCTTTATATCGCCGAGCGGCGTCGGATCTATCTATTCGGGCTTGGCGCCGCGGCCGCGCTGCTCATCCTGTCGACGTCAAAGACGCCGCTATTCATCGTGCTCGCGCTCGTGCCGTGCTTGGCGCTGGTCGGCCGCTTCTTTCGCACGCCGCGAGGATTCGACGTGCTTCTCGCCCTGGCGCTGTCGGTAGCCGCGGTCGTTTTTCTCGTGGCGAGCACGATGATCGAACCGATACTCGTTTTCTTCGGGAGAGATGCCACGCTCACGGGCAGAACCGATATCTGGTATCTGAGTTGGGATGCAATCCAGCAGAGATATTGGACCGGCTACGGGTACGGGGCGTTCTGGAGCAACCCTTGGGGTCCGGCCAGCACCATCTGGGATGCGCTGAACTGGCGCGTGCCGAGTGCGCATAACGGCTTGTTGGAAATGTGGCTCGCCGTGGGATTATTCGGCGTAATCGTTTTCGTCGCGCTTCTCGTGCGCAGCTTTTTCGGGATCATGTCGCGGGCGGCGCAGGGCACGCGCGAAGAGTGCCTTTGGCGGGTCGGCTATTTCCTGATCTTCGTCGTTCATGCGGTGACCGAAGCGACGGCCATGGACCAGACCAGCGTCGCATGGGCGCTGTTTGTTGCGGTCGCCGTGGGGGGAAGCCGCGTCGGCATGGCGGCGCGACATGGTCGGACGAGCGCGGCCACGGTCGCCGCGCCTGCTGCACGCCACCGCTCGGCAGCGAGCCGGCGAAGCGCCGCGGGGATGACGATTGATCCAGTGCGCCGCAAGTCGCTTGCGTCTTGATGTTCGGAGAATGGCCCCGACGCCATGGGCAGGTGGAGGGCAAAGACCGAAGCCAGTCGAAGCGGAGCTCGACGGACACCGCGGTTCGGTTCGCCGGCGCGCCGCCGCAGCCGAGTACCCCCCTTGTGCGCTCGTAGCCGGCGGCGTCAGAGCGGGGCGGCCCACCGGTCCGGCCGAGGATATCGCACCAAGGCCGCGAGACGCAGCATCGGCCCCGCCGCGGCCAGGAGCGCGAAGGGCAGATAGTCGAGCGGCTGCGTGACGCCGAGGCGCAACGGGGTGATGACGAAATCGACCAGGAAGGCAAAGGCGATGTATTCGACGCCGACGGTCCGCAGGATCCGGCAGCGGCGCCGGCCCACGGCCTCGGCGACGCGCGCGAGCGAAAGGAGCGCGAGGAGATAGGTGCAGACGACGGCGATGGCGAAGAACACAAACATCTCCGCTGAGAGCGGCGGGCGGGCGGATATGCGATAGAGCCGGACGACAAGCCCAAGATGCACGAGATGCGCAGCGGCGAAGGCCATGCCGAAGTCGCGTGCACGCCGTGCCACAGGAGCAAGGCGCGGCCCGAACAGTCTCGCCAGAGCTCCCCCGGCATAGGCGGGCCAGAACAGCAGGTAGGAGAGGCGGGCCGTCGCCCGGAGCGCCGCTACCGTGCCGTGTACTCCGGCGCCCATGACCGCCAGGACCAGAGCCGCCAGAAGGAGTGCCGCGCCGAACGCCGCGGCCATCCACGGCGCCGCTCCCGCCTTTCCAATTTCATCGACTCCGCCGCGCGCGCTCACGCCGAGGCGACCGGCGCTCGCCGCGCGATCAGGGCTTCGATGGTGGCCACGGAGCGCAGATTCTCGGGCGTGATGTCCGCCGCGGCGATCATGATGTCGAATTCCGCCTCGATCGCGAGCATGAGACTGACCATGCCCATGGAATCGACGCCGATCTCGGTCAGGGCGTCTTCGGGCGCAACCGCCCGGACGGTCGACCGCCGCGCCAGGAGCTGCTCGACCAACGCAATCAATCTCGCACGCGGGGACCTTATTGCATGACCATCCATCGATCTTCTCCCGAGACGGCGCGGCGCTTGGCCGGCGCGCCGCCTCATTGCTTCCATTTCTTATTGACTTTCTTTTCTTATCATTCAAAACTGCGACGTTGCAACAGCCGAATGCCGGGCGACCGCGAAATTCCGCAGCGGGTCCGTCCCGGTCGAAGCGAGATAGAAACCAGGAGTGCAGGTGCGCCATGAATCCGACTGGAGAAGCCGCCGTGCTGACCCGAGCGACACCGGTGCGGCCCGCGATAGAAGCTCAGTTCGAGCGGGTGGCAAAAGAGCAGGGCAAGACCTTGCAGCCCTTGTCGGACGATCTCGTCCTCGCCGATTCCGACCTTGATTCCCTGTGCTTCGCGATCATCGTCGCGCGGCTCGAGGATACGCTGGGATACGATCCTTTCGGCCTTGCCGAGGACGCGGCGTTTCCCGTCACCTTCGGCGATTTCGTCGCCTTCTACGAAACCCGCCGCCCCGGCGTCGCCGATGTTCCGGACTAGGCAGGCGCCGCTGTTGCAGGCGCTGAGCGATGGCGGCTCGGGCGATGCGTCGCTGCGCAGCGCGGCGGCGAGCGTCGTGCCGGGCAGCCTGGCGCGGCTCTCGAGTCTGGGCGGCCGGCTCGACGAACTGCGCGACCGCTCGGTGCTGGTATGGACCGGGGACCAGCTCGCCGCCGGTCTGGCGCTCATCGAGCTCGATGGCGTCGCGCGCCGCGCGGTACTCTGTCCGCCCGGTCTGTCCGCGACGCATCTTCCGGCGATCATGGCCAAGGCCGGCGTCGAGGCGGTGGTCTGCGACGGCCTGCGTGCCGGTGTTCCGAGCTCCGTCGCGGTCATACCCTGCGGCACCGGGCTCCTGCCTCTCGCTGGCGAGCGCCGCGACACGCGGCAGACCGAATGGATTCTGCTGACTTCCGGTACGACGGGTGGGCCAAAGCTGGTCATCCATACGCTGGCGAGCCTGGCCGCGCCCATCGGCGGCGGCGCGCCGCCGGCGCGCGGCTCCGTCTGGAGCACCTTCTACGACATCCGCCGCTATGGCGGGCTTCAGATCTTCCTGCGCGCGCTACTCGCCGGCACGTCGCTGCTTCTCTCGAGTCCTGAGGAGACGACAGGAGAGTTCCTGATCCGCGCCGCCGAATGCGGCGTGACGCATATCTCGGGAACCCCATCCCACTGGCGTTGCGCCCTCATGAGTCCGTCGGCGCGACGGATCGCGCCGCGCTACGTCCGGCTCTCAGGAGAGATCGCCGATCAGGGCATACTCGACGCTCTGCGTGCGGCCTATCCCGACGCCGGCATCGCTCATGCGTTCGCGTCGACCGAGGCCGGCGTCGCGTTCGAAGTCGGCGATGGTCTCGCGGGCTTTCCAGCCGATTTGATCGGGCGCGGAGGCGCGGCGGTGGAGATGAAGATCGAAAAGCGGACGCTGCGCATCCGCTCTGCGCGAACCGCGATCGGCTATCTCGGCGGTCCTTCCCTGAAGGACGAGAGCGGCTTCGTCGACACCGGGGACCTGGTGGAGCAGCGGGGCGAGCGCTACTTCTTCGTCGGCCGCACCGACGGCGTCATCAATGTCGGCGGGCTGAAGGTGCATCCCGAAGAGGTCGAGGCGGTGATCAACCGCCATCCGAGCGTGCGGATGTCGCGCGTCAAGGCGCGTAGGAACCCGATCATCGGCGCGGTCCTGGTTGCGGACATCGTGGTGCGCGCCGCGCCGGGCGACGGCGAAGCCATCAAAAGCGAGATCCTGGACGCCTGCCAGCGGATGCTGCCGCCGTACAAAGTGCCGGCGGCGGTCCACCTCGTGCCGTCGCTCGAGGTCACGGACGCCGGTAAGCTGGTGCGCCGTGGCGCGTAGCGTGATCGTGAGCGGCGCCAGCCGCGGGCTGGGTCTCGGCATCGCGCGCCGCCTGGCGGCGCTGGGCTACACCGTCATCGGCATCGCGCGCCGGCGCAGCGACGAGCTCGCCTCGGCGACGCGGGAGGCGGAGCACGCGTCCACCGGTATGATTCACTTCCGGCCCTTCGATCTCGCCGATCTCGCGGGAATCCCCGATCTCGTGCGCGGGCTTCGCCGGGAATTCGGATCGATCTATGCGCTCGTCAACAATGCCGCGCTCGGCACGAGCGGCGTCTTGGCGAGCATGCCGGATTCGGAGATCGATAGGCTGATACGCCTTAATACGGTCTCTCCGGTGCTTTTGACGAAATATGTGGTTCGCTCGATGCTGGCCGACGGTGGCGGCCGCATCGTGACCATCGCGTCGATCGTCGGATTCACCGGCTATAGCGGGCTCTCGGTCTATGGCGCGACCAAGGCCTCGGCCATCGGCTTCACCCGCTCTCTCGCGCGCGAGGTCGGACGGGCGGGGATCACGGTAAACGCCGTCGCTCCCGGCTTTATCGCCACCGACATGACGGCCGGGCTGGAGAGCGAGGAACGCGAGCGCATTGTGCGGCGAAGCGCGCTGCGCCGCCTTGCCGATATCGCCGACGTCTCCGGCGCCGTCGAGTTCCTGCTCGAGGACAGGGCGAGGAACATCACCGGTACCGTACTCACGGTCGATGCCGGCAGCACGGCCTAACGCCAGTGCCGCGGGTTCGCGGCGATCGGCCGATCACGTCCGACCCGCCGTCAGCGACGCCGTCATCCGCTGAGCGCGGGCGGGCGCCGGCGAGGTCTCGGCGTCCTCGTGCAGCAACGCGGTCAATCCCGCGCGCAAACCCGTGGCGGGTGCCCGCCCATAGACTTTGGCCAGCCGGCGCGGATCGCCGACCGAGACGCGCACGTCGCCGGCGCGCGGCGGTCCGTAAGCGAGGCGGGCGGGCGCCCCGACGATGTCGGCCAGGATGTTCGCCAAGCCGAGAATCGTGGTGGCCTCGCCGGTGCAGACGTTGCAGACAAATGCTCCGGACCGGCGGTGTGCCATGGACGCGACCAGCGCGTCGACGACGTCGCCGACGAAAACGAAATCGCGCACCTGGCCGCCGTCGCCGAAGATCGTCAGCTCCTGTCGCTTTGCCAGGCGGTCGGCGAAGATCGAGATGACGCCAGAGTAGGGGGATGCCGGGTCCTGGCGCGGGCCGTAGACATTGAAGAAGCGCAGTCCCACCGTCGGGATGCCATGCAGATGGCTGGTTACGCCGGCATGAAGCTCGCAGGCGAGCTTGTCCGCGGCATAGACCGACAGCGGCCGCAGTTCGCTCGTCTCGCCGAGCGGCACCGCGGCGTTGGCGCCATAGACCGCGGCCGAGGAGGCGTAGACCACCGGCACGTTGCGGCGAGCGGCGGCGGCGAGCACGGTCAGCGTGCCGACGAGATTGACCCGATTCGTGGCGATCGCTTCGCTGTTGCAACGCGCCACCGACGCTGCGGCCGCGAGGTGGAAGCAACCGTCGACGTCGTCCGTGGCGGCGCGAACTTTCGCCTCCTCGGTTACATCGCCGATAACGAGTTCGGCTTCGCAGGGTGCGTTGGCGGCATGGCCGCTCGAGAGATCATCGAGGATGCAAACGTGATGGCCGAGTGAGATCAACCGCTCCGCCAGGTGCGAGCCGATGAAGCCGCAGCCGCCGGTCACGAGATATCTCATCGCCGCCTGCCTTCCGCTCCGGAGCCTGGTCTGCGCCGCGAGGCGGGTCGGTCGTTTTTGTGGCGCATCGGCAGCGGCCGAGGCTTCGGCGTCGAGTGCGGGGGCACGTCGCCTCTCGATTTGTTCGCCGGCTGGTTGGCTTCCGGTCGGCACCGTCGAAAGTACACCTTTTTTCTTAAACGATAACACGCGGCGAAGCAACCGAAAGCGGCCGCGTTGCGGAGGTTTTTGCCAAAATTCGTCTTGAGCGAAAATACTATTGACGGGTCCGGATGGAGATAACATGCTACGCGATAACAAAATACTGGTCGCCGCAAGCGTTTTCGTGCGCGACCGCCCGCGGCCCCGGTCGAGCCCGTTGCGCTGCCGAGACGTTCGAGACGTTATCGTGAAAGGATTTGCCGATGGCCATCGATCCCCGCGGACAGTGGCACGGCGCGGGCGCGTTCAGCCGCGGCGTCATCGAGCTATCCCGACGGTTCCTCGCGGCGGCGCGATGCCTCTGCAGCGCCGTGCCGCCGCGGCGGACGGAGGCATTTGCGCTGCTCGGCGCGACGGCGCTTGTGCTCGGCGGATCGGCGGGCGGGCTCTCCCGTGTCCAAAGTCACCCGGGTTTTCCGGCCGCGGGCGCCTTCGATATCCGCGGCATCAGCTATCCGTCTTATCGCAGCGGCACCTACGCGACGGCGGCGTCGACGGCGGCGCTCGCCGAATTGGCGAAGACCGGCGCGAATTTCGTCGCGATCGTCCCGACGCAGTTCAGCAAGACGGTCCGGGACTCCGAGTTCTTTGCCACCGATCGGACAGAATCCGACATCCACGTGCTGAAGGCGATTGCGGACGCCCATGCGCTCGGCCTCTCGGTATTGCTGAAGCCGCATGTCGACCCGTCGGACGGCAAGCCGCGCGCAGCCTATGCGCCGCGGGAGCCGGGGGCATGGTTCAGGAGCTATGAGGGCTTTCTGCTGCACTACGCCGCCATGGCCGCGGTCAATCACGTCGAGATGTTCGGCATCGGCTGTGAGCTCGACAGCATGGTCGGTGGCCAATATCGCGACCAGTGGCTGCGCATCATCCGGGCGGTCAGACAGGTCTACCGCGGGCCGCTCGTCTATGCACAGGAGTGGCCGGGCGTGAGCGAGGTCGCGCTTTGGGATGCCGTCGACTACATCGGCGTCGACGCCTACGATCCGCTTTCGAATGCGCGCAATCCCACGGTCGACGAACTCGCCGCCGGCTGGGTTACGATTTCATCCAATCCCTGGGTGGCAGCGCGATCGCACTACCACTCGCCGATGGAAAACTATCGCGCATTGTGGCGGCGCTACCACAAGCCCGTGATCTTCACCGAGATCGGCTACAAGAGCGTGGCCGGGGCGGCGACCCGTCCGGGCGATTGGAAATGGGATGGCGCCGTCGACCTGCAGCTCCAGGCGCGGGCCTACGAGGCCTTCTTCCGCGTCTGGAGCCGGGAAAGCGCGTGGATGAAGGGCGCCTTCCTGTGGAACTGGGAGCCCGTGCTCCATCCCGAGCGGGTCGTGGACGGGCTCAAGGGGTATACGCCGCAGAACAAGCCCGCGGCGCTGGTGATCACCCGATGGTACCGGCACATGGCGGCGAGCGAGGGCGGCTCGTCGCTGGCCGAAGCACCGCCAGCGGCGCACCGCTAGGAACGTCCGACAGCCGGCGTGCCGGCGGAAGACGAAGCGCGGGCGATTGCGGGATTCAACCGCCGCGCTTTCGGCCGGGATCGATTTTCCCGCATTCGACGGCTTGGCAAAGCGCTGGCGGCGGGAGAAAGATAAGAAAGAAAAGAAAATACAACCGCCCAGGACGCACCGGGACAGCCGATGCGATCGACACGGGGCGGCGGAACGGAAGGCGGCCCCCGGATGCAACAGGAAACCATGGCGATTCACAGCGGCTACGAGCCCGAGGCCACGACCCGGGCCGTAGCGGTGCCGATCTATCAGACGGTGGCTTACGCCTTCGACAGCGCCGAGCACGGCGAGGCGCTCTTCAACCTGGAGGCCGAGGGCTATCGCTACAGTCGGATCGGCAACCCCACAAACGCCGTGCTCGAGCGGCGCGTCGCCGCGCTCGAGGGCGGAATGGAGGCGCTCAGCGCCAGCTCCGGGCAGGCGGCGCTGAACTATGCCGTCCTGGCCATCGCGCAGGCCGGCAGGAACCTCGTTTCCGTGCCGCAGCTCTATGGCACCACCCACACCCTTTTCGCGCACGTGCTGCCCAGCCTTGGCATTGCCGTTCGCTTCGCCGAGTCCGACGAGCCCGCTGCGATCGCGCGGCTGGTGGATGCCGATACCTGCGCCGTCTTTTGCGAGAGCGTCGGCAACCCCGCCGGCAATATCTGCGATGTCGAGGCGCTCGCTGCCGTCGCGCACGATCACGGCGTGCCGTTGATCGTCGACAATACGGTCGCCACTCCGATTCTGCTGCGGCCGATCGATTACGGCGCCGACATCGTCGTGCACTCCCTGACGAAATTCATGGGCGGGCACGGCACGACGCTGGGCGGCATCGTCGTCGACAGTGGCCGCTTCCCCTGGAAAAAGCACGCCGACCGGTTTCCGATGCTCACCCGGCCGGACGCGTCCTATCACGGTCTGGTCTATACCGATCATTTCGGTCCCGCCGCCTATATCGGGCGCTGCCGCAGCGTCTGTCAGCGCACGATGGGCTCGGTGCTGTCGCCACTGAGCGCCTTCCTGCTGCTGCAAGGCATCGAGACCGTCGCCCTGCGCGTCGAGCGGCACGTCGACAACGCACGGCGGGTGGCCGAATTTCTGCGCAACGATCCGCGCGCGGCCTGGGTCAACTATGCGGGTTTTCCCGATAATCCCTACCACGCCCTGGCGCGCAAATATCTCGCCGGTCGCGCCTGTTCGCTCGTGACCTTCGGCGTTCGCGGGGGTTACCACGGCGGCAAGCGGTTCTATAACGCGCTGAGGCTGGTCAAGCGGCTGGTCAATCTCGGCGACGCCAAATCGCTTGCCTGCCATCCCGCCTCGACGACGCACCGGCAGATGTCGCCCGAGGAGCAGTGCAAGGCGGGGGTCACTCCCGAGACGATCCGGCTGAGCATCGGCATCGAGCATATCGACGATATCATCGGCGACCTCGACCAGGCGCTGGACGCTGCGATGGCGCCCGGCCGGGGCCGATTGGCGGCGGTCCGGGCGGGTGCCGCGGCGGGGATGCGGTGATGTCCGCGTTTGCCGTCGCAGCCGCCTCGCGCGCGGCGCAGCAACCGGAGCGGCCCTTGCTTGTGGGCCTCGTCAACAACATGCCGGATGCCGCGCTGTGTGCGACGGAGCGCCAGTACGGCCGGCTGCTCGCCGCCGCAACCGGGGACGTGCCGGTTCGCCTGTTGCTCTTTTCCCTCCCGGAGGTACCGCGCGGCGACGCTGCCACCGCCC
Source organism: Rhodospirillales bacterium (assembly GCA_027315365.1). GTDB lineage: Bacteria > Pseudomonadota > Alphaproteobacteria > ATCC43930 > CGMCC-115725 > DAHUYF01. The sequence goes on along the minus strand of DAHUYF010000039.1, from coordinate 17,423 downwards.
ACATCCACCAATACTACGAGGATTTCGCCGCGCTCCGGGACACTCGCCTCGACGGGCTGATCGTGACCGGGATACCGCCGCGGGCACCCTGCCTCGAGGACGAGCCCTATTGGCCGAGCCTGACGCGGCTGATCGATTGGGCGGAAGAGTACACGCTCTCGGCGGTCTGGTCGTGCCTGGCCGCCCATGCCGCAGTGCTTCATCTCGACGGCGTCGGCCGCCGTGCATTGCCGGAGAAACTCTCCGGCCTCTACGAATGTGTCAGGGCCGCCGACCACCCGATCCTTGCCGGCACGCCCTACCGCTGGCGGGTTCCGCATTCCCGCTACAACGAGCTGCCGCAAGGGGCTCTCATCGCGGCCGGATACCGCATGCTGTCGACTTCGGCCGCGGCCGGCGCCGACATCTTCTGCAAGGAGCGCGCGAGCCTCTTTCTTTTTCTCCAGGGGCATCCCGAATATGACGCGAGTGCCTTGCTCCGCGAGTACCGCCGAGACGTCGGCGCCTACCTCGCCGGCCGCAGCGAGAATTATCCCCGCATGCCGCGCGCTTATTTCGACAAGTCAGAGGCGGCGGCCTTCGGCGCCTTCCGGCGCCGGGCGCTCGTCCGCCGCGATCCCGATCTGCTCGAAAGCTTCCCTGCCGCGGCGGCAGAAGCGAGACTGACGCAGGGCTGGCATGGCCTCGCCGTGCGTCTCTATGCCAATTGGCTCTCCTATCTGGCGGAGCAGCGCGGCCTCCGGCGTCATGTGCCGCCGCCCGTTGCCGCGACGATGAGGTCGGCGCTTCTCCCGGCGCTCGGAGGAGACGCATGACCGGCGCGGCGGAGGCGCTCCGGCTCGAGCGTGGGCAAGCCGCGTCGTTCTGCGCGGAGGCAAGCATTCCCCCGCCGGCACCGCGCCGCTCGGCGTTGTTTCCGCCGCGCGAGGACCAGCAGCGGTGGGACGATCTCCTGTCGCAGGAACTGGCGCGGGCCGATGCCCAGGTCGCGGCCCAGCCCGTTGCGCCGACCATCGATCTTGCCGGCTTCAAGCGCGAACTAGCCGGTTTCGACTTCGAGACGCCGCGCGCGCTCGATGCGATGCTGGAATGGACCGTGGCGCGGATGGAGCGCGGCATCGTCCAGGTCACGCACCCGCGCTATTTCGGTCTCTTCAATCCCGCTCCCAGCTTTCCGGCGCAATGCGCCGACCGCATCACGGCGACATTCAATCCGCAGCTTGCGAGTTCGACGACCTCGCCGGTCGCGGTCGAGATCGAGGCCCATGTCATTCGCGCCTTCGCCCGCCGCGCGGGCCTGCCGCCCGAGGCGACCGGCCATTTCACGACCGGCGGCACGGAGGCGAATTACACCGCCTTGGTCTGCGCTCTCACCGGCGCCGCTCCGCGCTTCGCCGCGGAAGGGGCCCGCGCGTTTCCCGGTCCGCCGGTCTTCTACGCCTCGCGCGACAGCCATCGGGCTTGGCTCAAGATCGCGCATCAGGCGGGGATCGGGCGCTCCGCCGTGCGTCTCGTGGCAACGGACGGGGCTGGGCGAATGGATGCCAACGCGCTCGCCGACGCTCTGCGCGCCGACCGTGCGGCGGGCTGCGTGCCGGTGATGATCGCGGCCACCGCCGGCACGACCAATGCCGGGATGGTCGATCCGCTTGTGGACTGCGGTGCCATCGCGCGGAGCGCCGGCCTCTGGTACCACGTCGATGCCGCCTGGGGCGGAGCGCTCGTCGTCTCCGACCGGCTACGCGGGCGTCTCGCCGGCATCGAACTGGCGGATTCGGTGACGGTCGACCCCCATAAATGGCTGGCGACGACCATGGGCTGCGGCATGTTCCTGGCGGCGCGCCCCGACGCGCTCTCCTCGGCGTTCCATGTCTCGGCCAGCTACATGCCGTCCAAGGTCGCCGACCTCGACCCCTATATGACCTCGGTGCAGTGGTCGCGGCGCTTTCTCGGGCTGCGGCTGTTCCTGTCGCTCGCGGCTGCGGGGTGGAGCGGCTACGGCGCCCATGTCGAGAGATCCGTGGCGCTGGCGCGGCGGCTGGAAGAGCAACTCGCGGCGCAGGCCTGGACCACCGCCAATGATGCATCCCTCGCTGTGCTGTGCATCGAGCCTCCGGCCGGCGCCGCCGACGTCCGGGCGGTCGTGCGGCGGGTCGTCGCTTCGGGCCGTGCCTGGGTCTCTGAGGCGGTCTTCGAGGGAAGGCCGGTGGTTCGCGCCTGCGTCACTCATGGCGGGACCGCGCCGGAGGATGTCGCGGCGCTCGTCGACGCACTGCAAGCCGCCGCGAGCGCCTGATGGCAGGGGGCCGACGACCCGACCACGCCGATCCGTCGACCGGATTGCCGCCAGCTGCATTGCCCGAGGAGTGAACGCATCATGACGCTTGAAGCCCGGATCACCACCCTGCACAAGCTTCGGCCGGCCGCGGACGCCGCCGCCGAGAAGACCGGCCCGGGCGTTGCCAGCCTCGATGCGCGCGCGGATGCCGTCGCGGCGATCGCCGCTTCCTGCGCCGCGACCGTGGACCGCGACGCACGCTTCCCGGGGGAAGCGATCGCCGCCGCCCGCGCGCAGCGCCTGCTGGGAATCATGGTGCCGCGGGAGCTGGGCGGCGAGGAAAGGAGCGCGACCGATATCGTCGACGTGTGCTATCGCCTCGGCCGCGCCTGCGCCTCCACGGCCATGATCTACGCCATGCACCAGACCAAAATCGCCTGCCTGGTCCGCCACGGGCGCAACAGCGCTTGGCACGAGCGCCTGCTGCGGCGGATCTGCGCCGAGCAGCTGCTGCTCGCTTCCTCCACCACGGAAGGTCAGGGTGGCGGCGACATCCGTTCGAGTGCCGCGGCGGTGGAGCGCAACGGCTCCCGCATCGGCCTCGAGCGGCGCGCGACGGTGATTTCCTACGGCGCGCACGCCGACGGCATCGTCACCACCGCCCGCCGGTCGCCGGACGCCGCCGCCTCGGACCAGGTGCTGATCGCCTTCCTCAGGGACGACTACGTGCTCGAGCCCTTCCTCGCTTGGGACACGCTGGGAATGCGCGGCACCTGCAGCGCCGGATTTACGCTGAAGGCGCAGGGCGAGATCGACCAGATACTGCCGGTGCCCTATGAGAAGATCCATCAGCAGACCATGGTGCCGCTGGCGCATTTGACCTGGGCGGCGGTCTGGACCGGGACGGCAGCCGGCGCCGCTGAGCGCGCGCAGAATTTCCTGCGCCATGCGGCACGCCAGGCGAACGGGCAGCTGCCGCCGGGCGCGCCGCATTTCATGAAGGCGACGTCCGCGCTGCGAACGCTGCGCGGCATGCTCGCCTCGGCGGTCCGCAGCTACGAAGCGGCGGCGCAGGACGAGCGGGTGCTGGCCTCGCTCGACTTCCAGACGATGATCAACCTGACCAAGGTCGAGGCCTCGGAACTGTCGGTCGCCATAGTCCTCAGCGCCTTCAGGGCGTGCGGCTTGTCCGGCTATCGCAACGACGGCGAGTTCAGTGTCGGTCGGAGTCTGCGCGACGTCCTCTCCTCGCCGATCATGATCAACAATGACCGCATCCTGGCGAATGTGGCGGGCGCCGCCTTGCTGAGCGCTCTCCCCGCCTCGGTGCAGAACTGAGCCGGGCGATGCCGCTTGGGGCACATGCCAACAACGGGAGGTCGTGGAGCATCATGAAGGCCGGAATCGAAAGGGTGCTGGAGAGTCCCGCCGAACGCATCGAGCCGCTCGCCGCCATGGCGGCGACGCTGTTTCGGCCGATGGGCGTCGACGGCGTCCTGGCGCGCACGCCGCTTTACGAGAGCGTGGTGGAGGGCCTCTCCTCGCTCATCTCGCGTCTGCGCGAGCCGGGCACGGAGATCCTGCGATTTCCGCCGGTGATGAGCCGCCGCGATCTCGAGAAATCCGGATATCTCAAAAGCTTTCCCAACCTGCTGGGCTGTGTCTGCGCGCTCCACGGCACGGAAGCGGAAATCCGCGGCGCCGCCGATTGCGACGAGACCGGGGGCGATTGGACGGACTCGGTGACGCCGGCAGATCTCGTTCTCACGCCCGCCGCCTGCTATCCCCTCTATCCGCTGGCGGCGGCGGCCGGTCCGGTGCCGGAAGCCGGGCTCAGCTTCGACGTCGCCTGCGATTGCTTCAGGCACGAGCCGTCGCGCCATCTTGATCGCCTGCAATCGTTCCGGATGCGCGAATACGTCTGTATCGGCTCGGCGCAGCAGGTCATGGAATTCCGCGAGCGCTGGATCGCGCGCGGCCGACAGCTCGCGGGCGAACTCGGATTGACCCGCGCCATCATGCCGGCAAGCGACCCTTTCTTTGGCCGCACGGGCCAAGTGATGGCGGTGAGCCAGCTTCAGCAGTCGCTCAAATTCGAGCTGCTGGTGCCGGTGCGTTCTTCCGAGGAGCCGACCGCCTGCATGAGCTTCAACTACCATCGCGACCATTTCGCCATGATCTGGGGTCTGCGCGGCGCGGCCGGCGAGGTCGTCCATACCGGCTGCGTCGCCTTCGGCTTGGATCGCCTGGCACTGGCCATGTTCGCGACGCATGGGCTCAATGTCGAGCACTGGCCGGCGCTGGTGCGCGCGGCGCTGCGGCATGCCGCTTGATCCTCACGCGAGCCGTCTGCTCGCCATGGTGGCGGCCGGCCGCGCCGATGCGTCCTGCGCGAGCCTGGCCGAGTGGCGGCGGCGCTTCGCCGCGCTGATGCGGCTCTCCGGACCGGCCGAACCGGTGGGCCGCGTCGAGGATCGCCTGTTGCCGGGGCCCGAGGGCCCGCTCGGACTGCGTCTCTACACGCCGCTGGCGGCGGATCGTGGCCCAAGCGCGGGGCTCGTCTATTTTCACGGCGGCGGATTCGTCGCCGGAACCCTCGCGACCCATGACGCGCTCTGCCGGAGTCTGGCTCACCGGGCCCGCTGCCGCGTCGTCGCGGTCGACTATCGATTGGCGCCGGAGCACAAATTCCCGGCCGCCCTCATGGACTGCTCCCGCGCCGCGACCTGGGCAAGGGAGCATGCGCTCGCCCTGGGCATCGATCCGCAGCGCCTGGCGGTCGGCGGCGACTCCGCTGGCGCCACGCTGGCAGCGACCGTCTGCCGCATGGCGCGGGACGCCGCGGAGCCCCCCTTCGTCCTTCAGTTCCTGCTCTGCCCGATCACGGATTTCACCGCGTCGCAGGCGTCGCGCCGGGCCATGGCGACAGGCTATCTGCTCGATCAGACGGCGATGGAGCGGGAACTCGCGCTTTATCTGCCGGCGGGCATCGATGCGGCGGATCCGTGGGTTTCGCCGCTGCGGGTCGGAGACCTCCGCGGACTGCCGCCGGCATGCATCCACACGGCGGAGTTCGATCCCCTGCGCGATGAAGGCAGAGCCTACGCGGATCGCTTGAAAGAGGCGGGGGTCGAGGTGGGTTACGCCTGCCACCCCGGCATGATCCACCTCTTCTATGCGATGGCCGGCGTCATTCCCTATGCGCGAACCGCGCTCGGCCTTATCGGTGCGGAGCTCAACGCAGCGCTCCGGGAGGTGCCGCGCCGCGGCGCTAGAATCCGAACATCGCCCGTTCCGAGAAGGCGAGGTCTCCGAGCCGCGGCCGATCCGGCCCCTTGAAGCATCGCGGCGACGCGGACTCGGCGTAGCGTCCAACGAGCCCGGCGACCGGGCCGTTCGCGTCAAGTGCGATCAGCGGCAAGCCGCGTCGCGCCACGAACCGCCCGAGCGGTCCGGCAAAGCGGACGAACTCGTCGACCTCGCGGCAAAAGACAAGGTGGGCATAGGGAAGCCAGCCGAACCGCTTGCGTCGTGCGAAGACGAAGGGGTGGCGTCGTCCCTCCGCCGTGCAGATCAGGCTGAGGCAGCCATACCCTGCATGCGCCAGCAGCAGCTCGACTTCGCAGCGCGGCAGATCCTTGCCGGGGCAAAGACCGGGCGTGGCCGCCGCGACGCGAATGCCGGGCCGCCAAGAACCGAGCGCCGGCGCGGCGAGGAACACGCCTCGTGAATAGCGTCGGTAATTCTGCGCTTCTAGGATGGGTAGCGTGTGCGGCGCCGGGGAGATGTTGAAATAGGTGACGTCCTTGTGCTTCAGCGCGCGCGAGGCGAGCAGCGTCGCATGGCTTCTGAACGCCGGCTCCGTGTACCAGCTCGATACGTTGCAACGGAGCCTCGTTCCAGCGCCTGCCGGCGTGGACGAGAAGATCAGCAGCAGCGCGCCCACCGGCCCGCCCTCATGCTCCAGGAGATAGCCGTATTTCGGAAATCCCGGCGGCGTCGGGTGCTCGGTGAGGCGCTGGAGCACGCGCGCCCACTTCTCCATCGAGTGCGCCGGAAAGCCGCGCGCGAGCAGCCGGACGATCGCGTCGACGTCGGCAGGCTCTATTTCGCGGCAGCGGATGCGCCGCGCGAGTGACGGGGGCGGCCGGTCCTGTCGTCTGTCCTGCGGGATCATGGCGGGGGAGCCTTCATCATGCGGTATCCGTGGGCGGCAGCGCGTCCGGCGCGGCTCTCCGTGCGAAGCGCTACGGCGTTGAAGAGGGCGCGCGCCGGATTTTCGATGAAACGGAAGGTGATCGACGCCGTGATGAACAGCAGCCCGAGATAGACCAGGACCAGGCCATCGGCGCTCCAGTTGCTGCCGAACCACAGCAGCGACTGCCGGCTGCCTTCGACCGTCGCAACGATGCGCTGCTCCGCTCCGAGATGCGCCTGCGTCAGCCGGATGACCCGCGCCATCAGCACCAGGATGAGGGCCTGGGTCATGTAGAGGGAATAGGACCACGCTCCCGCGGCCCTGAAGGGGCGCGTCAGCAGCAAGCGGGAAACCGCGCCCCGCTCCAAGGCGAAGACATGGACCGCGGCACCGAAGATCAGCGGCGACACCAGGGAAATCGGCCGCGCGTCCGCCGCTGAAACGAAGAGCATCACCGCCAGCACCACGACGGTCTCGAGCGCCGTCGGATTGAGGCGCACGCCGCGGCCGGACCGATGGAGCCGGTGGACGAGCACGCCAATGAAAAAGCCGTAGAGGCAGCGGAAAAAGCCGTAATCGAAGGTGGTCCGCATGTGGGCCGGCGAGCAGAGGGCCACCACCAAGGCCGCCGCGATCGCCGTCAGCGTCGCGGCCGCGGCGATGCGGCGGCGCCAGGCCAGCACCATCAGCGCGAACACCAGGTAGGTATAGAATTCGACACCGACGCTCCAGCTCGGCTGGTTCCAGGTCAGTCCGGAATGAAGGCCGAACGACTGCGCCAGCAGCAGGTTGGTGAAGATCGACGGTAAGGAAAAGCTCCTCGTGAACGCTGCGGTTTCGGTCTCGATGCCATGCGCGCGCGCGAAGAACTTCACGAGTTCGAGCGCGATGAAGGCGAGAAGGACGGCCGCGTGCAGTGGCCACACCCGGCCGAACCGGCGGATTGCAAAGGAAAGGAAATCATCGGCGCCCGCGATCCGGGACCCGTAGGTATGGGCGATGACGAAGCCGCTGAGCACGAAGAAGAAGTCGACGAACAGATAGGCGTTGTCGACGATCGTTACGCCGTGCAGATGTCCCGCATAGATCTCGCCGATGATCTCGACGTGATAGAGGCCGACGAGCACCGCGCAGACGCCGCGCCAGCCGTCCAAGGCGGCAAATCGGCGGGGCGCCGCCCGGCGGGCCGCGGGGGGGCGATGTGTTTCGGACATAAGACGGGCCAAGCCGCCCTCCGCTGCGTCGGCGCTGGCGCAGCGCCGTTCTTTCTGCGATAATGCGTCAATAAGGCTCTGGATGGAAGATAAGAAAAGAAATGATCAGCCGCTCGCAAGGCGATCGCGGCGATGCCCTCAGGACATGGCTGCGTGCCCTCGAGGCGACCGCGCCCGTCTCCCGCGACCCCGCCATGGTCTTCCCGGCGGTGATCGACGGCATGGCCGATCGGTTCGGCGCCGCGCCGGCCCTGATCGGCGAGTGCGAGTACCTCAGCTATCGCGCGCTGGCCGAGCGATCGAACCGCTACGCGCGCTGGGCGCTCGCCCAGCGCATCGCCCCGGGCGATGTCGTCTGCCTCTTGATGCCGAACTGCCCGGAATACCTGGCGATCTGGCTGGGGCTGACGCGGGCGGGGATTGTCGTCGCCTTGCTCAACACCAATCTGGCCGGCGAGGCGCTGCGGCACTCGATCGACATCGTCGCCCCGACGCACATTATCGTCGCGGCCGAGCGGGCCGGTGCCGTGGCGGCCCTGCTCCCGCGGCTCGCGCCCGGCATCCGATGCTGGGTGCAGGGCGGCGATGCGCAGGGCATGCCGCCGATCGAGCCGGAGGTGGAGCTGCTCCCAGGCGAGCGCCTGCGGCCGGCCGAGCGTCGACCGCCGACCGGGGCCGACCAAGCGCTCTACATCTACACCTCGGGAACGACCGGCCCGCCGAAGGCGGCCGCGGTCAGCCATTTCCGGCTGATGCAATGGACGCATTGGTTTGCCGGCATGATGGACATGCGCCCGAGCGATCGGCTCTACAACTGCCTGCCGATGTACCACAGCACCGGCGGCGTGGTGGCGACCGGCGCCGCCCTGGTCGGCGGCGCCGCCGTGGTCATCCGGCGGCGATTTTCGGCGAGCCGCTTCTGGGACGATATCGTCGAGCAGAACTGCACGGTGCTGCAATATATCGGCGAGCTCTGCCGTTACCTGGTGAACAGCCCGCCTCATCCGCGCGAGGGGGAACACCGGGTGAGGCTGTGCTGCGGCAATGGCCTGCGCGGCGATGTCTGGCAGGCGTTCCAGCGGCGGTTCGGCGTGCCGCGCATCCTTGAATTCTATGCTGCGACCGAGGGCAGTTTCTCCCTTTACAACTGCGAGGGCGAGCCCGGCGCCATCGGCCGCATCCCCGCCTTCCTCGCTCATCGGTTCCCGGTGGCGCTGATCGAGGTCGATCCTGGGACCGGTGAGCCGGTCCGCGGCGCCGACGGCTTCTGCCGGCGCTCGGCGACCAACGAGGCGGGCGAGGCGATCGGCGAGATCGGCGCGGACGAGTCGGGCCCTGGAGGCCGCTTCGAAGGCTATACCGACAAGACCGCGTCCGCGCGAAAACTTCTGCACGACGTGTTCGCGGCGGGCGATGCCTGGTACCGCACCGGCGACCTGATGCGGCGCGACGCGCGGGGCTATTTCTATTTTGTCGACCGGATCGGCGATACTTTCCGCTGGAAAGGCGAGAACGTGTCGACATCGGACGTCGCCGAGACGATTTCTGCCTGCGCGGGGGTGGTCGAGGCGGCGGTCTACGGCGTCGCGGTGCCTGGCGCCGAGGGGCGCGCCGGGATGGCCGCGGTCGTCGCCGGCCCGGACTTCTCGCTCGCCCGGTTGCGGCGGCACCTGGACGAGAGCTTGCCCGACTACGCGCGCCCGCTTTTCCTGCGCATCCGCGATGCCCTTGCGGTGACGGGAACCTTCAAGCTGCTGAAGCAGGATCTGTTGCGCGACGGGTATGACCCGGCCGCCAGCGCCGATCTGCTCTATTTCCATGATCGGCGGCGCCGGGCTTTTGTGACTCTCGACGCCGCGCTTCATGAGCGGCTGCAGAGCGGCGCCTTGCGCCTATGAGGAGACATCGGCCGCGGCCTTCCCGCGACGGCCCGCCCGCCCGGCGCGATGCTTGACGGGGTCCCGGCGGCGTGCCACGGTCGCCTTCGGTCGCGATGAAAAGCCGCGCGAGCTGCATTTTCACCGAAGTCCGGGCCGCCGCGGCCGAGGTTCCTGGCGTCCCAGTCGTTCCCTAGCCGATTATCAGCCCTGTGGTTTTCCGCCATCGTCGCCGCTCCGACCGCCTCGCTCCCGCTGGCATGGCGCGGCGTGTCTCGCCACGGTCGCGCAGGCCATGCGCGACATAGCCTTCCGCTTCATCGCGGCGCGCTTTCCAACGCATCGCATCGCGACGAACGCGGCGCTCGCGGCGATCTGGCGAAGCCTCTATTACACGCTTCGTCCGGCGCAGCCGTTCCTGATGCGGACGGCCGATTATCGGCTCTGGGCGCATCCCAAGCGCGGGACTTTGACCCGGGCGGTCATCCGGCGCGGCCATTGGGAGCCGCATCAGACGCGTGCCTTCAAGAGCTTCATTCGCCCGGGGGATTTCGTCATCGATGCCGGCGCCAATTTCGGTCACTACGCGCTCACGGCGGCAACCCTGGTCGGGCGCGACGGCCTGGTGATCGCCTTCGAGCCCCACCCCGCGACGTTCAAGCTTCTGGAGGCCAACGCGGCTCTTCTGGAGCACCGGAACGTCGTGGCGGAAAGAGCCGGCCTCGGGGCCGAGCGCGGGAGTGCCGCCATGACGATCGATCTCGCCAACCCCGGCGGCCACAGCTTGCTCGAGGGCAATGTCTGGGAACGCGGCGAGACCATCGTCGTCCCGGTGCGCACGATCGACGACTACCTGGAATCGAGCGGGCTTGCCGAGCGCCGGATCGCTTTGATCAAGATCGATGTGCAAGGCTACGAGGCCAAGGTGATTGCGGGAGCGGCGAGGGCCATATCGCGGCACCGTCCGGTGGTCTTCTGCGAGATCACGCCCGAGGCATTGCGCCAGGCCGGCGATTCGCCGCGTTGGCTTCTCGATTTTTTCGAGGCGCGGGGCTATGCGCCGCGTCTCGTCGTGCCTTACGGGCGAACGGGAAGCACCGTGAATTACCAGACGCTTGCCGTGCTGCTCGGCAGGGGCGAGCGCGAGTATTGGGACGTCGCCTTCGTTCCGGAAAGCCGCTGATCGCCAGCCTGCCAAGGGGAGAGGCGGATCGGGCTGGTCGGGAAGGCCGCGAGCCGTCCGCCGTCAGCGCGGGGGCCCATCGCGCTCTACCGCATTAGCCGCGCTTCGTCAGCAGCGCCCACATATTGTCGCTCGTCGGCAGCCGACCGGTGATCCCGAAATGTGTTTCGAAGCCCGTCTTTGTCGCCATGGTGCGCAGCGTCGCCGGCGTGAAATAGTTGAGATGGTCGGGATATCGGAAGCCGCACCAGCGGCGCCCCATCACCCGTCGATTGAGCGATCCATAGTTCGGCACCTTGACCACGGCGATGCCGTTCGGCGCCAGCGCCCGATGCAGGTTTTCCAACACCGCCAGGGGGGCCGCCTCATGCTCGAGATAGGATCGAAGCGCGGCCGCGGCGAAGAAGCCTTCGGGAAAGTGGCGCAACCCCTCGACGCACGGCGCATTCACGGCGTAGCCGCCGCGACTTCGGAAGGCGCGATCGGCGATCGCCGCCGACTGCGAGGATATCTCGATTCCGAACGGGGTGAAGGCGACCGGGAAGCTCGCCAGGGCGGCGCCATCACCACAGCCGAGGTCGAGGACGTTGCCGCTTCCGACGCGCGCCGCGATGAAGCCAAGCATCGTTCGCTTGGGCAGGAGATGCAGACGAAAGCGCGTTCGCTTGCTCGCCTTATAGGAAATGGGGCGAAGTTCAGCGCGGCGGTGCTCTTCGACCTTGGTGGTCCGCTCCCAGGCCATCGTCTCGAACTGCAGCTCGTAGTGCGGCGTGTGGTCGATATAGACAAATCTGCAGTTGGCGCATTCCTTGACCACCCAAGGCCGGTGCGAGTAGCGGATTGCCGGCGCGAGATCATTGTTGCAGCCGCACAGCGGGCAGATGCGATGGCGGACGGGGATGGTGCCGAAATGTTCGGTGTCGATGGTCGCGCCGAGATCCATCGAACAGTCTCCAGATGCTTCGATCGGACGCACCGTACCTCGCGCGACGGTTTGGGACAAGCTGCGGCGCGGGCGCTGGCGCGGTGGCGCACCAGGCGCAGGCGCGGCGCGCCCGACACCTCGTCCGTCACCGCCCCATCTCGTATCGGCGCCGAAGCCGGGTGACGGCGCGCGCGAAGGCGCCGGGATCGTCAAGCGCCCGCGCCAGTACGATCGCGCCCTGGATGTCGGCGAGGATCTCCTCGGCGAGCGCTGCCGCCGCCGCCGCGCCCCGGCCGCCGCGCGCCAGCGCCGCGCACAGCGCCGCCGCCCAGCGGGAGAAATAGCCGCGAATCTCGCGCGCGAAGCGATCGCGGGTATCGCCGAGGGCAAAAGCGCCGACGAGGCAAACCCGGCGGCCGCTGCGGAAGTAGCCGTCGACCGCATCGAGCATGGCCGCAAGGCCCTCCTCGGGCCGGGTTGCCTCGCGCAGGGTCGCGAAGACGTGCTGCTCGAACCAGGCGTCGATCTCGCCGAGCACCGCTTTCGCCATCTCCTCCTTTCCACCGGGGAAGAAGTGATAAAGGCTGCCCTTGCCCAGCCCGGTGGCGGCGCCGATGAGCGACAGGCTCGCGCCCTCGTAGCCGTGCTCGCGGAAGACCTCGGCGAGCGCCGGCAGCGCATCGGCGCGCTCGGCCACGATCCTCGGCATCGGGGACTTAGAGACCGAGCTCGCTCAGCCCCGGATGGTCGTCGGGCCGCCGGCCCGGCGGCCAGCGGAATTTGCGCTGGCTCTCGGCGATCGGGAGATCGTTGATGCTGGCGAGGCGTCGACGCATCAGGCCGCCGCCGTCGAATTCCCAGTTCTCATTGCCATAGGAGCGGAACCAGTGGCTGCCATCGTCATGCCATTCGTAGGCGAAGCGCACCGCGATGCGGTCGCCGGCGAAGCTCCAGACCTCCTTGATCAGCCGGTAGTCGAGCTCGCGCGTCCATTTGCGCCTGAGGAACGCGACGATCTCCGCGCGGCCGGTGATGAACTCCGCGCGGTTGCGCCAGCGGCTGTCCTCCGTATAGGCGAGTGCCACCCGCTCGGGATCGCGGCTGTTCCAGGCATCTTCCGCCATGCGCGCCTTCTGCGCGGCGGTCTCGGCAGTAAAGGGCGGCAGGGGCGCAGGCATGACGAGCTTCCGTCTTTGTGTACCAATCGGTCACTATTTTACTAATCGGTACAACACGGCAACGCCGGTGTCAAACGCCATGGGACGAGTTCCGCCGCCCTCAGGTCAGGAAGGAGTGAACGGCCTCGACCGGTTCCCCGGCCGCTCGCTGCGGCACGGCCGCGCAGCTTGTCTCCTTGCGGCAGCGCGCGCTCGACCGCTTCCAGCGGTCCGCGCCGTCGCCGGATGCGATGCCGCGGCTTCTGCTGCTCCTTCAGGGTGCCGGCGGATTTTTCCCCTTGATCCCATCTCCCGCGAGAGTATATGGCTCGACGCGCCGGTCGCCGAACCCGTTCGTGCCGGCGCCTCCTGCAACCAGTCCATGGGATCCGATGAATCCCCGACCTAGCAACACCCCGTCCGCCGACCGCGGTCGCAAAGCGACCGTGGCCGCGGCCGGATTCATTGCCCGGGAGGTCCGCGAGATCCCGGAGACGCGCTCGCCCTAGACGCTCTCCACCCCGCGCCTCCCGGGTCGGTGCAACCGATCTGACGCGAAGGAGGCGTGCACATGACCGCCGCAATCCTCGATTTTCGCCCGGCTGCAGCGCCGGGCGCCGTTCCGCCGCATGAGGCCACGGCTGAGCTCGCGCGCCTGTTCGCCCTCGACAGACTGCCGGAACGGCGGCGGCTCTCGTGCCATTGGCGTCGCGGCACCGACGGCCGGCTCGCCTGTTTCTGGGAACCGGACGTTGCGCCGGCGCCGCGATGCTGATCGCGGCGTCGGCCAGGCACCGGCAAATCGCCGATGGCGTTGAGGCAGATCAACGCCGTCAATGGTCGGCGGCGACTAGCATTGCTGCGCTGCGAAGAGGCGCGTCTCTTCGTGACAGTGTCGCGGCAGCCGGGGCGAGGCGAGGAACCGATGACGGCAAAGACGCAGATTGTCGATCTGCTCGGCGAGCGCGCCCTGCTGCTGCCGGCGCTGCTCACCGCGGCGCTCGTCGCCAACGAGCGCGCCAAATACATTCTTTCCTTGCTGCAGATGGCGGCGAGCCAGGCGGAGAATCCTCAGGCTACCGCGCCGTCGCTGCGTCAGGAGCGCGAGGCCTGCGGCCTCGCCGAGCCGGGCTTGGACCGGGTGATTGCCCGGGCCCAGCATGACGGGCGCGGCCATTATCACATTCCCGGCGCGCAGCGCCTCATCGCGCTGCTCGATGACGCCCTGCGTGCCATGATCGCCCCGCTGGGTGTCGCCGCAAAGGATGCGCCGGATGCAGCCCAGCGCCACGCGCGCTTCGCGGAGCGCCTCGAGCGGCTGATAGAGGCGCGGCCGGCAGTCGACGAGGAGTTGCTCAGCGGCGAGATGATCGCGGCGCTGACCTCGGGCCGGCCGAAGGCCGGGGACGGTTTCCACCTTCTGGTCATGGATCTGCACAAGGAGCTGAACCGCCTGCAAGGGGCCGTCTCGACCATGGACATCGCCGGCGCCAAGGCCTACGGCCTCGCCGAGCCCGATCGCGCCGCCGTGGCGGCGTTCATGGCCGGCGTCAAGCGAACGGCGCCGCTCAAATTCGACCACCCGGGGCTCGACACCATTGCGGCGCGTGCGAACGACGCGCTGCTGATCCAGAACGACATCGGCACCACCGAGGCGCACGTCCTGGTCATCAGAGTGACGGGTCTGAGGATCTCGGTGACCTATACCGACATTCATCTGCCGCGCCTGCGCTTCCTGCAGGCACTCTGCGAGGGGACCGGCATCCACTGGGAGGATATCCGCTCGCGGCAGGCTTCTGGCATCGGCGACGCCGATCTCTTCTACCTCGCCTTCGGCGAGGTTGCCGTAGCGGACGTCGCCGCGCTCGGTGCGGTTCTCGAACGGCTCGGCTCGCGCATCGTCTTTCTCATCGACTGGAACAAGGCGCGCAAGCGCCTGGGGCTGCTGGTGCCGAACGAGGCCGCGGTCGACATCCTCGGCTGGGCGGCGGCCCAGGAAGTCGGCCATCGCGGCTTCCTCGAGCTTGGCGGCGAGCGGCTCGTCTATGACGCGCTGGAACAGGCGGTGAAGACGCCGCTGCGCTACGGCGAGCCGCTACACGCGATGATCGGCGACGACGTGGCGCGGGACTATCTCCGCTTCGTCCTGCAAATCACCGCGACCGGGCTGCTGCAGGGCCAGTCGGAGGCGCTCATCCGCGACCGCGTCCGCGCCGAGCTGTTCAGCCATTTCCGCTCGGCCGAGCAGCGCTTCCTGGTCGAATGCGCCAACCATGCCGAGATCGTCGCGCAGCTTGCGAGCGGCCTGCGTGCCGCGCTGCGGCGCGGCGGGACGGAGCGTGTCGAGGCTCTCGCCCAGCATGCCGTCCGGGCGAAGCTGTGGGAGAGTCGCGCCGATACCGTGGTCAAGGAACTGAGATCGACAGTGCGGCGCATCGCGGGCACGGAGGTTTTCTGTCGCATCGTCGAGACCGCCGACGACGCGGCGGACCATCTGGAGGACGCCGCCTTTCTCGCGCAGCTGCTGTTCGGCAGCGCGCGGCCCGACGCGTTGCCGGAGCCTCTGCTGGTGCTGGCCGATCTGCTGGCGGACGCTGCGCAGGCCTTCCGGCGGACGATGGAGCAGGCGCAATACGTGCGCCGCGGCGGCGAGCGCGAGGCGGTGCAGCGTTTCCTCGAGACCGCCGAACGCGTCGTCACGGTCGAGCACCAGACCGACGAACGGGAACGCGCGGTGATGACGATGCTGATGAGCGCGACGCTCGACTGTCGGCAGCTTCATATGTTGAGCGCGATCGCCCATCACCTCGAGGCGGCGGCGGACGCCCTGCTGCGCGCCAGCCTGAAGCTGCGCGATCACGTGCTCGGCGAGGTGATGCTGGCGTAACCGCGCGACGGTTTCACCTGCCCTTGTCGAGGGTTGCCGGTGTGGCGTGGCGCGACGAGGCTGCGGCGCTATCGGCTGCCAGGGCACGGCGCAGCCTGCGACATAGGGACAATGGGCGTTCGATGGCGCGCTAATATCGCACGCCCGACCCCGCCGGCGGCGTTCCCGTGGGAAGGTCTCGACGAAAGGCCAGGGCGCCCTTGGCGCGGGCGGCCGGTTAGCTGAACAGCACCTCGTTCAGCAGCCAGCGCACGCTGCCGTCGCCGCCATCGAGCGGCAGCAGCAGCGAATCGGCGAGGCGGAACTGCTTGTGCACGGGACGCAGCGTCGCGCGCAGCCGCGCCATCACCTGCTGCGTCGCGACCGCCTGATAGACCTGCAACAGGAAGGCGCAATATTCGGGATCGGCGACCTCGTAAAGCTCGCGCACGGTCTTGCCGGTGCTGTCGCGTCCGTAGGCGTCGACGATGTTGGTGCCGATCAGGCGATAGCGGAAATCGGCGAGGCCGGGCAGGCATTCGATGATTACCAGCGAGCCAAGATGCGGCTGCAGTTCCAGCGGATCGATGTCCTTGCGCAGCGGCAGCGCGCGTCCCGCCCGTTTCGCCTGCCAATAGGCGACGAGATCCTGGAACCGCGGATTGTCCGCGATGTCGGGATCGAGCACATGGGAAAAGGGCGACGACATGCTGCCCCGCGAACGGCTCGTCGCCTTATACCAAGCGCCGCGCCACGGCGACAGCGCCGCGGCGGGTCTCAGCGCGGCTGTGGCACGCCCCGCTGCCGCCACGTGTCCCGGCGCAGCGCGAACGCCTGCAGCAGGGTGGCGATCTGGCGCGGCCAGCGCCAGGCGGCAAGCGCAGGGTTGAAGGCGGCGAGCCGCCGCAGCGTCTGCGGGTATCGGTGCAGGCTGCACAGATGCACCGTGCGATGGCCGAGCGAGTCCATCGCTTCAGACGCCACCGCCTCGGCAGCCATCGCCCGGCGCGGCTGCGGCAGGCCGGCGCGGACGAAGAAGTCGGTATCGGTATAGGTCGGGCAGACCGCAAGCAGGTCGATCGGCTCATGGGCGAGTTCCGCCGCGAGCGACTGGGTGAAGCGCAGCACGAACGCCTTGCTCGCGCCGTAGCAGGCTAGTCCCGGCGCCGGGATGAAGGCGCCCATGCTGGAGAGGACGATGACGCCGGCGCGCCGCCCCTCCCGCCGGGCGCGCGCGATCATGTCGGGGAGCAGCGCGTGCAGCAGTTCGACGCTCGCGAGGAGGTTGACGCTCAGGGTCTCGTCCTGGTGGGTGACCGGCTGATCGAGGAAGCGCCCCGACCAGGCCAGCCCGGCATTGCACACCAGCAGATCGATCCCGCTCGCGAGCGCGCGTTCGATCACCGCTGTGCGACCGTCTGCGCCGGCGAGATCGGCGGCGATCACCTCGGCCCGCCCGGGCGCGCCGGCGAGGCCGCCGGCGACCTGGCGCAGCCGCTCCTCGCTTCTGCCGGTAAGCAGCAGCCGGGTGCTTTCGGGCAATATCCTGGCGAAGGCAGCGCCGATGCCGCTGCTCGCGCCGGTGATCAGCACCGTGTTATGGGCCACGCTCCACGCTCCGCCGCTGGTTTCGCTTGAGAACGTCGCTGTGGCAAAAAAACGGCGCGCGACGCGCATGGTTGCATGCCGCAATGCAATAATTTGGTTCGCGCCCGGCCGGGCGGT